>MAXH01000065.1 GCA_001750925.1 Desulfobulbaceae bacterium S3730MH12
CCACCTTTATTTATTTCACCGAAGACATCTTTGACCGGATATTTTTTTGAACCCATCAATACCGAATGTTCGAGGATATGAGCGACTCCGGTAGAGTCCGTGGGGATAGTATTGAAGCCTGCAGAAAAGGTTTTGTTGGTGTCATCATTCTTGATCGCCAGAAGAGGGCATTTCAGCTGGGTGTGTTCAAAAAGAAAAACGTCGGATTCGATTTCCTGGATAAATGCATGTTTTTTGAGTGTGAAATTTGCATAGGAGCTACCCTCGGTGAATGTCATATTTTACCTTATAAATGCGTTAAAAGTTTGGCAGTCGCTATGCTTCTGCGGGGTTCGTCTGGAGGCCAGACTCCTACATGAGCCTGCACGCTGTAGGAGCCTGGCATCCAGGCGAATGTTAACTTTATTAAAACATCTTTTCTGAATCGAGCAGAAGCGTAACCGGTCCATCGTTAACAAGTTCAATTTCCATCATGGCCCGGAAGGTTCCGGTGGCGGTTTTTATCCCTCGACTTTTTATCTCTTCAATAAACCGGTTATAGATCGGTTCGGCAATTTCCGGCGGTGCTGCGTTGGAGTAGCCGGGTCTTCGCCCTTTACGGCAATCGCCATAGAGAGTGAATTGCGAGACAATAAGCATCTCTGCGTTAATGTCTGCAAGGGAACGATTCATTTTCCCCTCGTCGTCTTCAAAAATGCGAAGGTTTACTGTTTTATCGGCCATCCACTGCAGATCCCTGGTGGTATCCTCGGCTCGGATACCGAGCAATATAACCAGACCATAACCGATCTGTCCTGTGATGCTGTCATCAATTCGCACGGATGCATGACGGACTCGTTGAACAACGGCACGCATAATTACTCCTGTTGAGAGTTTGAGGAAATATTATTGGCGGTGGTGATTTTTACACGTGGGCACTGACAACGGCAAGTAACTGTGCCGGCTTGTCTCCAAGACAGTAAAGCGTGTGGCTGCGGGATGAATTCAGATAGACACTGTCTCCCTGCTCGAGACTATATTCCTTTCCATCATAAAAAAGCCCTATCGTCCCGGACACAACGTATAAAAATTCCTGGCCGTCATGGGCAATAGGTGGTCCTTTCGGGAGTTTGGGGTCGAATATCAACATAAAAGGTTCCATGATATGACCGACAGTGCCCGGGCGGGTCAGGGAGTCGTAGGCATAACCTTGTTCGGTATTGCCCCGCTGTCCCATATGGGATTTTCCTGCACGACAGATGGTCAACGCCTCTGACACCGTGCCGCCACCATGCAGCAACCCCTCTATTTTTGATCCCAGAACTCTGGAAATCATGATAATCACGCCAACGGAAGGTACAGCACTTCCATCCTCAAAAGCTTTTAACCTGGCCAGTTTTATTCCGGTCAGCTTGCAGACCTCCTCTTGTGTCAGTCCCTGAGCTTCCCGTAATTTTTGAATACGTTCACCAACATATTTACGCATAGTTGTCTCCTCTTACTTGATGGCGTCGTAAAAACTTTAATCAGCTTTGATATTCCGTATGGCGGGCATAATCCTTCCACTCATTGCCCGTAACTGATGCCAGTATCGCTCGATATTCGGTCGAATAGCTTCTTCGGTTACTCCGGACTTTCGGAATCGTCGCTGAAGAGAAAGATACATCAACAGGGCTTCACTTGAAAAATCCGGTTCGATATTGATCGTATAATGATCACCGTCAAACACTTCGAAAATCGGAAAAAGACCGGAACGAACGGCCAGACGAACCAGTTCGATACTGACGGCAGGCTCAGACTTCCAACCGGTTGGGCAGGGTGCGAGTACGTGCAGGAAACGGAAACCTTTGACGTTTAAGGCAAACCGGAGCTTTCGCAGGGTGTCGTCGGCATGAGCCAGGGAGATCGAGGCTGCATAGGGGATATGGTGGGCGGCCATGATGCCCATGATATCCTTTTTTAGTTCCGACTTGCCCCCCAGTGTAGTGGTGGTACTGGCTCCGGTGGGGGTAGCCGATGAACGCTGTCCGCCCGTATTTCCGTAGATCTCGTTATCGTAACAGATATAGAGGATATCTTCATTTCTCTCGGCGGCAGCCGACAGAGTACCCATGCCGATGTCATAGGTTCCGCCATCGCCGGCGAGACAGATGACCCGGGTTTCCTCTTTGTTCAGCTGCGCCACGCTGGCAACTCCAGTGGCCACAGAAGCCCCGGCGGCAAAGGTGGTCAGGATTGTCGGCACGCTGATGGAGCTTTCCGGGAACACACCGGTGGTAATAGCAGCGCAGCAGGCAGGGATGACGATTTTAATATCGCTGTCTTCGGCAGCCCGGCTCAGCATCTGCAGCAGGTTCGACATGCCGCATCCGCCGCAGTTTGTATTGCCCGGACGGAGCACAGGGGCTGAACGATCTTTTTTGGTCTGGGCTATTCCGTGAAGTGCCGGTTCATTCATCATGCTACCTCCACTATTTTCGGCGCAGTTTCTGCTTTGCACTGCTGGAGATCGGCTAGCAGGTTGATAATATGCTCTCTCCGGACATCACCCCCTGCAACTCCTACCATATAGCCCTGGACTATGGCATCAGGATCACTAAAGCCACGAATTTCACCCCAGAGCACGCCGCCGTAACCGAGACTGATATTACGATCGAGGACTGCAATCCGTTTTGTTCCTGCAAAATATTTACGCAAATCGTTTTCAGGCATTGGGCGGAACATTCGTACCCGTATGGAACCGACACGCTGTCCCTGTTCACGCAGCTGATCAACAACCCGTTCAGCCGTTGCCCCAATGGTTCCCATGGAGACAATCAGAGTATCGGCATCATCAGCATGATATGCGACAACCGGGTCGGCAACTCTTCGACCGAAAATCTCCTCAAAAGAGTCCTGGACTTCTGCATAGACCTGGACGGCTGCCGACATTGCCTGGTGGTGCTGGGTTCGATGGGCAACTGCCTGCTGCGGAATTTCAAGCTGTCCCAGGGTGTGGGCTGATTTGTTCAATCGATGAGGCACCTTTGTCGTGGGGAGAAAACGATCTACAAGTTCCTGCCCGGGGATTTCAACCTGGGCCATGGTATGCGACAGGATAAAACCATCCATACAGGATACGGCGGGCATTAATACACGTGGATCCTCGGCCAGTTTGAAAGCACAAAGCACCGTATCGAAAACTTCCTGATTGTCAGCGCAGTAAAATTGCAGCCAGCCAAGATCTCTCAGCAGTAGAGAATCGCCATGATCTGCCCAGATATTCCAGGGAGGGCCCAGAGTTCTATTGGATACAGCCATAACGATCGGCAGCCGGTAGCTGGCAGCAGCCACGCAGTTTTCGAGCATATAGGCCAGGCCGTTAGAGGACGTGGCAGTAAAAGATCTGGCCCCTGCAGAGGAGGCTCCTATGCAGACTCCCATGGCACTATGCTCGCTGTCAACCCGAACCACTTTGCCTTTCTCAATCTCCTGGCCACAGAGATATTCCATACATTCGGTTGTCGGAGTAATCGGGTAAACACCACTGCAGAACCCCCTGGCTGTACGGTTGGCCCTTCCCGCCAGAGTCGCTGCCAGAGCAGCAGCATGGTTGGCACTTATTAATTCAACAGACATCGATTATTCCTCCCGACTCTCTTTGTCATTCAGGTCCATGGCTCGTCGCGGACATTCAGCTACGCAGACGCCGCAGCCTTTGCAATAATTCTCATCTACCCGGTAGCCGTCTGCTGTGCGGTAGATTACCCCCTCGGGACAAAAAACCAGGCAGGTGTCACATCGGGTGCAACGGCCACAGGAAAAGCAGCGCTCAGCTTCTTCCTTGCCGGAGAGGCCAAGATTGACTTCATCAAAGTTATTTTGATAATTATCTACGATTTTATGCCGATCCTGGTGTGGTGCGAGAACAGGAAAGTGGGAGAAACGGATATGGGCGGGGGCCACCAATGAATTTTGCGAAATTTCATCTACCAAGGGTTCAGTTTCGTCCAGACTTGCCAGAGCTTTAAGAGCTGTCAGCCTGCCGCTGCCTATGGCATGGCTTACTGTGCCGTCAGCAGTTGAACAATCTCCGGCACACCAGATGTTGAGCGGTTTTTCTTCAAGCCATCCCCTGGCACCACTGATTTGCCACTCATCCGGCAGCATTGCTAGTTTGTTCTCCTGCCCCAGGGCCAGTAAAACTTTGGAACAGTTCAGCTCAGTCATCTGCTCTGTTACCAGCGGGCGTCGCCGGCCGTCAATATCTGCTTCACCAAGTTCAACTTCAGCCAGAACAATGCCTGCGACACGCCCGACTCCCCGGAATGCAACCGGCTGATGCAGAGGAAGGAGCTGCACACCCTCTCGAAGGGCATCCTCTATTTCTTCCTCAATGGCAGTCATCTCTGTACGGCTTCGGCGATAGATGAGTTTGACGGAAGATGCTCCCCTGCGCAGGGCACTGCGGGCACAGTCGATAGCTGTGTTGCCTCCACCGATAACGACTACGTCTCCGGAAAGTTCAGTTGCCAATTTATCGATCCGCCTGCGGGCCAGAAAAGTCAGCCCCTGTTCAATACCGTCGAGATCCTCCCCGGCGACTGAGAGGGTCTTGGCATCACTGAACCCTTTGCAGATAATCACTCCGTCATGTTCTTCATACAGACGTTCCAGCTCCACCTTGTCGATGGGATGTGCGCATGTGCTGCGGATTCCTAAAGAAAAGATACGTTTAATATCGCGTTCCAGAACTTCTTCCGGCAGGCGAAACGACGGGATACCGTAACGCAGCACGCCCCCGAGTTTTTTTTCTTTCTCAAAAATTGTAACATGATGACCGTGCAGAGCAAGTTGATAGGCTGCACTCAAACCGGCCGGGCCTCCGCCGATTACGGCAAATGAATGGGTTTTCCCGATCTTCTTTTTTTTCAAAACCAATTCAGAATGATCGGAGATCCATCGCTCCAGGCCGCGGATATTGACAGCCCCATCCATCAGTTTGCGGTTACATTCGTGCATGCAGGGGGCGGGGCAGACCCGTCCGCAGACCGAGGGCAGGGGTTGGGTTTGCAGGAGGATTTCCATTGCTCTGTCTGATCCATACGTTTTAAGTGCCTGAATAAAACCAACTACATCGTTACCTGCCGGACAACTATAATTACAGGGCGCTAAATGATCTTTAAAACCGGCCAGCTGGGTGCTCCAGTCTCCGGTTTGTAACCTGGTCGGAACATCATCAAAGTGGTCGATCTGCTGTTTGACCGGTGGAAAAGCGGTTACCAGTTCACCTCCAACGGCAGTTCCGGTAACCGTAGTGTCAGGTTGTTGGATAAGTACGTCCTGGTAAGCCTCTCTGGCTGCAGCCATGTCCCCGGAAAGCCCAAGCCTGGTATAGGCGTCTTTCAGTACTTCAATTGACAAACCGAGGAGTTTTGCGTAGGCACCGACGATGGTGGTATTGATGATAACCACGCTGCTGGTTCCAATGCCATGTTCCCGTGCTATACCGGTTGCATCAATAATACCAAGGCGGTAGTCGGCGAACTTTTCCGAAAACTCCTCCAGTCGACCGCTGCTGTTGAGCAGAATAACTGCCCCGGGAGCAATACCGTCCAATATCCGGCTGCCGAGCAGGGCCGTGTCTAATACCAGTAGATGATGGGGACGGTAAACCTTGTTGCGATTTTTGATGACTATTTTGTTGACTCGGGTAAAGGCGCGTACCGGGGCACCGGAGCGTTCGGCTCCATAATCACCAAAGGTCTGCACATGGAGTCCCATCTCCGCATAGACTGCAGCAATCAATTTGGCGCAAGTCACTCCCCCCTGGCCACCACGACCATGGAGTCGAATTTCTAAAGGTAAGGAGATATCATCAGGCAATTGCGCATTTACGGTGGCTTTGTTTTGTAAAGATTTTGATTTTTTCTGATTCATACCTGTTCCATCGCAGTTGTTATTAGCCAACCATTACGCCGTCAAAATCCGGAGCTGAATCCAAGTCTATCAGCAACTCTATATTACCATATTTAACGATGCGTTGCATTGTGTTTACCCCTGCTTATTTAATCCCTGTTCAATTAACAGGAGGATATGTTCAACCGTAATATTGTCTGATTCCTGGAGGTTACCCGAGAGATTGATGCTGCAACCGGGACAGCCTGTTATCCAGGTATCGGCTCCAGTCGCTATGGCGTTTTTAATCTTCCTGCTCACTATCTGGTGGGAAGTCTCGGGATGGTCGTAAAAGAAGGTGCCGCCTCCTCCGCAACAGTGATCGTAATCTGCAGCTCTGGTATAGTCGACATGTGGTAACCGTTTAAGTAATGCCTCTATTTCAGTTGTTACTCCCTGTCCATTACGTAGATGACAGGGCATATGGTAGGTGACTTTTTGTCTGGTGGCACAGGGGTCCATATGTGGTTCGAGTAGAGAGAAATTGGCCAGAATGAACTCACCGATGTCACGCACTTTGGAGCCCAACTCTTCAGCCTCCCCGGTGGCCAGCCCCAACTCTTCGAGAACGATCCCGTACTCCTTATGTAAAGCTGAGCCGCAGGTGGCACAATCGGTGACCACGGCGACAATATCTTTTCTGTTAAAGAGTTTGATATTGGTTTTAATATTAGCTGCTGCCTTTTCCATATTGCCATGGATAAACATAGGCAGACCGCAACAGACCTGGGACCTGGGGATTTCAACCTGAAAGCCCATAATCTTAAGGATATGGCAGAGAGCATGACCGACCTGTTCATATAAATAATTGGTTCCACAGCCTGTGAAATAGAGGATTGTACCCCGGGATTGGATCTCTGGTGCAATCTTTTCAACAGCCTGCTCACGAAAAGGTTGCTTGTTGAATTTTGGTAGTCGCTTTGCCGGGATTTTGCCGATTTTGAATTCACGGGGCACCTGTTCAAGCATATGGTTGCGGCCCAGTCTGGCAAAACGTGAGACGAGCCGCAGTTGCTGCTCATGGCTTAAAAAGTGATAAAGAGCTTTAAGATGCCAGCCTTCGCCATGATCGGTTGCCATGTAGCTGCGCATCCGCATAAACAGGCTCTGATGCTGTACCCCGCTGGGGCAGGCAGCGGTGCAGTTGCCGCACATCAGGCAGTGGTTGACCAGACTGTTGAGGTGGCTGGATGTGACCAGGTTTTTTTCTGCGTAGTGCCTGGTAAGCTGCACTTTAGCACGAGGACTGACCCCCTCTTCCATCTTTTGCAGATAGACCGGGCAGACGTGCAGACAGGCTCCGCATTTGGAACAGTGGTGAACCTCCGGCGCTATTAAGTTATCTGGTTTGAGACTCATATCGCTTTCCCGGGATTGAGGATTCCATGGGGATCGACAGCCTGTTTTAAAGTGTGCATGAACTTGAGGGTTGGTTTGTCAATGGCCATGGAGAGATATTTACGTTTCGCAATTCCGATACCATGTTCACCGGAGAGAGTACCGTTATTGGCCATGGCAAGTTCGAAGATTTCTTCTATTGCTTTTTCGACCCGCTCCATTTCATCATGGTCGCGCAAATCGCAGGCAATTAACGGATGCATATTGCCATCCCCGGCGTGGGCTGCTATTCCGCACAGCAGTTTATATTTATCGATGATGGCTCGGATTCCCCTGATCATCTCAGGTACTTTGCTGGTGGGTACCGTGGCATCCTCAACGATGCAGTTTGGCTTTAAGCGGGCCATGCTGGGATAGAGCGAACGTCTGGCTTGCCAGAGGTTGTCTCGTTCTTCTGCGGTGCGGGCCTGCTGAATATCGACAGCGTTATTGCTTAGCACTTTTTCGACGATCAGCGCCAACTCCTTTTCAACCTGCTCTTCGCTTCCGTCAACCTCTATCAGTAACAGCCCTTCCGCCTCGCGGGGCAGACCGATGTTATTGGCATCTTCTACGGTGTTGATCAGCACTTTGTCGAGTAACTCAAGGGCCGCGGGCAGAATGCCTGCACCGATAATATCCGAGACAGTGGCAGCAGAATCATCCAGGTCATTAAAAACCGCCAGCACGGTACGGTAAGCTTCAGGCAGAGGTACGACCTTGAGGGTAATTTCAGTTACTACCCCCAGAGTCCCTTCAGAGCCGCAAAACAATCCGGAAAGCCGATAGCCGGTAACATCCTTGACGTTTCTGCTGCCAAAGCGGATCACATCACCGCTGGCCAGCACTACTTCCATGCCAAGCACATAGTCAGAGGTGACCCCGTACTTCAGACAGCGTGGTCCACCGGCATTCTGCGCCAGATTGCCACCGATAGTTGAAAAGGCCATGCTTCCGGGATCCGGCGGATAGAAAAAAGCACTCTTGGCGAGTTCTGCCTGCAGATCGCCGTTGATGACTCCTGGCTGGACTATGCAGTAGCGATCGGGGGTGTTGGTCTCAAGAATCCGGTTCATCATGGTCATGGAGAGTACAATTCCACCATTCACCGGCACTGGTGCTCCACAGATGCTGCTTCCGGCTCCTCTGGCTGTCACTGGAATCTGATGTTCAGAGGCAACCTTGAGGATCGCTGAGATCTCTGCGGTAGAGACAGGCAGCAGCACCAGATCGGGGACTGACTCTACAGTGAAAGCATCATATGAATAGCTGAGCAGATCTTCCAGCCGGTCACGAAACCGACTGTCACCAACAATAGAATTAAATTCCTTTTTTATTAGAGTATTCATAGGTTAAAGATAATCTCCTTTGCTGATGACTTTCAATTCTCTGGTCTTCCACTGTCTCTGCAATTTTCTTTGCTTTTTTGTTTTGAAATATGTTCGGGATATCATCATGGTTTGAATTATTTTCATGATTCGGTTAAAACATTTTTTAAACAATTATTCAGCGTGTTTTCGAGATCTCTGACCTGAAGTCAGCTTAGAGCAATAACGATGGTTTCGTAAAAATGCATAATTTGATAAACTCCGAATTCGGAGAGGTTTATTTTAAAAGGCTTGAGGTAACAGTGGCTGTAAAACATATTAATAATGAATTACTGCAGTTAACAGAAGATTTAATTCGTATACCTTCCACCTGTGAACGGTCTGGAACAATTTTACAGTGTGCTGATTTTATAGCAGAATGGCTCAACAAAAATTCAATAAAGTATAAGCGATATGATATCAATGGTACTCCTTCCATAGTTGTTTTACCTTCTGAGGGAGTCGGGACGAAGGTTCTGCTCATGGCCCATTTTGATGTTGTGGAAGTGGAAAATGAAGCATTATTTTCACCATGGATTGAAAATGGCAGCCTTTATGGTCGTGGCGCAATTGATGATAAATACGCAGTTGCATTATCACTGCTGCTTTTCCGGGAGCATCTGACAATTTTACAGGAAAGAGGTTTGACCCAGGAAGATATGTGTTTTGGACTTCTTCTAACAGGTGATGAAGAAGTCGGTGGCAGTAACGGGGCGGGAATTGTTGGGGAAAAGATAGAGACTGATTTTTTTATTGCCCTGGATGGCGGCAATCCAGGGTTGATTGTTATCAAAGAAAAGGGAATTATCCGGATCCGTCTGGAGGCGAAAGGTAAAGCTGTGCATGCTGCACGACCGTGGCTGGGGCAGAATGCCTTTGATCTTCTGATAAAAGATTATATGGCCATTAAAGCACTTTTTACAGAAGAAAGTCCGGATCACTGGCATAAAACTGTTGCTTTAACAAGGTGTGAGGCCGGAAACGGCTCTGTAAATATTGTGCCGGGTCGGGCAAAAGCTATTCTGGATATTCGTTATCCCGAGCATGATGATCCTGATGAGATAGTTGCTGCTATAAAGGAAGTTGTATCCGGGCAGGTTATAATTCAGGACAGGGCAGCTGTTTTTTTTGGAGGTGAATCCCTTTATTTTAATCTCCTGCAAAAACATGCAAACGGAGCTGTTTTTGGTTTTGAACATGGCTCGTCCGATGCCAGGTATCTGTCTGAAAGGAATATACCCGGGGCTATCTGGGGTGCTGTTGGAGAAATGTCTCAGCATACTGAAGAAGAACATATTGTTCTTGATTCACTCTATGTTATGTTTGATTGTCTTGACACATTTTTAAGAGAAACTGCAGAAATCTGAGGTGCAATGACAGATCACAACACCCATTTGCTCGAAGTGCAGGATCTGAAAACCTACTTCTATACTTTTGAAGGGGTTGCGCGTGCGGTGAACGGTGTTTCCTATCATCTTGACAGGGGAGAGGCTCTCGGCATCGTGGGAGAGTCGGGGTGCGGTAAATCTGTTACAGCTTCCTCTATTATGCGGATCGTCCCGGATCCTCCCGGAAAAATAGTTGGGGGACATATTTATTTTCATGGTGAGGATCTGACCAGGTTGAGCCAGAAGGCGATGCGACGTATCAGAGGCAGCCGGATCGCCATGATTTTCCAGGAACCGATGACTTCTCTGAATCCGGTTTTTACCATAGGAAATCAAATTGCAGAGATGTTCACTCTGCATAAGGGAATGAACAAAAAAGAGGGTTTAGAGGCTGCAACTGAAATGCTGGAAAGAGTGCAGATTCCTGCACCGCATAAGCGTCTCCATGAGTATCCGCATCAGTTGTCGGGTGGTATGCGGCAGAGGGCTATGATTGCGATGGCTCTTGCCTGTGACCCTGAACTACTGATAGCCGATGAACCGACAACGGCCCTCGATGTTACGGTTCAGGCCCAGATACTTGATCTGATGAACAGGTTGAAAGATGAGTTGGATACGGCGATTCAGATGATCACCCATGATCTTGGAGTTATTGCCGAAATGTCGGATCGGATAGTTGTAATGTATGCCGGTCGCGTGGTTGAGGAGTCAAAAGCGATTGATCTGTTTCAAAATACACTGCACCCTTATACTCAAGGGTTGCTGCAGTCGATTCCTGTTCTCGGGAGTCGGAGCAAAGGTGAACAGAAGAGGCTGACTGAGATTAAAGGGATGGTACCCAGCCTCTATGATCTTCCCTCCGGGTGTACATTTAGACAGCGATGTTCACATACCATGAAAATATGCAGGGAGCAGGAACCACCTCTGGATACAGTTAACGATAAACATGCGGTGCGTTGCTGGTTGCACATTCCACATTAAAAAACATGACTGAAATTCTGAAAGCAGAAGATCTGCAGGTTTATTTCCCAATTAGAAGAGGAATAACCTCCCGGGCTGTGGGCCATGTACATGCTGTGGACGGGGTCAGCTTTCATCTGGAGAAAGGGGAAACACTTGGTATTGTAGGGGAGTCCGGCTGCGGCAAGACGACAGTCGGCATGGGGTTGATGGGGTTGATACCACCCACTGGAGGCCGGGTTTTATTTGAAGGGCGTGACATGGCGCTGTTATCGAATAAAGAACTACGCAGCCTACGGCGCAAGATGCAACTGATTTTTCAAGATCCTTTTTCCTCACTGAATCCGAGAATGACGGTAAATCAGATACTCGGCGATCCGATGGATGTTCATGCCATTTTTACCGGAAAAAAGAGAGAGGATAGGCTGGCATTTTTACTGGAGACTGTTGGTTTGTCACCTGAACAGGGGAGACGCTATCCCCACGAGTTTTCCGGAGGGCAACGTCAGAGAATCGGGATTGCCAGGGCGCTGGCACTTGACCCGATAGTGATAATCGGAGATGAACCGGTGTCTGCCCTTGATGTTTCTATTCAGGCACAGATTATCAATCTGCTTATGGATCTCAGAAGGGATTTTAATCTTTCTCTTGTTATCATTTCTCATGATCTGGCGGTGATCGAATATCTGTGTGATCGGATCCTGGTGATGTATTTGGGAAAGATAATTGAAGAGGCTCCCTACAGTGCGCTGTATAATACTCCCAGGCATCCATATACACAGGCGCTTCTTTCTGCTGCTCCGGCTAGCAATCCTCTTCAGAAGAAAAAACGCATTTTGCTGGAAGGCGATGTTCCTAGTCCGATAGATCCTCCTTCCGGCTGCCGTTTTCATACACGTTGTCCGCAAAGGATGGATATATGCATAAGTGAAGAACCATGTTTCAGCGATATGGGTGATGGCCATGTTGTGGCCTGCCACCTGTATTGATAGTACACAAAAACAGAAGGAGCAGGTAAACAAAAAACTTGAATAAAAGGGAGGATGAAAAATGAAAAACTGCACCCTGAAAACCTTAACCCTGTTGGCAGCAATGGTCTTACCGGTTTCTGCGATGGCAAAGGCGGATCTGGTTATTGCAACTGATGCTCCGCCTAAAGCTATGAACCCGCATGCCTATTCCTCGGATGCCAATCTATCCTATATGTCAAACTTTTTTGACGGTCTGCTGCAGAGAAAAGCACCGGAAGGCAAACTGGGACCGGCGCTGGCTGTGAAATGGCAGCGCGTTGATGCCCTCACCTGGAAGTTTGAGCTGCGCAAAGGGGTAAAATACCATAACGGCAATGATTTTAATGCTGCAGATGTTAAGTTTACCTTTGAGCGAATGAAGGATCCGAAATACTCTAAATTGCTGAATATTGCCAACTCAATAGCGTCTATAGAGACTCCTGACGACTATACCGTCATCTTTAAAACCAAAAAACCTGTCCCATGGTTTGCCGAGACCATGCACCAGAACTTCATTGTTGATAAAGAATCTACAGAGAAGATAGACGATGGCGAATACAACACTCGTGCAATGGGAACCGGTGCCTATAAGTTCGTCGAATGGATTAAAGGATCTTATATCCGTATGACGGCCAACGAGGACTACTGGGAAGGTGCACCGAAATATAAAAATGTGGATATTCTCCCCATTACAGAAGAGTCCACACGTTTTGCCGCACTTGCGGGCAAGCAGGTTGATATAGTTAATGGTGTGCCTGTAACACTCTTTGATCGAGTTAAGGCGATGCCCCATGTTGAGATAATTTCCCAGGCTGCACGTCGGGCTATTTATATGGGTATCGGCAATACGGTGGGAACCCCTTTTGAGGACCTTCGTGTGCGGCAGGCGATTGCTCATGCCATTAATGAAAAGGAAATTATTGAAAAGATCATGCGCGGTCAGGCAACTATGGCCAATCAGATTCCCGATGTGCCAACTGTAGGCTATGATGCATCAATCAAAAGACTGGATTATGATCCGGTAAAATCCAAGCAGCTGCTGGCCGATGCCGGTTACCCGGATGGTTTTGAGATCACTATCGCCGGTCCCAATGACAGATATGTAAATGATGAAAAAATCTGTGAGGCTGTGGCAAAATACCTTGCAAAAGTAGGACTCAAGGTAAAACTTGATGTAAAACCAAAATCAATTTTCTTTGATGAACTTACAAGCAACAAATACCATTTCTACCTGATCGGCTGGTTTGACGGATCCTTTGATTTTGGTCGCTCTGCCGAAAAACTGCTCCATACTCCGGATAAAGACAAAGGTATGGGAACATATAATGGAGCAGCTTACTCCAATAGTGAGATTGACAGCCTGCTCATAGCTTCTTCCTCCATCGTTGATCGAGCGGAAAGAGAAAAGGCACTGCAGGTGATTAATAGGAAATCTGTTGCAGATGTAGCCTGGATACCATTGCATTATCAGCAGGATATCTTCGCTGTTGTAAAAGGAAAGGGTATTAAATATCAGCCTCGTTCGGATCGTTGGATTGTAGCTAAAGAAATCAAGTAGTTAGGGTGATTAGGCTGAAGGTGTTTAGGCTGTTAGGGGAAGTATGTCTTTGCTAACAGCCTTCAGCCTGACCCTCTAATCAACCTATAAAATAACATGACTACCTATCTTGCTAAAAGACTGATACAGGGTGTGATTGTTCTTATTCTGGTGTCAATGGTCTGTTTTGCTATGTTTCGGTTTACCGGCGATCCTGTGGTTATGCTGGCCGGTAAAGATGCCACCTATGAAGAACGTGAGCAGATTAGGGTCGCTTATGGCCTTGATCGTCCAGTCTATGCGCAGTATTTTTCCTTTCTCAAAGGGGCAATGCAGGGTGATTTCGGCAGATCTTATGTGAGTCAGATTGATGCACTTGATACGATCCTTGAGCGGTTTCCCGCAACATTCGAGCTTGCTGTTACCGCCATGTGTATCTCTTTTGTTCTTGGCGTGGGGTTGGGGGTCATAGTGTCGATCAGTCCCAATGGAGTGATCAGCAGAATGATCATGGCGGGGTCCCTGGTTGGTATCTCTATACCGACATTTCTTATAGGTATCCTCCTGGTAATGTTCTTTTCAGTGTATCTGAATATTATGCCTTCATTCGGCAGGGGGGATACGGTACAGATCGGTTTCTGGAGAACCGGTCTGCTGACACTTTCCGGCTGGCAGCATATCCTGCTTCCCGCGCTTACCCTCTCCGGCTATCAGCTCGCCGTATTAATCAGACTTACCCGGGCCGGCATGCGTGAGACTCTATCAGAAGAATATATAAAGACAGCATGGGCTAAAGGATTGTCGCCTGCAAAGGTTATTTTGAAACATGCCTTGAGAAATGTGATGATTCCGGTGGTGACCATTGCCGGACTCTCCTTCGGAGAACTTATTGCCTTTTCCATTGTTACTGAAACGATTTTCCAGTGGCCGGGTATGGGTAATCTGCTGCTGACCTCAATTTTTGAGACTGACCAGCCCATTATAGTCACCTATATTATGCTGGCGGCTTTTATCATTCTTTCGATTAATATTCTGGTTGATCTGCTCTATGCTTTGCTTAATCCGAGGATTCGCTATGACTAGCGAGAAGGGATTGATGAGAAAAATCATTGCTTCAAAGAGGATGCAGAGCTTTCTGAGAGATCCTTCCGGCATAGTTGGCGGTATTATCCTGTTTGCTTTTTTCTTTGCTGCTCTTTTTGCCCCTTATCTGGCACCGACGGATCCCTATGACCTTACCACGGTTGACCTGGCGAACTTTCTTCTGGAGCCGTCATGGATGGATCAGGGAGTGTCTGCCTTTCCTCTGGGAACAGATGATCAGGGAAGAGGAATCCTGTCGACTATACTTTATGGACTGCGGACTTCTCTTATTGTCAGCGTCTCTGTTGTTACCATTTCAAGTATTGTCGGTATTATCCTCGGTATGCTTGGGGCCTATTACGGTGGTATTCTGGATGCCTTTATCATGCGGACGGCAGATACCGTATTCTCCTTTTCTACTACCTTGCTGGCAGTTCTGCTCCTTGGAGTGTTTGAGAGCAGAGGGCTTTTTACGGTTATAATCGCTATCTGTATTGCTGACTGGGTAAAGTATGCCAGGACTATTAGAGGCAGTGTCCTTGAAATAAAAGAATTTCCCTATGTCACGGCTGCAAGGTCTTCCGGAGCCGGTGATTTTCGCATTCTCTTTCGTCATATTTTACCGAACGCTCTTCCTCCCATCTTTGTACTTATGGCAGTGGATATGGCCGTTGTGATCATGCTTGAGGCTACGCTCAGTTTCTTGGGAGTAGGGGTGCCGCTGACGGAACCTTCTCTTGGGATGATGATTGCCATAGGCAAGAACTACATTTATGCGGGCATGTGGTGGATGGTTGTCTTCCCGGGGATTACACTGATAGGCATGGTTGTCGGAATAAATCTCTTTGCCGACTGGTTGCGCGAAGAACTGAATCCCAAACTATAGCAATTTACAGGAATAGAGCATGAGGGAACAACCAAGTTCTGGCTAGTTCGTTAACAATGATATCAAGGCATTATAGACATCCCGCAGGTATATTACCCCAACCACTTTTCCATCACTTCTCGTTACAGGAAGGCGTCTGATTCGTTCGGTGCGCAGAGTATCAGCGCACCGCAGGAGGGTCTCGTTTGTGGAGATAACCCTGACATCTTCTGTCATTATTTTGCTTACGGTTATTGATCGTACGGCACGGGTTTTTTCTTCACGAATCTCCTCCCAGGATATATTGCTGTGGTGTTCATCGATATAAACGTGGGACGGGAGAATAATTCTAAGTATGTCCATATTGGATAAAATTCCGACAAGGTTCATCGCACCGTCAAGCACAATCATACCGTTTACCGGCAACCCATGCATCCGTTTGGTTGATTGCATGACCTGAATAGCTTCTCTCAGTGTCATTTCGGGGGTCAGCCAGTTTTTAATCGGTTCCATAACATCTTTAACTTTCATATTGTCTCCATTCTTCTATTGCAACCAGCAGTGGTCACAGGAAAAACCAAGGTAATCAGTTGTTATTTATTGCATGGTAGCACATCAGACCATTTCAATTCAATGTTATTTATGCATTGAATCACTAAAATATATGAATTTGGTGCTGTAGCCCCTGGTGTGTTAGTTTCATGTGTATGGTTTGGTCTGTTTAGGTTATTGTTGGGGGTTTATGGGACATGTTATAGAAAAATATAACTCGATTGAGTATTACCTTGAGCTCATTTGAGCGGACGCAGAACCGGCGGGAAATATAATATGAATACATTACAAAACGCAAAGTTCTTAACGACAAAAGAAGTCGCAAAGCTGCTCCATGTAAATGAAAAAATGGTCTATTCCCTGGTGAGTGAAAAAGGGTTGCCGGCTACAAAAATCACCGGGAAATGGCTGTTTCCAAGGAAGCTTGTTGAGGAATGGCTGGAGACCAATATCCTCAATTACCGTGGGTCTGGGGCGTGTTGCTCAACGGATGAAGGTGTGCTCCTTCTTGCCGGAAGTGATGACCCCCTGTTTCAGAAGACACTCTCTCTGTTTCACAAAAAAACTACGGGTCATCTTGCTTTCTTTGCAAATCTGGGCAGCATGGGTGGGCTGAAAAGTTTGCGAAGGGGACTTTGTCATATTGGAGTCTGCCATCTGCTTCAGGATGATCATGACGAATATAATTTTGGTTTTGCTGATCAGGAGTTGGATAAGGCACCGGTTTTTGTCAATTTCAGCAAACGTGAGCAGGGACTGCTCGTTCAAAAAGGAAATCCAAAAGGAATTCAAGGTGTTGAGGATCTTGCACGGGATGATATCTCTATCGTAAACAGACCCCTCGGGGCAGGCACCCGTCTTCTTTTGGATTATGAAATTTCAAAATCCAAAATTTCTTCAGGTCGAATTTCCGGTTATCAAAACGAAGTTTCCCGGCATCTTGATGCAGCTCTGGAGGTTTTTTCAGGACGGGTGGATACCGCACCGGCAATTCGACCTGTAGCGGGTCTTCTCGGGCTTGATTTTTTGCCCCTTCGCTGGGAACGATTTGATCTTCTTATTTCAAGAGATCGTTTCTTTGAAAAGGGTATTCAAAAATTTATTGGTCTCCTGCATGAAAAATCATTCAGAGCTCTGGCCGATTCATTCGAAGGTTATGATATTTCACTCTGCGGCAAAATGCTTTTTCCCGATAATTTTAAACAACAGGATGAGTAAAGATGAAACGTGTAATTACTGTAATTGGAGCAATATTTCTTACCGGGCTTTTAGCTGGAACAGCTATTGGTTCCGATAAAATTCTGAAGATGTCAACAACAACCAGCACCCAGTCTTCAGGATTGCTTGATCTGCTGCTGCCTGAATTTGAGAAAGATACAGCCATAAAGGTAAAGGTCATAGCAAAGGGGACAGGTGCTGCTATTCGTGATGGACAGGATGGGAATGTTGATGTTATCTTCGTTCATGCGAAAGGGAGGGAGGAAAAATTTGTTGCGGACGGCTGGGGAACAAAGCGCTATGCGGTGATGCACAATGATTTTGTGCTTATCGGTCCCGCCGCTGATGCTGCAAAAATCAGAGGTTTATCGGATGGCGGTAGAGCACTTGGGAAAATTGCAGAGATGAAGCAGACTTTTATTTCCCGAGGTGATGACAGCGGTACCCATACCAAAGAACAGTTCCTCTGGCAGGAGTCCGGAGTTGCACTTGTTGACAAGATTCAAACCATAGTGAAAAAGGGCAAGAAAAAAGAAGTTTCCTTTCAGATGCCTGCCGGTTCTGTCGACTGGTACCTGTCCATTGGTCAGGGAATGGGGAAAACCATTACCTTTGCTGACGAGAAACAGGCTTATACCATGTCGGATCGTGGCACCTATATTAAATATAAATATGGTAAAACTCCTGCGATAGAGCTTGATGTGCTCTGCGAAGGCGGCCCGGCACTTGCCAACCCATATGGCATTATTCCCGTTAATCCTGAAAAACATCCCCATGTACAGAACGATCTTGCCATGCAGTTTGTTGACTGGATTACCTCCGAAAAGGGGCAAAAGATGATCAGTAACTACCGGTTGGAGGGGAAACAGCTTTTTTATCCTGATGCTATGTAGTATTTTGTTGGGGAGCTAAGGAACGATACATTGCCTCACCACAGAGGACACAGAGAGCACAGAGAAAAGATATTTTTTACGGGGTTTCAGAAATAAGGTGCTTATTTGCTTTTAGATAGTCTGCAGTCGGCGTTTCTCCTCTTATTCTCCTTCGACCCCGAGCTTTTTGAAATTGTAGGGGTATCGCTTAAGGTGAGTTTTGGTGCCACACTCATTGCATCAATCATTGGTATTCCATCCGGTTTTATTATCGCCTATTCAGTTTTCACCGGGAAACGGCTTTTGCTCACCTGCCTGAATACCCTTCTTGCCCTGCCAACCGTCGTTATCGGCCTTTTCGTTTACTCATTTATTTCCCGGCGTGGGATCTTTGGTTCGCTTGATCTTCTCTATACCCAGAAAGCCATTGTCGTTGGTCAGGTTATTTTAATCATTCCGGTGATTATGACTCTTGCGATTGCTGCCGTCAGCAGGATTGACAGTCGTTACAGGATGACGGCTTTGACTTTGGGTGCAAACAGGTTCCAGATGGCTGCGGTCATTATGAAGGAGGCCCGCTATGGAATCCTTGCTGCTGTCATAGCCGCCTATGGACGGGTTATTGCAGAGGTTGGCATCAGTATGATGCTGGGTGGCAATGCCAAGGGGTTTACCCGGACAATGACCACAGCCATGGCCCTGGAGTATGATAAGGGAGAGTTTGTCCTGGCAGTGGCATTGGGAATTACCCTTATGACGTTTGCCTTCGGTATCAATATGCTGTTCCACTTTTTCCAGGGAAAGACGAGACATGATACTGTATAAACTGGAAAATATGCAGCGAACCCATGGTAGCAGGACTGTTTTGAATATTGACTTTCTTGAGATTCGTCCAAATGCGATTTACACCCTTATTGGACCAAATGGCGCCGGTAAGACTACTTTGTTGAAGATCCTCGCTTTTCTGGATAGACCAAGCAGCGGTCGGCTCCATTTTGATGGTCAACTGATCAGATTCAACGAAAAGCATCTGCACTCTCTGCGGAGGCGGGTGGTGTTGTTTGATCAGAACCCCATCCTGTTCACCGGTACGGTGAGAAAAAATGTTGAGTTTGGTTTGAAGGTGAGAAAAATCTCCAAAGAGGTACGTAAACAACGAACAGAAGAGATGCTGGCGCTAGTCGGTATGGAAAATTTTGCTGATAGTGAGACCCGGGGACTCTCCGGTGGTGAGGTCAAACGAGTCGCTCTGGCACGAGCCCTGGCTCTACGCCCCGATGTCCTTCTCTGCGATGAACCGACCGCCAATGTTGACGGAGAAAATCAGGAGATCATTCTCAACACCCTGAAGCAGATCAACAAAGAGGAAAAGACATCGATAATATTTTCCACCCACTACCTGTCCCAGGGGCAGAGGTTGGCCGATCACACTCTGCTTTTGCAGAACGGATCCCTGTCTGATCTGGTAAATGAAAATATATTCAGGGTTACTCTCTCCCAGCCAAATGCAGGTAAAATTCTTTGCAAACTGACAGAACAACTGTCTCTTACATTACCGAACGACAGAGTACCTGCTGGTATCGATGTTGCTAAACTGCATATAGATCCACAAAAAATAGTTCTGGATCCGAAAGAAAAAGATATGGTCCATGGAACGTATCTTAATGGACATATTTTTGAACTCAGCCAGGACGGCAGCAGGATCCGAATCGGGATCGATGTGGGTATTCGCTTGACTCTTTCTTTTTCACTGGGGAAGTACGATCGGAAACAACCTCGAATTGGTGAGAGAAGGCAACTCTTTATTCCGTATGACGGTATCGTCTGCACGAAGAGTGATCTTTTAAAAAGTTGATATCCGGCCAGCCAGACTGTCAAAGAGTGTATATCACTTTTTGACAGTCTGGCCGACTATTCACTTCTTATTTATTTTTTCCGCTGTTTCCCCCTTTATTCCCTTTGTCTTCACTATTGCCTTTGTCATTTCCATTGTTGCCATTGTTACTTTTGTCGTTTGATGGTCCGCCGCTTTTGCCGCGGTCACTCTTTGATTTGTCGGATGAGGAATTTCCAGAATTACCCTTGTCGTTTGATGGTCCTCCAGCTGTACCACGGTCACTCTTTGAATTCCCTTTAGAGGAGTTTGCAGAGCTGCTCTTATTATTGCCCTTGTCCCCTTTGGAAGCCTTTGATCCTTTGCTGCCAATTCCCAGGTCAGTTTCCGCAAGACCCAGTCCTTTCTTGCTGCTTGAGGCTACACTAGTGGCCATTCCATGTCCTTTCGCCCAGCCATGTTTAACGTCCCTTTTGGTTGCTTCAGCAATTTCAAGTTCAGGGGCGGGGAGATTGGTTGCAATATCAACTGTAAAGTGTTTCATATGCCCCAGGCCGAGAACGCCGGGATGAACCCCAAGTTCATGGGCGATCTGTCCCCATCCCATGCCGCTGTCACGCATATCGCTGATAGCTTTTTCAGATACACCGGCAAGGTCACTAACAGCTTTATCGAGAGACGATTCGGCGTTTTCAAGGTCGGCTTCGGCTTTTTCCAGGCCAGCTTCTGCCGCTGCCAGACTCTCTGTGGCTGTCTTCAGAGCTGTTTCGGCTTTTTCCAGGTCATCTTCGGCGTCAGCTATGTCGTCAGCTTTGGCTGTTTCCAGGTTAGTTTTGGCCGTTTCCAGATCAGCTTCGGCTTTTTCCAGGTCAATTTGGGCGTCATCCTTCTTATCTTCTGCTGTCTCCAGGTTCGTTCCCGCATTTTCAAGATCAGTTTCCGCATTCTCCACGTTACTGTCAAGTCCTGCGCTTGCTACCTCTGACAGATTCGCTGCATGGGCTGCCTGGGCAGGATTGCTGAAAGTACTTACCTCTGGAGTTTCTTCCTCTACTGCCAGGGAGTGATGGTAAGTAAAAACAACCAGGGAACAGATTAACAGTGTTGTAAACCAAACCTTCTTCATATCTTTGTCTCCTTATCTTGGGTAAAATTCCGGCGACCAAAGAGCAAAAGACTCTCTGGAAGCTGGTAATTTCCATTTGCTGTCCGAACTGTCTCTTTTTCTCCAAACCAACTTAGTCGCACACGTTTTTCTTCTTTTGCTCCAACTGCGGCTACTATATTTTCCTTCAATAATATGGCCTTTGTTCTGGCTGTCAGCGCGTCACCTTCATGGAAAAAGACAATATCGAGCTGGAGTCTGGGATCATTGCGCAGTCCCTCTGCCAGGATCTCCACCTCATGGCTGACTTCGTCTGTGGGGGACATCCTGACAAGTGCCGACTGGTGAAGGATTATTTTTCGGGTTCCAAGATGATAAATGCGATATGTAAAATCATTCAGGTTGTTGAGGCGTGTGACTGCACGGAAAGAATTTTTGCCGGATCTATAATGTTGGAGGTAGGTTTTCCAGGCGGTTATTTCATTTTGGGGATCCTGCTGCAGATTGTAGATAAGACCGCTGTTGTAAAGAGCAGTCTGCTCATGGGGAGCTACGGTCAATACTCGGCTGTACTGGACAAGAGCATCACCTAATTTCTCCTGTTCCAGGAGATTATGACCCAGATTTAAAAGAAGGGGCACTGTGTTCGGAGATGAACTTACTCCTCTCATATAACTGGAACGCTCTTTGACCGGCATGCCATTTGCCCAGTAGCAAAGACCCTCCCAGTAGGCATATTCAGGATTGTCAGGAGCAGACAGTGAGGCTTTTTGCAATAATGGCAGTGCCTCTGCCATCAAACCCGCGGCCATAAGTCCTCGTCCCGCAAGAAAACTTGCTTTTGGATCCTTCAAGGCCTTTTCCACACCAGTGACCTGCACCGGTTGACCTTCAAGTTGCACTCTGTTCATACCTGTTACCATGCCCAGCCAGAATACTGCTGCTGCCAGCATGGCCGCACCGGCAAGCGGCAGCGGCTGTAGTGTGATATGGCGCGGTCTTATCAGATAGCTGAAAACCCGTTGCCACAATGGTTTCCTGGTAGGCCTGATCTTTGCCATAATTTCAGTGACAAGATTTGGAGGAGGGTCAAGTTCCGGCAACTGCTGCAGCCGTTTTATGAGCTTTTCGGTATCAGATTCATTCCTTGACATCGAGTTCTCCACTGAGCTGTTTTTGTAATAGTCCCAGGGATCGGTGGATCCGCATTTTCACTGCACTGGTTGAAAGGTTAAAAATTTCTCC
>MAXH01000066.1 GCA_001750925.1 Desulfobulbaceae bacterium S3730MH12
AATTAATTACCACTGTTAGTCCATGTAGTTTTCCTGTTTAACTTCAAAAGAGGCATTGGTATGCAATTGAAACACGTACTCTATACAGCCACTGCTCTTGCCCTGTTTTCCTGGACAGGAAATGTTGCTGCAGCAGACAAACCCAACATTCTGGTTGTCTGGGGTGATGATATCGGCCAGTCCAATATCAGCCGTTATACCCAAGGCTTGATGGGCTACCGCACTCCCAACATTGACCGAATTGCCGAAGAAGGAATGACTTTTACCGACTATTACGGTGAGCAGTCCTGTACGGCCGGTCGATCCTCTTTTATTATGGGACAATCGGTTTTTCGTACCGGTCTCTCCAAGGTAGGCTTGCCTGGTGCCGAAGGAGGTATGCAGGAGGTTAACCCCACCATTGCAGGCCTGCTCAAAGCTCAAGGGTATGCCACTGGACAGTTTGGTAAGAACCATCTCGGTGACCGGGATGAGATGCTGCCCTCCAATCACGGATTTGATGAATTTTTTGGCAATCTCTATCATCTCAACGCTGAAGAAGAGCCGGAAAATGAGGATTATCCCAAAAACCCTGAATTCCGCAAGAAATACGGTCCCCGCGGAGTTATTCATTCATTCGCTGACGGTAAGATCGAAGACACCGGCCCCCTGACCAAAAAGCGCATGGAGACCGTGGACGACGAGACCTCGGATGCTGCCATCGATTTTATCGAACGACAGGTCAAGACGGGTAAGCCCTTCTTTGTCTGGTGGTCCGGTACCCGTATGCATTTCCGTACCCATGTCAAAGCCGAACTGCGTGGGATCTCCGGCCAGGACGAGTATTCGGACGGCATGGTGGAGCATGACATGCACATCGGTAAATTCCTCAAGGCTCTTGAGGATCTTGGCATCGTAGATAACACCATTGTTTTCTACTCCACTGACAACGGCCCGCATATGAACACCTGGCCCGATGCGGCAATGACCCCCTTCCGCGGTGAAAAGAACACCAACTGGGAAGGCGGCTGGCGTGTACCAGCCATGGTTCGCTGGCCCGGACATATCAAACCGGATACCTGGTCCAACGAGATTATGCATCACATGGATTGGCTGCCCACTTTTCTTGCAGCCGCTGGTGCACCTGACATCAAAGAGCAGCTGAAAAAAGGTGGTGTTTCTGCTATCGATCGTACCTACAAGGTTCACCTGGACGGATACAACTTTTTGCCCTACCTCACCGGCCAGGAGAAAGAAGGACCTCGCGAGGAAATATTCTACTTCACTGATGACGGTGATCTGAGTGCTCTGCGCTACAAGGACTGGAAGGTCATCTTTTTGGAGCAGCGGGCCGAGGCCACGTTCCAGGCCTGGCGTGAGCCCTTTGTAACACTGCGTATTCCTCTGATAGAGAATCTGCGCCGCGACCCCTTTGAGCGCGGCATGATAACCTCCAACACCTATGATGACTGGTTCCTGGATCGTGTATATTTGTTGCTTCCGGCCAGTTCTTACGTAGCAAAATTCCTCGAGACCTTCAAGGAATTTCCGCCAAGCCAAAAGGCCGCAAGTTTCAATTTGGACGAAGTGATGGAAAAAATGACTGATCCAGGCGCTCACTAATAATGAATTGGATCGAAGAGTAAGACCTGGAAAACAGGCGAGGAGTGGTAGAGTGGCGGTAAAAGGATCCAGATGAATATGTCTGATCCAGCCAGCCTCGAGAACCTTCACGATATCATTCCTCCCCAGCCGATCCCCTGGTTTCCTCCGGCTCCTGGCTGGTACGCCCTGGGTATCAGTGTTTTGCTCTTGCTTAGCCGGTTTTCAGTTCACAAGTATCTGGCTTGGCGGCACGACAGATGTCTTCACCGAGGGTGACGGAAAATTGTTATCTGATTGCTCTTACCAGTCCACTGCAAAACTCGCAGCATTTACCAGGAAACAGGTAAGTGGATTATACAAAGCAGTTTACCTGTGGATCAATAAACATCAACCATAAGAAAACACACGCAATGAACTATTTTCGACGGCTCATCTCTTTTTCTCTGTTAGTTACAGGCTTTTTACTTTGTTTTCTGCTGCCGGCATATGGGGATGATGTTCCATCATCTGTGCTTAAACCTGATTTTGGCATCATTGCAGGTGAATGGCAGCGAACCGATGGTGGCTATCTCATCAAGGTCAATAATGTGCAGAGAGATGGCAAAGCAACTGTAAAATACTTTAACCCCAGGCCCATCCATGTTGCACAGGCAACAATTTCAAGACAGGAAGGATTGATCAAACTCTTTCTGAAGCTTCAGGACAAAGGGTATGAAGGTTCTACGTATACCCTCTATTATTATGCGGAAGAAGATGCCATGGCCGGCTTCTACTATCAGGCTGCCATGGACAGAACATATCAAGTTATTTTTATTAGAAAGGATAAAACAGACTAACCCGACTAGTCGGAAAACTTTCAGTCTCGCTGGATAAGTACCTTGAAAGCAAATGGAACAGCATAATTTCAAAATATACTCCTTGGTTCGAAGTCTACGCTTATCTCTTGTTTTTTATTACAGAAGTTCAGGAGTAAGGTACTGAGGCTGTAGGCTATCAGCCTGCCTGCGTTAAACCCGTAGTGAAAAGAATTGAGGGTAAGCCAACTACTGTGAATGGTAGATATCACACTCCACTATAAATCAACTCAATCCAGCGATCTCCTGTAAAAATGCCATCTCCCCAGGTTTCCTCCAGATCTGCCAGGGGTTTTGAAGCCGCTGCTTCCTGGGCAGTCTTCCCATCAGCCTTCAGCTTTCGCAGTCGACCATAGGCTATCCGGAGCATCTCACGATAACTCTCAAGCTGTGCTCTATCCGCCAGGGGACCATGCCCCGGAATTATTTTTGTACTGCCATCAGCCAGGGATAGAATTTCATCAACACCCTGTATTGTTCCTCGCAGAGAACCTCCATGATTGACATCTATAAAAGGGTAGAAACCATTGAACAGGATATCTCCAGCATGGATAACATTAGCCTTTTCAAAATAGATAAAGCTATCGCCATCGGTATGAGCGTGGGCAACATGTATGGCCCGGACAGTGTCATCATTAATATGAAAGCTGATACCTTCAGAAAAAGTGACCACAGGCAGCCCTTCCTGTTCAGTAGCTTCCGACTTCGCATTAAATGCTTTAAGAAAGGAACCGGTTTTCAATCGTTCACGTACATTATCATGTGAAAAGATCAAGGTTCCCCCATCGCCGAGATTCTCGTTTCCACCTGTATGGTCACCATGGTAATGCGTGTTGATTAGAAACTTAGGGTAATCCCCACCAACAGATTTGATAGCCTCTACAATTTTTTCGGTAAGGGGGGCAAAGTTGTCATCGATTAAAAAGGTTCCATCTTCGCCAATAAAAATACCTACATTTCCTCCCTTTCCTGCAATCATGTATATCTTTTCAGCGACCGAGATAGGGGAAATTTTTTCAGCATCAGCTTGAACGATCATTGTATATGATAGAAACCATACAGTTAAAACAGATAAAATTACTGTGTTCCTGCATCTCATTTTATTCCTCCTGCTTAATTTTTATCCTGAATGTTGTACTTTTAGAAAGATATGACGATTGATGGCGTCGTATAATACAGACGCCATAGCCACAATGTGGTATCATTACGATTTGCACTCGAATCCTGATTGTCAATGATCAGTAGAAAGATACTATCACCCTGAACCTAAATTACACAATCATGACTTTTAACAATGTCTTAAAGCAATTTCCTCTTATACTGACTGAGTGTGCTATTTCGGAAAGATTGCGTAGACTACCTGACATTAAGCTCCATCCAATCCTTTTCAATACACCGCTTATCTATGAGACGAAAGGCAGGCAAAGACTGGATGAAATCTATTTCAGTTATCTGGAAGTTGCAAACGAAGCAAAACTCCCAATTCTCCTTTGCTCCCCGACCTGGAGAATTAACAAAGAGCGCATTAAAGAAGCCGGTGCTCCATCATCTATTAACCGAGATGCGATCAGCTTCATGAAAGAGTTTAAAACCCGTTACACCAGTGGCGACTCAAAGATTATTACAGGGGCACTACTCGCACCTAAAAATGATTGCTACTCACCCGAAGCAGCATTGGAAAGAAACAGGGCAGCGGAATTCCATAGCTGGCAGATTGATGAACTGGTGGAAGCAGATACTGAAGTAATAATAGCACAGACCATGCCGGCTGTTAGTGAATCCCTCGGCATGGCGGATAGACTTTCCGCTTCCGGTAAACCCTACATTATCAGTTTTGTCATCAACAGATTTGGCAAAGTTCTCGATGGTACTTCTTTAGCTGAAGCAATAGATATGATTGACCAGACAACTGTATCGCCTCCAACCGGGTATATGGTCAACTGCGTTTACCCTACATTCCTGCATGCGGAGAATCAATCACCTGTTTTTTTTAACCGTCTTATTGGTATCCAGGCAAATGCATCCTCAAAAGATCATGACCAGCTTGATGGTTCGGAACAACTTCAGCAGGATCCTCTCCCCGATTGGGGTAAAAACATGCTGGAACTTCACAAAAGTTACGGGGTTAAAATCTTGGGTGGATGTTGTGGTACTGACCATACCTATTTGCAATACCTGACAAATTATCTCTGAAAGCACCTACCACAACAGGTAAGCGAACATGCGTGACTCCGATCCAAGGTTTACGAAGACGTTTGACAATAGTTCTACGACTCCCGACTCGTACTTTCATGGCATCGAAGCAGTGTTAGCCTTGTGGAATGAACTCATGGGTAGCGGAACATGTTACTGTTCGCGGGACATGCTGCTTGCCATTTCTGCAGTGAGAGGGTAGCATGGATTTGTTATCTATTCTTAATTGCGAAGAATTCAGCCATTCTCCCTGGAACCATGAATAATCTAGGCCCCTATAAAAAATACATAATTGCAGCAGCGGTTATTCAATCCATTATAGTCATTATTGTAGGATTCATTCTCTTTAAATCAAAGGCAATGAAGGACCCCCTGGAGCAGGGAGGGCTGGAAAAGTCTGGAGTGGAAGAACCATTGAAGCGTAGTAACTGACCCCCCTACCCCAAATAATCAATCTCTTAATTAATATCAACCTGAAGTAATATCAATAAGTGTCATTGCTCCTTTTTATATCCAAATTTTCGTCAAAAATCCATCAGTGCCGCCTACTGGATCGGCTTGAGGTAAAGCTACCTGCTGTATTTCCTCATCCACCTGTGGTCGCTCTCCCGGTCGCCCATACCTCATATTCCATGGCTGACCTTCAGGGTAAGCGCCAACTACTCTAAAATCTGCAGACTGTTTCATGTTTTTATGAGAAACCCCTGCAGGAATTATAATTACATCACCTGCAGTAGCGGTTACTACTCTCCCGCCAGGTCCGCCAAAGCAAGCCTCAACCCATCCCAAGTATACTCCTAACGCCTCGTGCGCAGTGCTATGGTAGTGATGCATATCATAGAGGCCGTTACGCCATGCGGGGGGCCACCCATTTTTTTGAAAACATTGCTCGATCTCCTCTACAAGATTAGCAGTACCAGAAGAAAAAGCCTGTTTTAAGATACAGAGTTCAAGACTGCCGTTATTCGGAAAAGTCTCATTTTCCAGACATAAGAAGTGAAGAGTTTGCTTTGTATCCCCGTTGTTTCTCCCAATAGCTTGATATTCCATACTTATCCTTATGATTTTTTCAATGTGCAAGGAAAAAGGTTAAACCAAACTGAGTCAAATTTGACACGTCAGGACGGAAGACTATTTCCCTGGAAAGTTGATGAGATAGGCTGATCTTTAATTATCAGGAATAAGGTCAACATCAGGAATCAGATTTCAGGCTGTAACCTCACAGTAGTAGGGTAATGGGTTAGAATTCTTATTTCCAGCTAAAGTATTTGTTACACATCGGGAAACAACTAAACTTTTACGTCATACCCAAAATTAATGCTTGCCAAGAGACATATTTTCCTGCTGAACTATTAATTGAGTTACAAAAAGTAGCAGGTCTTTTTATTTTCAACTGTTACAGATTAATCGGCTACAAAATTTTAAAACTATTCCTCCTGAAACACCAACTTTGCATAACATTTTTTGAAAAATCACTCTTTTCCGGTGGCCTTTACCCACTCCATGGCCGCGGAGCATGCTTTATCCCCACTGGTTTCCATATTATCGGTAAAAAGCCATTGGAAAGGAACTGTTACTACACTGGTTGCAAGACCAAACACAGTGCCAAGGACACCACCCGCTGTCACTCCAATTTTGTAATCGGTAAATGAACCAGTCACACTGACCGGAGTTGCCAGACTAAAAAAATGGGCTGATTTGGGAGTGGGTTTCATATGAAAAGTGATCTCATTTTTCTTGAAGTCAATCTCCCCCTTCCCCTGAACTCGCAGTCCACTGGTATCAAGCAAAAAAATCTCAGGACGCATAATACCATCCTCTAACAAAAAATCTCCTGCCAGACAGTTTACTTCTGATTCTCCCCCCTTCATAAGAACAGGCAGTGCGGCGGTAATAATATTAACTGCCCAGAGATCAATAACGCCTGATTTGAACTCCTCCGGTATCACACCAAACCGAAGTGTACCATTAAGATGTTCTTTGAGCTGCAGAGGATCATCCGCTACTGACTTTACATCAAAACTTACATTCAATTCACCTTTTAGATCACTATCCGGCTTAGCGCGCCTGACCAAAATACCGTAGTCCAGATGTTCGATCTGCATACTGAGGTGAGCTTCTGTTCTGGTGGTATCAGGCCGGATTCCCCCCTGTATCTGAACAGTTCCTCCAGGGAGATCAAGACGTAGACTACCCAGGGAATAGAGGCCATCTGCAAGACTTGCCATAAGATAACCACCACCCAGTTTATCCGTTCCAGAAAGAACCTCTGTTACATCAACTACAAGAGATCCTTCAAGCACTGAGGCCAGTTCCTGACTGAACAGATTGTTTAATTTTCCCCCACTCTTCTTTTGTTCTTCCTCTGTGTTCTCACTATTGGTTTCCTCCTTTTCTGTTGTTAGCGGAGACCAGTCACCAAAACGAAAATCATCCAGTTGAATGGATTCTGCACTGAGCCTGGTATTGAGATTAAGCGGAAAAATGATCTTGTCACTGTCATTTTTTGTTCCACTGAGCGCCATCTCTCCAGTCAAGATTGAATCTCCAATCTCAACAGCCATATCATGCAGGCTTAAAATATCTCCTTCCTTACTTAAAGCGCCTTTCACAAGATAAGGGCCAAGGGGGGGCAGGTTAAGCCCGAGTACTTCGTTCAGGTTGTCCAGACGGCTGCCTTTTAAGAGTGTGCTCAGGTCGAAACTGTCAACTTTCTCATTTTTACGATTCAGCTGCCCCTCAATAATGAGTTCTGCATCAGCCAGACTAGCCTGTATATCCACAGTTAGAGGTTTGTTACTCTTCTTGCCCAAAAGACCGTCTTCAGTTATTTTTATGGTAAGGGGTACGGAATTGACAGATCCAATGAGAGATATCTCGGCGGAGTTACCGGGGGTACTCGCATATTTTGCCTGCTCAATGGCT
This sequence comes from Desulfobulbaceae bacterium S3730MH12, assembly GCA_001750925.1. Lineage (GTDB taxonomy): Bacteria > Desulfobacterota > Desulfobulbia > Desulfobulbales > Desulfocapsaceae > Desulfomarina. The sequence goes on from MAXH01000066.1 coordinate 7,557, forward strand.
ATAAGCAACGGATCTTGAAAAGCGCGATCCATAGACCACTTACCGCTTCGGATTGTTAGCTCGTGAGAGCTTTGCAGTAACAATTCATGAATGGTATTGCCCTTGAATTTGAGGTCAATTCCGATATGTTCTGCCCTCACATTCGGGGCAGGACTAATTTTAAATTCCTGCAGTAATTCTGGCAAATTAAAATCTTCGGAGGCCATTTTCACGTGAATAATGGGAGTTGCTTGTGTAAAATCCGCATCAGCACTACCAGTGAACAGCTCATCGGCCACTGTGGCCTGAAAAGGTGAGCGGATAATCTTTCCATCCTTCACTACGGCCGAAAGTTTGATGTTGGAAACACTGCCCTGTCCGGTTTCCACTCGCTCAATATGGAGATTAAACATTGCATCTGTTAAGAGCAGATCTTTTTGTTTTTGTGTCAATATTTCCTTTGTAAGCATTGTTCCGATCAAAGCAGCTTTTTGTTGAATCTCCGCTGCTTTTTCTTCTTCGTTTTTAATCGGTTCCGGAGTCACCGACTCATTTTGAATATTTTTTCCTTTTGACTGCAAAATGGAACTGATATCAATCTTATCACTGTGTACTGATACTGTGAGTAAGGATTTGCCCTGAGAATCAAATTTCTGTTCCGCCCGGGCATCCGCGACCAATTCATTCAAACGTAAACTCTCAAGTGCAAGAGACCAGCCATTTTTATACAGCCTCCCTTTTCCCTGTGCAGAAAAATCACTTTTTTCACCAATAAATTTCTCCACTGAACCTAAAAAACCACAAAGGTTTTCTCCGTTTAATGAAAACTGAAAATCACCAACGGTGTTATCTTCACGGCCTGAATATAGAGCGCCATCAAAAAGCAGTTCAGTATCACAAGCATTAAACTGCAGATGGAGTGGAGAAGTTTGAATATCTTTTGCATCTTCCCGTCTTCCGGCGCTGGCTTTAAGATGGAAAGGACGATCAAGAAGCCCTCCCGAAGCAGAAAGGACAAATGGACTATTGGATCGACGCTGTAAAGAGAGCTTACTGGCCGAGAAAACCTGATCAGACTGAACCAGGAATCTGCTGTCTCCGAGCTGCAGGTCAAGATCAAGTTCTTTAATCAACTCCGCCAAAGTGTTGCCGCTGGTTCTGGCAGTAAGAGCGATCGTCCCAAGTTCTCCACCAATGTCCCGTTGTTTGTCTAATGCAGCAAACAGTGGTGCCAGTGCTGCACTTTTACTGTTGAAATCCAGTTTAACAGATGGCCTTGATTCACTTCCACGTACCTCAAGTTTTCCGTCAGCCTGAATGTCCATAACTGTACCGGAAAACGGCACAAGCAGATCCCCGTCAACCAGAGAGACAACTACCTGTAGATTATCTGCATAGAAAGTATCTGATTGAACCGTTGCAATCTTGAGATGGAGATCACTATCCAGAAATTGTAACATCTGCCAGGGAAGAGCAGCTAGTTCGGTACT
>MAXH01000067.1 GCA_001750925.1 Desulfobulbaceae bacterium S3730MH12
CGAAAAGGGTGACCACTCTCACCTGGTAAAAGGTACTACTATTGGCAGTAATGAAGTTTTGGGATCAATCATCGTCAGCGGAAAGTTTAACGACCAGCTGTGGAGTCGTTTGAAATGGATTTTACTGGGTCTTGATCTTTTTGACAGTCAGGAGGCTGAGCATAGCAACAGTAAAAATATTACTCTAAGCTACTTTGGATCCAAAAGAGATCGTTTTATTTCAATCTATCCTGCCATTGACATGGAAGAGATTCTCTCAGGACAGGAAAGAAATACTGCAAACTGGTTCGACCACGCATTTGAAGTTTATGACGAATTTATATCAAGAAATAATAAGCCCAAAAGGGAGGTCTTCTGGACGCAGCCCTATCTGGATCGGGCTGGCAATGGAATGATGGTCAGCTGTGCCATAGCCGTTGACGAACCATCTGGTGTAGCCGGGATACTGGGTGCGGACATTATATTAAATTTCATCGGCCGATTTACCGTGCCCATTGCAACCCTGCCCGGAGAAATGATTCTGGTCTCACCGAACCGGGAGGTAATCTCAGCCTCTGGTTTATCCTATGACACAGAAAGTGATATTGCTCTTCTTGATGCATTTTTGAAGAGTAAGAACGATGAGCTCATGGATTTTTCTAAACAGCCAGCGACCAGCAACAGACAAGATGAAATTCTCTTTACCTACGCCTTGAAAAATGCGCCTTGGACATTGCTATATCTTGTCCCAAAGGCATCCGTCAACGCTAGAATGTTTGCTGCTCGTGTCAGGGTCAGCTTAATTTTACTCATGGTTATGTTGGTATTCGGTGGCGGTTATAGCTACCTGTCAAAACGTTTCATACAGCCTGGCATCAAAGCTATTACCGAGCGTAATACTGTCGAACAGGCATTACGGAAAAGTGAAGAACGTCTGGAACTTGCCATGACGGTGGCTAACGATGGACTTTGGGACTGGCATCTGAAGGATGACAATGTTTTCTTTGATTCCCGTTACTACACCATGGCAGGTTATGCGCCCAATGAGTTTCCCAGCCAGCTTGAACAATGGCAGCAACGTGTTCACCCCGATGACTTGCAACATGCTCTGTCAGTTTCAAAGCAGCATCTTACAGGAAAAAGAGATGCTTACGCCGTAGAATTCCGTTTTAGACGTAAACAGGGCGATTACATGTGGATTCTTGCAAGGGGGAAAATTGTTTCCAGGGATGCAGCAGGAAAGCCTCTGCGCTTTGTTGGTACACATTCGGATATAACCCAGCGCAAACTGGCTGAGGAACAGTTGCGTATACTGATGCGGGCAGTGGAGCAAAGCCACAGCACCATAGTCATCACTGACCTTGATGCTAACATTGAATTTGCAAACCCGGCTTTTACAAGAGTCACCGGTTATACCCTGGAAGAAGCGGTTCACCGGAATCCAAGAATCCTAAAATCCGATGAACATGATTCTGCTTTTTACAAGTCAATGTGGGATACTTTGTACAGGGGAGATGTTTGGCAGGGAGAAATGCGTAACAAACGTAAAGATGGCTCACTTTATTGGGAATTTGCCACAATCTCGCCGGTAAAGAATGAGTTAGGAAATACAACTCATTATGTTGCAATTAAGGAGGATATTACCGACCGTAAAGAGGCTGCCAAACAGCTTGAAAAAGCCGTCACTGTTGCTAAGGTAATGAGTCAGGAAGCAGAAACAGCCAACCGGGCCAAAAGTGCGTTTCTGGCCAACATGGCACATGAGTTGCGTACACCGCTAAACGTCATACTCGGCTTCAGTCGTCTACTGGAACGAGGGCCATCGGTCACGGCAGATCAGCTTGAAAAGCTAGAGCTTATTCATCGCAGTGGAGATCATCTGCTGGCTCTGATCAATGATATATTAGATATTTCAAAGATTGAAAGTGGGCGGGCTGTGGTAAAACTCGATAATTTTGATTTGTTTACTTTTTTAAAGAGTATCGCAATGATGTTTGAACAGCGTGCTGCGGAAAAATTGCTTCACTTCTCCTTTGAAAAAGATGCGGATATTCCACAATTCATCAGAACAGATAAGGGTAAATTACGACAGATATTGTTTAATCTACTCAGTAATGCAATAGCTTACACAAAACATGGTCATGTAACATTGCAGGTTTCTACAATTGACAACGTTTCAGCTGGAAATTCTGTGCCTGAAAAACAGCCTGTTTCGGAGGAGCCGGATCTTTGGCTTCGCTTTACAATCAGAGATACAGGTATTGGTATTGCTTCCTCCGATATCGACCAGATTTTTAAACAATTTGTTCAGGCGGAAAATGGTGCATCTGATAAAGGTGGAACTGGTCTGGGATTATCCATCAGTCAGAGCTTTGCGACCATCATGGGGAGTTTTATACAGGCAACAAGTGATAAAGGAAAAGGCTCCACCTTTTGGTTTGATCTGCCGGTCAAAGTGGTCTATGCTGCCGATATAAAAAAGGCGACAGTTTCGAATCGACCCATTGCTTTGGCAGAGGATCAACCAGTATATCGTATTCTGGTTGTTGAGGATCATAAAGAAAGCCGCCTCATGATGACACAACTCCTCAAGATGGTCGGATTTGAAGTACAGGAAGCTGTTAACGGGAAAAAAGGGGTGGAACTCTTTCTGCAATTTCAGCCCAACCTTATTCTGATGGATATTAACATGCCGGTAATGGATGGACTGGTAGCCACTGGAAAAATCAGGGACACGAAGGCAGGAGCAGATATACCGATCATTGCGCTCACTGCTCATGCCTTTGAGAAGGAGCGAGAAGATATCCTGGCTGCAGGGTGTGATAATTGTATTGCCAAACCGTATGACGAAAACACCTTATTTGCCACACTGAGCCATCATTTGGGAGCGCAGTTTGATTACGGGGAAGAACAGGATCTGGTTGGACATCTGCGGTCTCCCTCCCCCAGGGAACCGGACTTGGAAGCATTGGTGGGATTACCGAAAGCATTACTGACTGAATTAGCAACTGCGGCTGCAGAACTGAATCAGCAACGAGCCATGGACTGTATTGCGCAAATTCGTATAAAAGACAGCAGCCTTGCAGATGCTTTGGGAACACTGGCGGAACGCTTTATGTTTGAACAGCTTATAAACCATATTGGTAAAATAAAAAATGCATAACCATCCCTCTACGACTGAACACAATTCGTCAGATCAATCTGTTATCATGGTCGTTGATGACAACCATGACAATCTGAAACTTCTCACAGATATTTTGTTAGAACAGGGTTTTCAAGTACGACAGGCATTAAATGGCCGATTGGCACTTGCCGCTGTTAAACAACAATCTCCCGATCTGTTTATTCTGGATATCCGGATGCCGGAAATGGATGGCTTTGAGCTGTGCAGGCAATTGAAAAATGATGCTGTCACTCGCGATGTGCCAGTTATATTTATCAGTGGCCTGGATAATCCAAATGACAAAGTAAAGGCTTTCAAGATTGGTGGCCAGGATTACATAACAAAACCTTTTGAGGATACTGAAGTCCTGGCCCGTGTAAAAACGCATATTGCGCTGAGAAAAAAAGAAATTGAGCTAAAAAGTGCGCTTGATGAAGTACAGCAGCTCAAAGGTATCATTCCCATATGTTGCCAATGTAAACAAATACGGGATGACCAAGGCTACTGGCAGCAGGTTGAACAATATATAAGTGAACATTCAGATGTGCAGTTTTCCCATGGCTTTTGTCCGGGTTGTTATGAGAAGGAAATGGCGAAGCTCAATAATATGTAACCCGACAAGTCACTAAGCAAGCTAATTTGCTGACACTGGCGGAAAGCTTTATGTTGAAACAACGTATGACCCATATTGGTAAAATAAAAAATGCATAACCATCCCTCTATGACTGAACACAATTTGTCAGATCAATCTGTTATCATGGTTGTTGATGACAACCATGACAGTCTGAAACTTCTCACAGATATTTTATCAGAACAGGGGTTTCAGGTACGACAGGCATTAAATGGCCAACTTGCACTGACCGCTGTTAAACAACAATCACCCGATCTGTTTATTCTGGATATAAAGATGCCGGAAATGGATGGCTTTGAGCTGTGCAGGCAATTGAAAAATAATGACGTCACTCGAAATGTACCGGTTATATTTATCAGTGGCCTGGAAGATTCAGACGACAAAGTAAAGGCTTTCAGAATCGGTGGACAGGACTATATAACAAAACCTTTTGAGGACACCGAAGTCCTGGCCCGTGTGAAACTGCACCTTGAAGTAAGCAGTATGAGGAAAAACCTGGAAAACATAGTTCAGCAGCGAACTATAAACCTGGAAGAATCCAATATTGCCCTTAAGGTTCTCCTGGAGCATCGCGGTTCTGAGCGGGAAAAATTTGAAGAAAATGCACTTAGCCATATACGTTCACTGGTCACTCCTTACCTGGAACGGTTGAGAAATACTGATCTGGACCGCCGGCAAAGCTCTCTGCTGGATATTGTTGAAGTGAACCTTCTGGAAATAACCAGCCAATTTTCAGGGACATTGTACTCCAGTTCATTGGGCCTCACACGCAGAGAGATGGAGATCGCAGCGTTAATAAAAGCAGGGAAAACAAATGCTGAGACTGCAAGTCTCATAAATATTTCTGAACATTCTGTTTCCTTTCATCGTCAAAATCTTAGAAAAAAATTGGGCTTACTCGGTCGTAAAATAAACCTTGTTGCTTATCTTAACGAGATTTCCCTCAGATAAATTCCTCAAACCAATACTCAACCATATGGGTTTTACCTGTATGTAATCCATGTGTTTCCTGTATTTACTTACCTGTAAGAATTAAATACTATCATCAGCAGTAGGAATTGCTATTAGGTGTGATACATTATTGCACAACAGTAAAATTAATTTTTTTGGAGAAAAAGATGAAGAAAAAAAATAGTAAATTATTTTCTATGCTTGCATTTACAGGATTGCTTGCAGGTTCGTTAGCCCTTGCCTCAAATGCCCAAGCTTCAGGAAGCTCGATTCAGGCAATGGGGAGCTGGTATGATGCGGGTGACTCTGGAGACACCTACGGCTTTGGAATTCGTGGTACTTATGGAGTGATGGAAGCACTGGGCATCGACCTTGGTTATACTTATTTTGGTGCAGGAGATGACGTTGATATTGATGTGCCAGGCGTTGATGATAATGTAACCTTTGGTGGTATTGATGCCCACACCTTTGATCTTGGCGTGCGATACACCCTTCCCTTGGAACTTTATTTTGGGGGTGGATTTTCCTATTTTGCCCTTGACCATGATACCGCTTCCATTGACGGTGAATGGGGCGCCTATGGCCTTGTTGGCTGGTCATTTGGTGGAGAGCATATTCGTGGGTTTATTGAAGGTATGTATCGCTATACTGAAGGAACTATCGAGTATGACCATGGTTTTCACGGAGAAGTTAACAGAGATGTTGATTATGACGGTTTTGCGGCCAATATTGGTATCATGTACCGTTTCTAATCTGTAAACCGTAAGAATAGTCTGTCGGAGAGCCCCATGTTAATGCATTTTACTTTGTATTATTATGGGCTTTACTGTGTTTTATCTCTTGAAGAGATGGGCGTTCTTAATGTCGAACGTAAGTTGTTAAAAAAATGCAATGAAAGGAAAAGAGAATGATCAATAAATTACATATAGTATTGGCGGGAATACTGTTGCTGGCTCTGGTCGGTTGTGGACAGGATGAGATAGAAACAACAGCTGATAAAGTGGAAGATTCTTTACACAATGTTGTTGATGCAACAAAGGAAGCCTCTCATGACATTTCTGTAGCTACAAAAGAAGCTGCCCATGATGCCACTGTTGCGACAGAAGAAGCAATCCATGATGCCAAGAATGCAACGAAATAACTTCAATACAATATTGATCCGTTCCGTTATAACTGCCACCATTGGTGCGATTGTACTTCTGTTTGGAGTACAACTTATTAAATAGCATCCCTTGACCGGACAGCACACTTTGTTTTCCGGTAAGATACATGCAGGACATACATATGAAGGTAATTTTTGGGGTAATAATGGCTTTTTTGCTGCACTCGCCTGCTATTAGCGCAGCAAATGATTTTAATCAGATTTTCACCCTGCAGGGAATATCTTTCCATATCACCTGTCCAAATTCCGGTTCCATAAATCAACTGACCATTAAGCCTTCCGGTCTAAAAATAGACAACTCGATTATCGAGCAGGAAATTGACGGAACGGTCTCTGGGGCGGAAATCGCTGATATCAACTCCGATGGTTCTCCTGAAATCTATGTCTATGTGACATCCGCCGGGAGTGGATCCTATGGTGAGTTGGTTGCCTATGGTTCCAACAACAATAAATCCATCAGTGCAATTTACCTGGCACCTCTTATAGAGGATTCCAGAAATTCGCAAGGTTATATGGGACATGATAAATTTAGTATTACCGGCAGCGAATTACGAAGACAATTCCCCATTTATAAGCAGAATGATACCAACGCAAATCCAAGCGGAGGCGTCCGGCAGTTACAGTATAAACTGTTTGCCGGAGAAGCAGGCTGGCAATTAAAACTAACTGGCAGCGCCTTATTGCAATAGTCCTCTTCTGTAATCTGTCATAAAACTACTTACCATTCATATAAGAAATAAACCATGACCCAAAAAACAATTTCAGCCTTCTGCTGTTCACTGCTCGTTAGTTCACTTCTGCTACCGGCGTTTTCCGCCCAGGCCGGCTCAGTACCAAAGCATGAACATCATGACGA
>MAXH01000068.1 GCA_001750925.1 Desulfobulbaceae bacterium S3730MH12
CTCAACTACTCTTTCCGGACAATTCTTTGATGACGAGGGTGGCCTTTGCTTCTTCTCCTGCTCTTGGAATATCCCAAGATGATCCAATACCTGTCAGACATTATGTCGGTGGAGTTCTGGGGGGAGGCAGGAGGCCAAATGCCTATCACATTTTAACTTGCCGCCCGTCCCAGATTATTCCAGAAAATATTGATGACAGGAGCTGGTACTAGCTCAGTGGGTAGGATACGACATTGGTTGTCCTGTTTGCTTTGTCTTGTCATGGGCAGCCTATTATGACAAAAATATCGCTTTTCCCTCGCGAAGAAAGAAGCAATTCTCCTGTAACCTTTATGGCGAGTGTAGCCCTGAAAAACCTACAAATTCGGCTTTCCCTTCAACCTGGTAAATGAATCCCTTTTTTCAGTGTGAATCGCCGTGGAGAAAACGGAGAGTTTTCTGAAAAACTCATCAAAGGATTCAAACCTGCTGAACACCTGCGGATCCAGAAGTGGAGTCATGGCCGATATTAAAGCTTCCAGCAGAAGGAAAGACGTGCAACGGCTGTTAAACATCAAAGGAGAATCGGACCTGGCAATCATCTGATAATCAACGATGTCGGAGACAGGGTTCACTTCCCTATCAGCTAGTAAGATCACGGTACACCCCTGCTCTTTAAACCAGTGAACGATTTTTTCCGTTATCGCAGAAAATCGGTAATGAGTTATTGCGAAAAGAGTGTCTTCAGCTTTCACATCGGCCAGGCGATGGGCAAGGGTCGAGACATTGCAGTCTATAAATACAGCATCGGATCGCAGATAACAGACAAGCAGGTAAAAGTAGTTGGCAAGAGCCTGGGAGGTTGCAGCACCGGTTATGTAGAGTTTACCTGGTGATCTGGCAAAGATCTCCGCCACCTTGTTAAAGTCTTCTTTATCCAAACGGGCATAGGTCTCATTAAAATTTTCCACCGCGGTTGAGATGTGTTGGTGGAAGAAATCGGTGTCTTCAGTCGCCAGAGCATTTTTTTTAAGGGAGTACTGCTCTATTGGCGTCTCAAGCCTGGTGACGACATCACGACGAATTGCTTCGAGGAACTCGGGGAAACCATTATACCCCAGTTTAGTTATAAACCTGCCAACCGTTGCCTTTCCCACTCCTGATTTTTCACTTATGGAGGCAATAGTTTCAAAGGCTGCGAGAGGGTAGTGCTCCTCCAGGTAAGATACTATTTTTGCCTCACTTTTTGTGAGCTTATCCAGGCTGCGTATCCTGTGAAACAGATTATTGCTATCCATATCATCCTTGTATTTGGTAAAAACTGCCCGTCCCTGTTCATAACAGGTAATTATTTCCCAATTCTAACTGTATATAATACTTTTTCCCACTAACATTATTTTTCCTGGCCCAAAGTTCTTTTTCCCATGGACATCTCCGACCGCCTCGGCGAAGGAGCAGAGCAAAATAATAATTTTGCCTTGGTAATACAGAAGATACCTCCATCACTGAACAATTCGTGACCGTCATAAATTACCATCATTCGAACTCTCTTTTTCACTTGACAAAGAGAGGTCAAAACGTCAATAATGGGACTAAATTCCCACTATATAACTTTTTCGGGAAGTTTAACAGCATTTGTTTCTTGTTCGTTAAGTTTACAAGGGTTGCACAGTTTTCCAACTGCAGTCTTGGTTTAAAAATCACACAAAGGAGCAGACATGAAGATTCCGATCAGCACGATCAAATTTGTTCTACCGCTAGTTTTCCTCATTGTTTCTACGGCTACCCCGGTTTTCGCATCTAAAAAAGACGACACCATGGTTATCGCCTTTACCCGGGAGATTCTGAATCTTGACTACATGCAGACAACCAAACGTGAGTATATCATGTTGTCTGATCTCATCGATGAGACCCTATTCCACGTAGATACTGAAACCTTTGAGATTAAACCCAATCTTGCCAAATCGTATACCTACGTTGACGACAAAACCATCGATGTCGTGTTACGTGAAGATGTCACTTTCCATGACGGCTCCAAACTGACGGCGGACGATGTTTATTACACCTATCAGTATGTGATTGAAGACAACATGAACAAGCCTCATAAAACCACGGTCAGATGGCTCAAAAGTGTTGAAAAAACCGGTGACTTTACCGTGAGATTTACATTAAAGACCAACTATCCTCTGGCATTAAGAGATATGGCGCGGCGTATCCGCATAAGACAAAACAACATTTACGGCACCACCGGTAACTACGACAAGAACACCCAGACCACAAGTCTAAACGGTCTTGGGCCCTACAAGGTTGTCTCCTTCGATCCAGGCAAAGTGGTTGTTCTGGAACGATATGAAAACTACTACGACAGTCCCAAAGGTCGTCCAGCAATCAAACGCATAAAGATCCGTTCCATCCCCGATCTCGGCACCCAGCAGGCGGAACTAATGACCGGTAATATTGACTGGCTGTACAATGTGCCGATGGATATCGCCAGAAATATGGGCAGTACAGGTCGAGCCGCCCATCTTGAAGGGCCCTCCCTGCGTGTTGGGTTTATTCCTCTCGACGCAGGCGGTGTAAGCGGTAAAGATAATCCCCTGACCAAGGTGGAAGTGCGCAGAGCGATCATCCATGCCATAGACCGACAAGGTATCGTCGAAAATCTGGTAGGAGGCACTTCTGAAGTCATTCATGCCGCTTGTCATCCGATTCAGTTCGGTTGTACCGATGATGTTGCCAAGTATGAGTACGATCCTGAAAAAGCAAAAAAAATGATTGTCGACGCCGGGTATCCCAATGGATTCCCACTTGATTTCTGGGCCTACCGTGAACAACAGGTCTCCGAGGCCATCGCCTCAGATCTGACCAAAGTTGGTATAGATGTTAACCTTCGTTATTCCAAGCTCTCAGCCCTCAACAAGGCCCGCAGAGCAAGAGAGATCCCCGCCTATTTCGGCACCTGGGCCTCTGGTGGTACCGCTGACGTGGCAGCCATCGCCAACGTACACTGGTCTATCGATAGTGACCGAAATCTTTCCGGCGATCCCAAGGTAACAGAACTTATGCTCGGCGCTGAGAACACCAACGTACCAGGCGAGCGTGAAGAATTTTACCGAAAAGGGTTGCAACTGATATCAGACCAGGCATACTGGGTTCCGCTCTACGCTTTCACCGCAAACTACCTGACCTCCAAAGATCTTATTTTCCCGATCCCTAAGGATGGTCTTCCACGTTTGTACAGCACCAGTTGGAAATAGTAACCTCGCTGGGGGAGCAGACCTGCTTCCCCAGTTTTTTCCCGGCCTATAAGGTAAAACACGATGCTTCGCTATCTTTTACGACGCGGTTTCATGGCCCTGCTTGTGGCCCTGACAGTCTCTGTCGCTGCTTTTGTCCTGCTCAACGTTGCGGTTGACCCGGCCATGGCTATTGCGGGAGAGGACGCCGATCTTCTTCTTGTGGAACAGATCCGGGAACAGTACGGTTTTGACAGACCCATTTACGTTCAGTATTTCGAGTGGCTCACCCGTCTGTTCCATGGAGATTTCGGGGAAAGCTACTACTGGAACAAACCGGTGGGAGAACTGATTCTATCCCATGCACCTGTCACCCTGCAGCTTGCCCTGATGGCGATATTTGTAACCGTTGTCATTTCCATACCCCTTGGCACCCTGGCAGCCCTGAAGCAGAATTCTTTGATAGACAGAATCGCACTTTCCACAGCAGTTTCGGCCCAGGCAATTCCTAACTTCTGGCTGGGCCTGATGATGATCATCCTTTTTTCGGTCACATGGCAGATTTTCCCAGTTTCGGGGGATGATACATTTGCTCACTTCATCCTCCCGTCCTTTGTCCTTGGGGCAAGCTCGGTACCTGCAGTGATGAGGCTTACCAGAAACGGACTGCTCGATGTTCTCTCTTCAGATTACATCCGGACGGCCCGCTCCAAAGGTTTTGGTGGAATCAGGCTCCTTCTCCAGCACGCCATGCGCAATGCCCTGCTGCCAGTGGTCAGTGTGCTTGCGGTACAACTCGGGCAAAAACTGGGTGGCTCAGTTATAACGGAATCGATCTTTGCGATAAACGGCCTGGGAAGACTCGCCCTGGAATCGATTCTGGGCGGTGATATCCCCACGGTCCAGATGCTCGTTTTCGTTTTTGCACTCACCTTTGTCATCATGACCCTGCTGGCAGATCTGCTCAATGCCTGGCTTGATCCCCGCTTACGACTTGGATAACATTATGTCCTCTACGGAACTTCCAATCAGCGGCACGCCGCTTACGCTTGAGACTGAGACGGTTACTGAGCTTACCCCCCGTCAGCTGCTCATCAGGAGAATCAAGGGACACAAGGGACTGATCATCGGGTTTACCGTTATCATCGGTCTGATTATTGTGGGAATCTTTGCCCCCATGTTCGCTCCCCATGACCCGTACGAACAGATACTGTCCAAAAGACTCATTCCACCAGTCTGGAGCCCCGGCGGAACCACGGAATACCTGCTGGGCACCGACCACCTTGGCAGAGACTATCTGAGCAGATTGATCTATGGCACCAGAATCTCTCTGATGATAGGCTATGGCGCTGCAACTGTCGGACTGTTTATCGGTGTTTCCATGGGAATCTGCGCCGGCTATTTCGGTGGCCGCGTAGATCAATTGATCAGCTACATCCTCACCTGTCAGCTTTCCCTTCCCGGACTGCTCCTGACCATGACCCTCGTCTTTTTTATCGGCCCTTCGGTCTATGTGGTGATAGGTGTCATCGGGGTGCTGCACTGGACCTACTATCTGGTGGTAAGCCGTTCAGCTGCCATGCAGATACGTCAGATGGACTATATAGCTGCAGCAAAATCCATTGGCTGCAGCAAATTTCACATCATTCGCAAGGAGATCCTCCCGAACCTGATGAGCCAGATTATCGTCATCTTCACCCTGGAAGTAGGTTTCGCCATCCTTGCTGAATCTGCTCTCTCATTTCTGGGGATCGGTATACAGGCGCCCACGCCATCCTGGGGACTGATGATCGCAGAAGGAAAGGTCGCCATGTTTTTTCAACCCTGGCTGGTCATAATTCCCGGTGCGGCGCTCTTTGTGCTGGTGCTGGCAACCAACCTTATGGGTGACGGCATCAGGGATGTTACTGCTCCTGAGAACAGAAATTAACTCTTATGACTCTTCTTTCTATAAAAGATCTTTCCGTTGATCTCAAACTTGCAAACGGCACCCTGCATGCGGTGCGTGATGTCAGCTTCGACCTGGACAAAGGTGAAACCATCGGTATTGTGGGTGAATCCGGCTCCGGAAAATCCCTCACCTCCATGGCACTTATGCGGCTGCTGCCGAATACCGCCACGACCACGGCTTCCGCCATCATGTTTGACAACGAGGAGATTCAGGATATGAACCAGCGCCGTTTTCTGAGCGAGGTGTGCGGGATCAAGATGTCGATGATTTTTCAGGAACCGATGACATCCCTGAATCCAGTCTACTCCATCGGAAGACAGATGACAGAAACTGTTCTCTTGAGAAAACAGTTCTCCAGGCCCGATGCCACGGATCTTGCCGTCAACCTCCTGGAAAAAGTAGGTATCGCCAACGCGGCCAGCAGGCTGAGTCAATATCCGCACCAGCTCTCCGGTGGACAGCGCCAGCGGGTGATGATCGCCATGGCCCTGATGACCCAGCCAAAACTGATAATTGCCGACGAACCGACCACAGCCCTCGATGTAACCGTGCAGGCGCAGATCCTGCAACTGCTTGTTCATCTTGGCAAAGAGCTCGGTATGGGCATGATCCTCATCACCCATGATCTTGGTGTCATCTCAAGAATGGTGGATAAAGTAGGAGTCATGTATGCCGGTCAACTGGTTGAAACAGGAACCACTGAACAGGTATTCAATAGGCCCCTCCACCCTTATACGAAGGGGCTGCTGCAATGTATACCAGACCTTGAGCAGGACAGTGAGAAACCTCGCCTTGGCACCATCCCAGGGATTGTACCAAACCTTATGGGGAAGCAGTCGGGCTGTTCCTTCGCCAATCGATGTGAATACACAAAAGAACTCTGCACCCTCAGCGTTCCGCCTGAAGTGAAAACAGCAGATGGTCGAACACATCGCTGTCTGCGTTCGGACGAAATCGCCACGCATATTTCTGAATCCAAGGATACGACAACAACAATTCACACGGCTGAAGCAGTGGAACAAGGCGCAGTGGTGCTTGATGTGGAAAAGGTCAGCCGCACCTTTTATGTAAAAAAATCTATTTTTAGCGAGAAACAACCACTGGTTGCGGTAAATGATGTGAGCTTAAAGCTGCACCATTCTGAAGTTCTCGCCCTGGTGGGAGAATCGGGATGCGGAAAAACCACGCTCTCAAAGATGATGCTTGGTCTCGACCTGGTCAAAGAGGGCAGGATCGAAATCAACTCATCCCCCATAGAAGATATCGATATAAGGGAGCGTGCCCTCCTCATCCAGCCTATCTTTCAGGACCCTTATTCTTCACTGAATCCGCGTCGAACCATTGGTGAGACGATCCGCCAGCCCCTGCAGTTTCATAAAGTCGGCGATAAACAGAGTCAGACAAGAACGGTGGAAAAAACCATGGAACTGGTAGGACTGCCCCACCGTTTTTATCATGTCTACCCCAACCAGCTCAGCGGTGGCCAGCGGCAACGGGTTGCCATCGCAAGGGCTCTTATACTCAGACCTCAGATCATACTCTGCGATGAACCGACCTCGGCCCTCGACGTGTCGGTACAGGCTCAGATTCTCAACCTTTTGCAGGACCTGAGAGACGAGCTTGGGCTGACCTTTTTCATCATCACCCACGACCTGGGAGTGGTGAACCACATAGCCACCCGTATCGCCGTCATGTATCTGGGCCAAATTGTTGAAACAGGAACCCGCAGGCAGATTATTCACGAGAGCAAACACCCGTATACACAGGCGCTGATGCAATCAGTGCTTTCTCTGGAGCCTGGCGGCGGTATACCCACAATTGATCTTGGTGGCGGCTTTCCCAACCCACTGGACCTGCCCACAGGGTGTCTGTTTCATCCACGCTGCCTAAAAGCCATAGATATATGCAAAAGAGAAAGGCCAGAACTTAAAGAAACAAACGGTAGAGAGACGAGATGTCTTCTTTACCAGCAGCAAAAACAATAAATAACCATTGAGATGGTTTTCACCTTTATATGAAGGTAACAGGAAATATGACCAAATCACCGGCAGAAATAAACCAACTGTTTAGCAAAGACGCACTCAGGCAGTCCTGGCTCGATGTTGAAGCTGCACTTTCAGAGGTACAGGGTGAAATGCAGATCATCCCTCAGGAGGCCGCCCTTGAAATATCGAAAAAAGCCCACCTGAAATACCTGGACAGTGAGGAACTGACAAGAGAAATCAAAAGAACAAAAGCACCAATCGTCTCTCTGACCAAACAGCTTGCTGCAGCCTGTGAAAAAGACCATGGCAGATATGTGCACTGGGGAGCAACCACTCAGAATATAATTCAGACAGGGAGGATCCTGCAGATTAGAAAAGCTCATCAGCTTATGCGCAAGGAGTTCGGAGAAGTGCTGGCAGCACTTATACACCTTGCAGAGAAAGGTAATATGATGGTTATGGCCGGTCGCACCCAGCGGCGTCAAGCCCTGCCGATCACCTTCGGCTTCAAGGTTGCCGGTTGGATGGATGAGTTTCTTCGTCATCTGGAACGTTTTGATCAGTTTGAGCCGCGTTTCTTCTGTCTACAGTTTGGCGGTGCCATCGGTGCCATGCAGTCTTTTGGTAAAGATGGGTCTGAAATCAGCAAGCGACTTGGGAAAAAACTGAACCTCACTCACCTGCCGGTTCCGGTTCGTTCAGCCAACGATTTCCTCGCCGAATACGTGTCCACAATGGCTCTTTATGGAACGACCTGTTCCAAGGTCGCTCAGGAACTCTATACTCTCATGGCCGACGAATTTGGGGAAGTTGCCGAAGGAATGGGTAAGGATGTCATCGGTTCCAGTACCATGCCCCAGAAGATTAATTCCAAAGTAGCATGCAATATCATCACCGTTGCAGCCCGAATCAGGTCTCAGATATTTCTTGCTTTTGAAGGAATGCATTCCTCCCACGAAGGGGATGCAGCAACCAACAAAATGATGAGTGAAGCCCTTGATACCGTCTGTAAGGCCGCTTACGAGCTGACTCTCGACATGAAGAGCCTCATCAATGAACTGCAACTCAAGCCGGAAGCAATGAGGCAAAACCTGGACAAGACCAACGGACTCATCGTAGCAGAAAACATAATGATGACCCTCGCCCCTGTGCTGGGGCGACAAAAAGCCCATGATCTGCTCCACCACGCAGCCGAGGTTTCCGTATCAGGAGAGAAAACCCTCGCTGAAATCCTGAAAAGTGACCCCGCAGTTTCGGCGAACATTTCTCACGAAAAGCTCGATGAGGCCCTTGATCCAGCCAATTACCTCGGAGATTCAATCAAAATAACTGAGGAGACTATTGCGAGAGTAAAGGAAGTCCTGCCGAAACTAGCGTGAATTTCTCATGAGCATTGAGTTAATTTTACCGTAAACAGTTTATTGTCAAAAGATTAAGCAAAGTTAAGAAGAAGTTACTAATAAACATAAAGCTCATGACAAATCTGGGCTGGCTGCTCAATAACAACGGAATATAAAAATGACCAATGGTCTTGGACTTACCATCTATCTTATCGGTGGATTCATCGGCGGTTTTATCGGATTCAGATTAAAGATCACCGGTGGTACCATCATCGGTGCCATGAGCGCTGTCATCATCATTAATCTGCTACTCGGCAGAAACTTTAAGATTCCCGCCAACTATACGTTCATAACCCAGGTTCTAATCGGGGTAATGGTTGGTGCCTCTTTTTCCAAAGAACTTGCCCGAACCCTGCTGCCTCTTATCTTACCGGTATTTCTCTCAACCATTGTCCTGGTGAGCATGGCAACCATCACTGCTGTTGTCCTGGTACGTATGGGGATACTTGATCCACAGACCGCATTTTTCAGTACCAGTCCGGGTGCCATGGGTGTTCTTATCGGGATGGCCGGTGATACCAGCGCAGAATTGCCCATTGTGCTCAGTTTTCATATTTTCAGGATATTTTTTATTATCTTCACAGCTCCTATAGCTTACAAGCTGCTCAACGCGTGGCTCGATTCTCCATGATTTTTTCCCTTCCTTAGCTAATCCTCAATCTCAAAACTCTTGATCTAGGGGAAGTTTACGTAACGCCAAAACCTAAAATTTCACCCTGGAATTTCCGGAATTTCATAAACGAGTTTCATGTCAGTTTCCAGGTAAGTTATTTCCGATTCGTTTAGTTTTTCAAAAAGATCTCGAAGTGATTTATTCACTGCCGGCCTGGAACCAGCATGGATTTTTACTCGTAATTGTTTATTCTCAGTATTGGGGATAATATCAGCCTCGCTGACAAATAAGTCCTGAAGCAATTGTCTGGCAGCAGGGGTACCCACAGTCGGCTCCAATAGCATACCGGCCATGGCAGTTTCGCATAGGCCGTTCGTTAGGATTGCCATATCGAATGTACTATGATTTGACTCAACCCCAAACGAAACACTACTACTGTATATACGTAATTAAGAAGTCACACCCAAAACCTAGCAACATAAAATCCTCTTTTTGACCTTTAGAAAATCAAGATTAGCCTGACAGGAAAAACGCAGTTCGAAACCCTTGATGGTTCCAGAATCTACGTAACAAAAATAAAACCAAATTAATGGTATACTTTGGTTATTAACGTCCTGTTTTTTCTACAAAAGGAAAAGGAGACGAAAATGACTGAAGCCATCC
>MAXH01000069.1 GCA_001750925.1 Desulfobulbaceae bacterium S3730MH12
CAATGGCGGGGAATACCACCAGCCTCAGGTTCACGATCCAGGACAACGACTCGCTCAATTCCCGATTTTTTCAGTGTTGTTGCGGCAGACAGTCCCGCGGGGCCACCACCGATAATCATTACATCGTAGTTTTTATGTTTAGGACTATTCATCTGCAACTCCTACCCCAAGTGACTCGGCAAACTTTCCCCTGGTCAGTTCAGCGAGACGCGCCGAACAGTAAAATCCCTGGCACCGTCCCATGCTAACCCGGGTGCGCCGCTTTAAGCCATCCAGGCTTCCCGCCGGTGCCTTACTTGTGAGCGCTGCTTCGATTTCACGTTGGGTGACCATTTCACAGTGGCAAACTATTTCCCCGTATCCTGATTTTTCGTAATCACGGGAAAGATGTTCGGCAAGATTTGGAACTTTTGAGATGGATGGAGTTTCTATGGCCTTATAGTCTGCACCTTGTCTTATAAGTAAGGTGTGAACATGGTTAGCAATCCCAAGTGCCGAAGTAAGTCCTGTAGAACGAATTCCGCCCAAAGTGATCCAGTTTCGTTCACTATATTCAATGACCCGATATTCCGGTCGTTCTGTGGCCGGTCGGATGCCAGCGAACGTCGCGGTCACAGGAATATTTTTTAAGGATGGTACCTTCTCTATGGCCTGGGCATGGAGTTCTTTTAAAATTGTTTCATCAACAGAAGCATCAGCCCGGCCATCTTGTTCTTCTGCCGTTGGACCCACCATCATATTGCCAAAAATAGTCGGAAAGAGGACAATGCCTTTGGTTCGTTTAGTGGGCACAGATAAGATAATAGAACGAATTAATTTGTTTGCGGCCTTATCAAAGACCACAAATTGCCCTTTTCGTGGCTTTATCGTAAAATCTGCGGTTCCAAGAACGTCATGGTCAAGGATATCTCCGTAAAGGCCGGCGCAGTTTATCACATATCGGCTCTTGACAATTCCCTGACCGGTTTTGAGTACCCACTTATTGCCGTCGAAATCGCCACCGGTTACGTTTGCATTGCATAAGAGCTTGCCGCCATTTTCCAGTGCCTGGGTAACATAGGCAAGGGGTGCTGACCATGGGTCGATAACATACTCACCTGGAATTGAAATTGCGGCCCGAATATGCGGTGCAAGATTTGGTTCAAGTCTGAGGATTTCAGCTTTACTCAACAGGCGCATATCATCTACATTGTTGTCCCGGCCTTTTTGGAGAATCCCCTCAAAACGATCCTCTTCCTCCTGTGTCCATGCGGCAACCAGGGCTCCTGATTTCAGAAGAGGAAGTCCTAAACTTTGATAGATCTCAAGATATTCTCTGTAGCCGTTTTGCACACATTCCCATTCAAGTGTTCCCGCCGGGGCGTCAAATCCTGTGTGGAGAATGGCGCTGTTTCCCTTGCTTGCTCCATCGAGAATATCAGCGGCCTTTTCAAGTAGAACCACGGAAGCTCCTTCAAGAGCCATCCGTCGAGCGACAGCACAGCCGACGACTCCCCCGCCAATGATTGCTATATCAGCTTCTGCTAACAGTGAATCACTGCCTGTTGGGTTACTAACCGGTTTTGACATGTCCTTGTATTGTTTTGTGTTCATGTCCGAACAATAATCCAGGATGACCGATCAGTCAATTTAAAAACCCGAATGGTCGACCGGTGAGGCTGGTTGTTGGAAAAGAAGCTGTCAAGACATGATATATGGTATTTTTGGAAAAAAAGAGTACTTGTTCATTTTTCTTGTTAGAGAATCTGGCTCAAAAACTTTTGTGTTCTGTCCCACCGGGGGTTGGTAAAAAACTCATCAGGATCATTTTCTTCTACAATTTCACCTTGATCCATAAAGATTATTCTGTTGGCAACCTGTTTTGCAAACCCCATTTCATGGGTTACGCAGATCATGGTCATTCCATCTTCGGCAAGCTTTTTAATCACATCTAGGACCTCTTTTACCATTTCCGGATCCAGTGCTGATGTGGGTTCATCAAACAACATGACCTTTGGATTCATGCACAGGGCTCTGGCGATTGCCACCCGCTGCTGCTGCCCTCCGGAAAGCTGGCCCGGCATTTTAAAGGCCTGATCGTGAATCTGCACCCGCTCCAGAAGTGCCATGGCCATTTCTTCTGCTTTCTTCCTTGGCATTTTGAGAATCCATGCAGGAGCCAGGATAAGGTTCTCAAGAACAGTCATATGGGGGAAAAGATCGAAATTTTGAAAAACCATTCCTACGTCCCTACGAACATCAGTAATATTCTTCATTTTGGTTGTCAATTCGGTTCCTGCGACAAGGATTTTCCCCTTTTGATGCTTTTCAATTCTGTTAATGCAACGAATGAGTGTTGACTTCCCAGATCCTGATGGGCCGCATACGACTATGATTTCACCCTTATGTACTGTCATGTTTATATTTTTGAGAACATGAAAATTACCAAACCATTTATTTAAATGGGTAATTTCAATAATAGGGCTATTCTCTTGATTCACTTAGTTTCTCCCGCAATTACCAACGGTTGTGACGCTCAATGGATTTACCGTACTGGCTCATGGAAAAGCAGATAATCCAGTATATCAACGCACAAAAAACATAAGCCTCGGCATCATATCCAAGCCATTCAGGGTCTTGTGCAGAGGCCTTGATCATCCCTAAAAAATCAAGGAGGCCGACAATGATCACAAGGGATGTGTCTTTAAACAGCGCAACACAACGACCGATAAGAGATGGGATAACATGACGCAGGGCCTGGGGCAGAACCACAAAACAGGTGACTGTCCAACTCTTGAGACCCAAAGAGATGGCGGCTTCAATTTGCCCTTTGGGGATGGCCTGCAAACCCCCTCTTACCACTTCTGCAATATAGGCAGATGAGAACAGTATGATACCTATCTGTACTCTTAAAAGATTATTAATATTCATCCCCTGGGGCAAAAAAATAGGCATCATGACAGAAGCCATGAACAGAATGGTGATCAAAGGAACTCCTCGTATGGATTCGATAATTCCTATGCTGAGTGTTTTTACCAAAACCATATTTGATCGCCGGGCAAGGGCCAGCAATATACCAAGAGGTATGGACATTATAATACCGATGGCAGCAAGCCCTATGCTTAACATAAGCCCACCCCACAGGGATTGATCTACGGTTTCCAGCCCCATTCCGCCATTAATCAGAAAAAACAACGGCAGGGGTAAAAAGAACCATAATGCAATTAAAAATCTGGCACGAAGCAATCTAAAAACAGTTAATCCACAGACAAGAAGAAAGATTGCAAAAGCCAGAACAGGCCGCCAGATAAATTGTTCCGGGTAAAGTCCAAGCATCAACACTCTGAATTTTACAAAAATAAATGTCCAACAAGCACCTGTCTTTTCTATTGAACACGGGTCTGGGGAAAAACTCCAGGTGGCATCGGTAACCGCCCATGAAATTAGAGGCGGAACAGTTTTCCATAAAAAAAGAAGTGCTGCCATTGTAAGCAACGAGTTGACCTTACTGCTGAAAAGATTCTCTCGAAGCCAACCGATGATGCCCACAGACTCCAAGGGAGCTGGAAGGTCATGCATTGGTTGAAAAATAAATACTTCTCTATTGGCATCAGATAATATGGTCATGCTTACCTTCCAATCAACTGGACTTTTGCGTTCAGCCAGTTCATAATCAGAGAAATCACCAGGTTGATGGTCATATAAACCCCCATCCAGAGAGCAATCACTTCTATTGCCTGATCATTTTGACCAATAATAGTACCACCGATGGAAACCATGTCTGGATAACCTATGGCAACGGCAAGAGAGCTGTTTTTTACCAGACTTGTATAATCATTAGTGGTGGCCGGAATAATCACTCGCAGGGCCTGGGGCAAAACGACCTTCCTCATGGTGAGACCTGGAGGCAATCCGAGGGCCTTGGAGGAATTAATCTGGCCTATACCCACCGACTGAATGCCGCTTCTGACATTTTCACCGATAAAAGCGGCAGTGTATAATATAAGCCCTGTCATCAGAGCTGAAAATTCAGGTCGAATGACCAGACCGCCCTTAAAGTTAAACCCTTTCAACACTGCATATTCCCATGACATCGGACCACCGGTAAGCCACCATGCAATAGCGGGAGTTGCAATTATTGCTATCATACCCAGGGTAAATGAAGGAATAACCCGGCCTGTCTCCCGGTGAAGCCTGGTTGCATGACGATGAATAAAAAAGGCTGTAACAATGCCCGCCAGAACAGCCAGACAAACAAGCCAAAAACCGGATTCAGGTATGGGCCTGGGGAAATATATTCCCCGGTTATTTAAAAAAAATCCTGTAAAGGGATTCAAGCTTTTTCTGGGAATCGGCAGTGCCGCAAGGGCGATGGTATAGGTGAAAAACAGAACAAGTAGCAAGGGTATATTTCTTAATACTTCAACATATATCTCTGCAAGTTTTGATACCAGCCAGTTACCGGAAACCCTGGCCACACCGATTAAAATCCCTAACAGCGTGGCCAATACAATACCAAAAAAAGCAACATAAAGGGTGTTGAAAACCCCCATAAGAAAAGCATATCCGTAGGAATCTGTAGGGGAATACGGCAGCAGGGAATTGCTGATGGGCATGCCGGATTCCAGGGATAAAAAACCAAATCCTGAAGCAATATTACGAGCTTCAAGATTTGCCTGGGTGTTGACTAAAAGTGTGTATACACCATAAAAAATTATGCTCAGGACAGCCGTTTGAAGTAGCAGGGTTGTAATAAATGATTTTGAGAATACAAAGGGAGACTGCTTCAAAAGATCTGCCTTGCCTGAAATATTTTATCTGAAATAAAGACGATGCATCAAATATTTTTAAAAATATTAAAAAGGGGGCTGACAGCCCCCTTCAAAAAGATTTGGCATGTAACTGTCGATAATGTACCCGGTGTTTCTCCGGGACCATTTACTGCAGGATCGTTACAAATTCATTACCTGATAGGCAGTGCATAATGGAGACCACCCTGGGTCCATAATTTATTGACACCCCGAGGAATGTTCAATTTTGTAGACGGTCCGAAATGGCGGTCATAGATCTCACCATAATTTCCCACAGCTTTAATCGCCCGTACCAGCCATTCCTTATCAAGCCCGAGATAGCTACCGGTATCTCCTGACTGTCCAAGCATACGTTGAATAACCGGGTTATTCGATTTTACTTTCATTTCTTCAACATTGGCCGCGGTAATGCCATTTTCTTCAGCAGCAATGAGTCCATTGATAACCCATGTAACAATGTCTTTCCACTGGTTATCTCCATGTCGAACCAGAGGAGACAGGGGTTCTTTTGAAATAACTTCAGGCAGGATTTTGTGAGCCATAGGGCTGGCAAAGGTCGTTCTCAAAGAGGCAAGCTGACTTACATCTGTGGTAAAACCATCACATCGACCTGCAGTATAAGCATTGAGTGCTTCTTTTTTTCCGTCAAAAACAAGCGCTTCTATTTTCAAGCCATGAAGCCTTGCAAAATCGGCGAGGTTGAGTTCGGATGTGGTACCGGCTGTTACACATACGGTGGCACCATCGATTTTTGTTGCAGACTCGACACCTAAAGACTTTGGCACCATAAATCCCTGGCCGTCATAAAAAACAATTGTTGTGAAATCAACGCCTTGCTTAGCATCTCTTTTCAATGTCCAGGTTGTTGTTCTGGATGTCAAATCTACCTGACCGGAAGAAACGGCAATAATTTTTTGTTTGGATGCGAGAGGCACAAATTTTATCTTTTCAGGGTCTGAGAGAACGGCTGCTGCCACAGCCCTTGCCATATCAACGTCAAATCCAACCCAGTGCCCTTTGGAATCAGGAATTGAAAATCCAGGGACACCTTCACTGATACCACATGCCAAAATCCCTTTTTTCTGGACATCTTCAAGGGTACCTGACCATGCAGTAGCAGCCGTCATAACAATAGACAGAACAATTAGAACCATTACTTTTTTCAAATCGTTTTCCTCCGGTTTTAGGTGAAATAAATGAACCTGTGAATCAAACACACACGGTGCTTAGTGTTTTACTTGAACATATTTTTCCATTTATTACCTGGAATTTACGGACAGATAATAAAAAACAACAATATGGGGCGGGAATATTATTACCAGAGATCTGCAGCAGGAGGGATATCGTTAAACAAAAAAAAAGGCCCCGCAAAATGCGGGGCCTTTTTTGTAGTCAAAATCAGCTATTACAGCTTGACAACATTCTCTGCAGCTGGACCTTTTGGACCGTCAACAACATCGAAAGTTACACGTCCACCTTCATCGAGGGATTTGAAACCGTCACCCTGAATCGCTGAGTGATGAACAAAGACGTCATTGCCACCATCTTCTTCAATAAATCCAAAACCTTTTGCATCGTTAAACCATTTTACTGTTCCTTCTGCCATTGTGTACTACTCCTTTCTGCTGGGCTCCTTAAGAACCACTTTTTAATAAAGCCGAATCGTCAAAATACGATTCAGTTTTCTTCAGGTTCTGCGAACTACCTTTCGTTGTTCGTACATATTTAGGAACCCAGCGTACATTTATAAGACCGAAGTCATTTTTTGTAAACCATTTTTTTTCAAAAACTCTATTTAATTATCAGATTATTTGCAGTTGGATCACTCCATGATCAAATATATGGCCGATCTCACCAAAATTATACACCTAGTTTTAAAAATAATTTCTTGTAATTGCAACGTGTTTCAATCTATATAGTCCTTGAAATTCTAACCCGAATTAATCGGAACTTCCAAAATGCTTGGATAAGTTGGTTCGAAGGTCTCTCTACGTTCGCTATCTGGTGCTAAATGTAAGTTTTAATTTTAAAAGAACTCTCTAAATTTCTTGTTTTTCATTTCAGTTTTTCAGCTTTTCAGGAGTAAAGCATTAAAAAGGATCTTTATGCCATTTATAGGTGAATCAATCGCCATTATCACTGTACTTTGCTGGACCATCAGCATTCAATTTTTTGAAGCTGCGTCAAAGAGAGTAGG
Organism: Desulfobulbaceae bacterium S3730MH12; assembly: GCA_001750925.1. Lineage (GTDB taxonomy): Bacteria > Desulfobacterota > Desulfobulbia > Desulfobulbales > Desulfocapsaceae > Desulfomarina. Next base: position 6,988 of record MAXH01000069.1, read on the forward strand.
CGCTATCCCTGTGAACATCATAAGGATCGCTGTGGCCCTACTTCTTTTCAGCATTCTCTTATTTATCCGAAGCGGATATATCATTCCAGTCAATTTACCGTCCCATGCATGGATATATCTCAGTCTTTCCGGAATTATCGGTTTTTTTATCGGTGATATTTTTCTTTTTAAGGCGCTTGTAGAGATAGGTCCAAGGATCACCATGCTGATCTTCAGCCTGTCTGCTCCAACAGCTGCCGTAATCGGCTGGCTGTTTTTGCATGAGACTTACATTCTACAGCAGTGGATAGGAATGCTTGTCACCCTGTTTGGCGTCAGCGTTGTCATCTTTGAAAAAAGTCGTAAGACTTCGCAGGCCCAGAAACTTAAAGTGAGAAAAGTTACCGTTAAAGGTGTTGCTTACGGTTTTGGTGGAATGGTTGGTCAGGCAGGAGGGTATGTTCTCAGTAAAATCGGCATGCAGACCGAATCGGATTATCTGGATCCTTTTTCCGCGACCCAGATCAGAGCTCTTGCTGCTTTTCTCTGTTTTCTCATTTTCTTTACAGTTACCCGCAAATGGAGCCATGTAAAAAGTGCTCTCAACAACACGAAGGCGGTTGTATTTACTGCCATAGGCTCCGTTGTCGGTCCGTTTCTAGGCGTCTCCCTCTCCCTTTTAGTCCTCCACTACCTGTCTGTTGGCATTGCTTCCACATTTCTCTCTCTTGTTCCCATATGTATCATTCCTTTTTCTATTTTCCTCCATAAGGAACATGTCTCTATCAGGTCTTTTGCCGGTGCGGCTATTGCTATTACAGGCATTCTCCTGCTTATGTCCCAATAGAATTCGTCCTCATGTTTTCCTGTTTAATAATGTGGAATAAACGAAGTAGATGGAGAGTTTTTACGATTCCATCATTGATATATGATACAAAAACATCTACTGTATGCAGAAATAGACTGTGCCGCACTGACCGGACTTTTCAACACCATTTGAATGCCACTACTCTTTAGGAGGCCCTGATGCCGATAATTACCATTTCTCGAGGAAGTTACTATCACGGCAAATCCGTTTCGGACAAACTGGCAAAGAGACTTGGTTATACCTGTGTCTCCCGTGACCAAATCATTGAAAATCTTGATGAGTTTCATCTTCCGGAAATCCAGCTGTTACGTGGGCTTAATGATGCTTTTTCGGTGCTTGATCGTTTTCCCCACGGAAAACAGAGGTTCATCGCAGCAATCAAGTCAGCAATTCTCCAGCGTTTTAGGAATAAAAATGTGGTTTATCACGGCCTTGTCGGCCATCATTTTGTCCGGGATATCTCCCATGTGCTCAAAGTCAGAATCATCGCCGACACTGAGGACAGGGTCGCCGATGAAATGGCCCGGGAAAACATTTCCGAGGAAAAAGCACGTTATATTCTCAAAAAGGACGATGAGGAGCGGCGCAAGTGGGCGATGTTTCTGTATGGTCTTGATATAATGAACCCGGAAGCATACAACCTCATTCTAAGAATCGGACATTTGTCCGAAGACGAAGCCGTGGATATCATCGCCAATGCAGCCACTCTTCCATCTTTTCAGGAAACAGCCGAATCAAAATCGGCTCTGGCCGATTCGGCAATGACGGCCCTGGTTCTCAGGAAACTATTTGATTTTCCCAATGCTTCGGCTGAAGCAAAGGATGGCCGGGTTGGAGTTTCCCTGAAGGTTCCGGAAAGCCAGCAACCTGTCATCCATGACCGCATTAGCCGGATACTCTCAGACATTGAGGGCTTGGAGGAGTTTACAATTCAATTCGATCCTTATTTCTGACGCCCATTAAATGCTTTCATAACCATGACGCCGCTTCGCTATCATGAAAACCATGTAGTCGAAAGTCAAAGAACTACGCCATTTCAAATAATTTTAACCACCGTACGGCCACGAATTGTTCCAGCCAAAATCGCCTCTGCCGCTGCCGGCACCTCTTCAAGATTAATTTCGTTGCTCAGGGTTTCGAGTTTACTGAAATCAAGATCTTCCGCAATACGTTGCCATGCCTGTTGACGCTTGGTCATAGGTGCCATCACAGAATCGATACCGTAGAGTGCCACGCCACGGAGAATAAATGGTGCAACTGAGGTTGGCAGGCTCATTGAGTCTGCAAGGCCGCAGGCTGCAACTGCTCCGCCATATGTGATCTGGCTTAGAACATTGGCCAGTGTATTGCCTCCGGCCACATCTATCGCCCCTGCCCACAACTCTTTGGCAAGTGGCCGGGCCTTTTCTGAAAATGGTTGTCGATCAATAATTTCAGATGCACCAAGGGAGGTTAAGTAGTCACGCTCACTGCTGCGACCGGTTACAGCCACAACCCGATAACCCAATTTGCTTAAGATTGCAATCGCAACACTGCCGACTCCACCTGCAGCACCAGTTACCAGAACATCACCACTCTCCGGGTTAATTCCGTGGTTTTCCAGTGCCAATATGCAGAGCATCGCGGTATAGCCTGCTGTACCGACAGCCATTGCCTGTCTGGCAGTGATGCCGTCCGGTAACGGCACCAGCCAGTTTCCATCAACCCTTGCCACCTCACTAAAACCGCCGCTGTGTACCTCTCCAACACCAAAACCGTTGAGCAGCACTTTATCGCCTGCAGCAAATGTACTGTTCTCTGATGCAGTTACAGTACCGGCAAAATCGATACCGGGGGTCAAGGGAAAACGGCGAACCACAGGAGCACTGCCAGTCATTGCCAATCCATCTTTATAATTAATTGCTGAGTACTCAACCTTCACTGTGACATCTCCATCCATAAGGTCATGTTCAGTTAAGGTTGTCAAAGCCACCTTCTGGCCATCCTCATCTTTAGTTATCTGATAGGCGCGAAATGTATCGGACATTGTAAAACTCCTTGGTTTGATTGTCTGTAGTCGTACTTGTCAAGACTATGAATTATAAGTGATTTCATAGTTGCCTCCGACCTGCTCGATAAACCGATCCAATTGGAACGAGCAAGTTTCAAATTTACTGCATTTCCATGGAGTAAACAATAAATATCACTCTTTCCAGCTTATCCAGGTTTACTCTTGAACACAGGAAAAATGATTTTCCCCGCATCACACCCACTGCGACAGTAATTGCCGCCAGGAGTAAAAAGGCATAGAGATACAACTTCATCTTGGAATATTAACATATTCGTAGATAAAGATGCACAAATACGCTAGGGTTGTTCGACAATTCTGCAACAACTTCGAAAGAGGAATGCATGGTCAACCCTTTTACCGCCGGAACCAAGATCAGGAAAATTCAGCAGGATGTGTTGCGACCTCTTTACACCATGTATCCAGGCCAGGAAGCGGCCAAATTTTCATGGCTGCTTGTAGAGACCGGTCGAGCTATTTCTCACCATCGGCCTTTTATGGAAGAAGTGTGTCGCAGTCATCTTGTGGCAATCATTTTCAAGATCATAAAATTGCTCGGAGGAGCCGATCAACTGACCGAAGAGGATTTTACCAGGTTCACCTCTTATGTAAACGATGGTGGAATCAAGGCCATGGTAAAAATGTTATTATCTGCAGACAAGGAGAAAACATTTATTGATGAATTAGCTGAGTTACCTCCCGACGTCCGGGAAAACGCCCCTCCCATGCTGACAAAATCGAAAAGCCTGCATAGTGATTTTATAACCGGGTTCTTTAAAGAAGTGTACGATTCTGTGGAAAAAACACCACAAAAGCTCCATGACAATTTTGCAAAATCAGATGATTTTATAAACAGACTCGCCTTCCTTGCAGCCGAGAACCAGAAAAAAATTCCTTAAAAAAAAACCATTTATGGACAAACACTCATTCTGCTTCAATTAAATGCAAGGTCTTAAATCAGGAAAGACAACCGGTTGCTGAGTATGGTTGCCGGTATTTATTGGCATATAAAATTATTGTGGAAGTACCCGACAAATTCACTTGGTTGAACAGCTCATTATGTCAGAGGATTGCAAAAAAAATATTCCAGTTATAGAATAAATCATGGAAAAGGATACATTGCAGGAATGGGTGGTGCTGAACGTAATAGCCGGCACACAGTGGAACAAAGATTTCTTTATAAAAAAGCTAGGGCTATATAAAGAGGTCAAAATTCGCAGTGGCAACCCCAAATTACTTAGAGCCTATTATTTCCCGGCTGCAGAAATGACCCTTCAAGTTAATGTTTATATAGGGCAAATCGATAAATGGTACAAAGAAGATCAAAACGTCATACAAAGCAAAACGATTTCAGCGCCGAAAACAAAGCAACATAATCCCGGCCCAGTGAAAAAATACCTGGGTAATCAAGGCAATGGTCTTGGGTCACACAACCAGGCGAAGGAGTTACTGGATCTTATCGCCGAATCACCTGACAGCAGCGGGTATCAAATCAGCTACAAAACCGAAATGGACGTCGTGGCTTTTGGTTGTAACCTGCAAAAAAACGCGCTTGTTCGAATTCATCAATACCCGGACGGTACTGGCACGATGGAGCGATGGGAAGGACATGTTATGTATCGGCTCAAGGCCGGTGCCCGGGAACAGTCCATAAATGATACACCAGACGGTAAGGTTTTTGGCGTGATGAAGCAGTTTTGAAAAAGAAAAAAATTAGACAAGACCCCTTCTCAACTACTCTATAGGTCACACTAACCCGACTAGTCGGAAAATTTTCAGTCTCGCGGATAACTACTACCTGGGCAAATAATCCTCCCGTACCGGTGAAAACACCTCAACCAGGACAGAATCCTGCAACGCCTCTGCTCCATGCTCTTTATTGCCCACAATGCACCAACTGTCACCCGGATTGCAAAGAATCTCCTCTGAGCCAACACAAAATCGCACCTGTCCGGAGACAAGATACCCGGTCTGTTCATGGGGATGGCTGTGCTGTGGCACGATGCTCCCTTTCTGCAGTTTGAACTCTGCCATCAGGGTCTTATCACCATGAATCAGAGTCTTTTGCCTGATGCCTTCCAGAGGTGTAGAATATCCGTCTTTACTGTTTTTATTAAACATGTCTGCCTCACCTTTTATTTATTTCATAGCTGCTGCTTCGCGGCGTAACTTTGTTTTGGATTGTTCAGTCTGAGCTTCAGGGCATACTGGATTTGACCTTAGCAAGTCCAAACCGTACCCCCTGATTATCTGCTGGAATGAGCCAGACCGTCCGATCAAAAACGGCGGCAGCTTCTTCGAATTGGTTCAAGCGCCAGAGACTTTGACAAGCGACAGGTTATCTGACCCCAGTTATTGCCTGAGATTTTTAAGCACGTTTGTCTTTTATATATATTCCAGTCGTCTTATTATCTACAGATTTTCTACGGTCTATTTCAAATAGTGTTGTTGCCTCAATCAATTTAGATAAGGTTGGATACCCATAAGTCCTCGGGTCAAAATCAGGGTGCTGACGCTTTATCAAACTACCGCAAGGACCCAAGGAAGCCCATCCATCTTCATCAGCGTATTCAATTATTGCACTTCTAATTATTTTGATTAAACGTGAATCACCGCAAAGTTCTTGTCTTGATTTCTTTTGACTTTCTGATTCAGCTGTTTTTTCAGCATCGTCGGTATCTTCATCTACTTCTAAATTTCTTAAAACCTCGGTATATATAAAATCATCACAAGCATTTCTAAACGAAACTGGTGTCTTGTTTTCTCCTACGCCGAATACAAATATTTGTGATTCTTTAAGCCGTGAAGCAAGTTTGGTAAAATCACTATCACTAGAAACCAATGCAAATGCATCGAATTTTTTTGAGTACAATAGATCCATTGCATCAATGATCATTGCTGCATCAGAAGAATTCTTACCCTGTGTATAGGAAAACTGTTGGACAGGGCTTATTGCTAGTTCGTTTAGTGGTTGTTTCCAATTACGCAGATGATTTGAACTCCAATCTCCATAGGCCTTTTTGACAATAATGTGGCCATGTTTTTTCAATTCAGATAATACAGCTTCCAAAATGGAATATTGGGCATTCTCAGCATCTATGAGTACTGCTATCTTTTTTTCTAAATCAATATCTTTCACAATGCCTCCTTGTTCTATTGTGAACCTTTACTAATTCAGAAGTATACCCTACTACAAATTGCAGAATTTAGCCTATGCCTGTTAGATATACACCATGAATATTCTATATTACTGAACATTGTCTTTTTCTTAGGTACTCCAAGGACGGTTTTATGTGGTACAATTAGAGGTAATTTTATTCATCTTTAATCAACCGCCATTTTTCTCAAATGCTCTGTATAGTTCTTGTTGGTTAGCAGGTTGTATAATTATAAAAGAAGCAATGTTAGCGTTATATGTTGTACAAATTGCCTGTGAAAACTCATGATATAGCAGACATATAGAGGATATTAATATAATCACCCGCATGTTCAATATTTCCATCATCCATCTGACACTACTGCCTCATGATTTCGATTCATCTCGCGGAGAGGTTAAAAGATGATTGCCCAGATTTTCGTATATATCGCGTCGGTGGCCAATGGCCAAAACAGTAATAATTTTCTTCTTAGCATCAGCCTTAAAAATAATTCTGTACCTCATGAATCGATATGACCGAAAGCCCTTTAAATCTGCCTGGAGTTCTTTACCAAGATTCGGATTCTGGGATATTTCACTAAGAGCTTCTTTTGCGGCCTTTTTAACTTCAGGACTAAATGTTTTTCCAACATTGTTTACAAATGATGTGATCTTAACTTGGTATGCCATTAAAAAGCCTCGTCAAGATCAATCAATCGGCCCTCTTTCAAATCTTTTGCAGACTCTTTTAGTTGCTCCACCATCTCAGGGTCTGCCAAAATATCAATAGTTTCTATGAATCCCTCAAACTTCTTCATGGATAGGATGACGGCTTCAGGAACTCCTTTTTTTGTGATTGCAATGGTGTCGTCTGTATCGTGCAACTGTCTAACAATATCCAAAAGTTTCGCCTTTGCCTGAGTGATAGGCACATACGTTTCAATTGTCTGCATGGGACCTCCCCCTTTAAAGATTGCCTTGATAGTCACTATAACGACCATTTTGGTAATTGACAAGGTAATGGTCATTTTAGTAACCTTTCCAACTTTCGCCGCCACAAACATGGTAGATAATGTTTAATTCACCGGCAATAGTGTCGGAATCCACCACTGCAGGACTCTGATTTTCATTAAAATTTTCTACTAAGACCATGAGTAGCTGCTGTTTTAACTGCCATCAAGGTGATGGTACTTCTAGATACCATTTTCTCATGGGTGTCCCTGATATCAAATACACTGGATTGAGCCACTATAATTTGTTTTCCTGTATTTAATATTTCTGATTTACATCTTAATTTATTGCCATAAGCAGGTTTTAAAAAATTAATTTTAAACTCGATGGCCAATGAACTCCCTTAACACCTCTCCAATTTACTTCCGGGTACTGCGTCAAAATCTTACTCTCTGTCATCCTGTCAATAGATTTAAAATTCTCACCAACGGCAATGAGCATCAAATAGATCATTTTCTCGGTAGCGGCCGCCGACCCCCGGCCTACTCAAGAGGAATTTTCCCGGCAAGGTATAATGGAAGAAACTGTATTTTGTGTTCATAATCTATCTGAAATGGTTTCCCACTCAAAATAATCCGGTAAGGTGGTTTGTATTTTTCAGCAAACACTCTAAGACTTTTCGCCTGAGTTACCCACCCCGATTTGATTTCAATGGGAATAACATTACCATTGAATTCATGCACAAATTCGACCTCTGCAGTCCGTTCTCGCCAATAATACAGGGCTTGTTCTTCTGCACCCTGAAATTCCTGAGCAGCAAAATTCTCAGCGAAATATCCTTTGTAAGATCCATAGTCGTAATCAAGAATAGTTTTAGGCGGCAGATTGCCCAGAGCCCCCAACAAACCTGTGTCAAAACAATACAATTTGAATGTATTGTCTTTTGCATATGCCGGTAATGGCAGATTACCACTATTGACCATAGTAACCTTTTTAACTAGCCCAGCTTTTGTAAGCCAGTCGATTGAGCCTGCCAATCGTTCGTAACCACGAACACCAGGAAGAACATTCTTAAATTTGAATTTTGATGCCGAGCCGCTCTGCTCCCGAGCAAGCTGACCTGGAATATTTGACCACAAACGCTCCAGATGCATAGAATTTTGCTTACCAGAGTGCTTTGCCATATCGGCAAGATAAGAAATGAGAAGATTTTTTTGTACTTTACGCACTGCCTTAAATGCTATAAGCGGTGAATCCAAATTTTCTTTCCAAACCGTTACCACCTCAGGCAGACCACCGACAATCATATAATTCTTCATCTGTTGCCAAAGTCGGCTATGAATAATTTCTGGGATCTTCTGATTTCCTTTAAAATCTCTTAAAAAATCACTGGACAAATGGTCTCCCACCGCTGCTAAAAATTCACCAAAAGACAGAGGATGCATATCAAGAAATTCGACCTTCCCCACAGGGAAAGAAATTTCACTTAATTCCACCCCCAAAAGGGATCCCGCCGCGACAATAGGCAAGCCTGTCATTTTTTCCTGAAAATATTTCAAGCTGTTCAAAGCTCGAGGAGATGCTTGCACTTCATCAAAAATCAAAATATCCTCATTAACTGTAATGAGTCTATCGAGATAGAATTCCAACTCCTTTAAGATACGGACTGGCTTGAGATCCTGCCTAAAGATTTTATCTAGCTGTTCGTCTTCCTCAAAATTGAGATAATGACAAACCTTAAAATTTTTCCTGCCAAATTCTTCCAGCGAATACGTCTTGCCAACCTGCCTTGCCCCTCGAATAATCAAAGGCTTGCGTCTCTTAGATTCTTTCCATCGGATAAGGTAATCGCTAACATGTCTCTTCATAATCCCCCAACAGAAACACTTTGTCGTACAACATTTTTAAATTATAGGTATTTTACCGTACCACTTTTACCGTAAAAAGCAAAGAGCCTTGTTTTACAGTTCGTTAAAATTAGGATAAACTTCAAAAAGGGCTCAGGAGGCTGTCCGAGAATAGAAAAAGTCCGATAGAATACAAGCAGCGACAATTGTTTCCAAGTAATATTTTTGACCTGCTACCAGCTTACATTTCAGAAACGGATGACTCCCCAAGGCATTGGGGAGTGTGATACCGCCATTATTGTCAAATTTTTCGGCTAATCGCTATTGTCTGCCTTCCATGGAATACAGATTTTAACATCATGAAGCACAAATCTCACGCCCTGATTGTCGGGTGGGTTAAGCCAAAGTAGCCGATCAAAAACTGCAGCAGCTTCTTCAAAGCGATTCAAACGCCAGAGGCAAAGACCGTATCCACGAAGACACCGCAGGAATGGTCGGTTATCTATCCACCCCCAAGGTAATAAGCCGATAAAATTTTCTTCCAATGACAATTCGCCAATACGTACTCCTGCCTCATAATATTGTATGGCTGATTCTGGAAAAAAATCAAACTCCATATTTCCAAGGTGAGCATATGCATCAAGACAACGCATATCTGCTTCTAAAAGCTGCATGAACCCCTGCCTGGCTTCGATAGCGTCTCCCACTTGGCCCGATTCACTTGCTTCAAGGATGGGATCAGAAAAAGGATCTTCAGGATTAATTCCGGGTAACACCTGTTCCATTTCGTGTGCTACTCGTTCGCCCCATGCAATAACGGCCTGCATCCAAGACTCAAGGGGAGCCTCTTCGTCACGCCAATATTCGGTCGAGGGATCCCACTGACCACGTTCAGCAAGTCCAAGTGGTTGCAAACCGAGTCTACTGACATCAAGGTGGGTTTCAACGATCTTCCCAGACAAATAAGGGTGACCGCTAAAGCTCCATTGTTTATTTGGATCAACCGTAACAATCCACCCAGGAACAGCTTTATGAAGCGAACCGGTTCGAAGAGTGATACTTCTTTTTGTTTCCAGAACCAGACAACGGCAGGCTTTTTCTTTCACGGAGACAACACTCAACTCAACCGGTTTGCTCATATTTATGTCACCTTCAGTTGCTTTATGACATTTGTCACGATTAGGTGGTGATGCGTTTTCAGGAAAAGGATCAAGCCCCAGCCATTGCCGATACACAGCCATGGCAACACTTTCACCGGAATCTGGCCGAAAAACCAAATCGACAGCTGCAATTACGTAACGATCACCACTCTCTTTTCGACACGATGCTATCAATCCTTGTCGGATATTACCAGAATAGTAGATCTCCAGAACAGAAATCGGTTCACCGACTACAAAGCCGTCAACGGGGAAAACAAGCTGATCTGCAATGTATTGCCCCATAGCCCACAACTGCTCCTCGTCAGTATACGCATCAACCAGGATATCTTGCAGCAATGTTTTTATATCAGTTTTGTTGCGTTTCATATTCTACCTACCTGCCAACCTCTTGTCATATATAAGCAACATTGAGGTAAAATCACATATTGCAAAACACCCCAGATGCCTGCACCGAGGATATTTCGAGGTCATGTCACTCTTTCTTTCTTCTTTTGAGAACCTTCCATCCCTCAGGCAAAATCGCCTTTTTTCTCGTCCTTCAACTCTTTGATTTCTTGCTTAAGCAGATTCATTTGCCTTTCCAGCTCTTTCAGTATTGCAATGACATCGTCCATGGGAACCGCCTCCAAACAGATACTAAATAAATCCCCTTACTCAACAAAATATTTCCCCTATTTTATATCCTGAATCATTTTACTGATTGTGAGCCGTAGTTGATCCAAATCATGATTACATATAGAAAATTTCCTCAGCATCAATGTTGAAATATTGATGCGAGATAACATCGCGAACTCCCTTAACACCTCTCCAATTTACATCCGGGTACTGCGTCAAAATCTTTCTCTCTGTCATCCTGTCAATAGATTTAAAATTCTCACCAACGGCAATGAGCATCATGCAAATACCATCCAGCATATCCAGCCCTTGCTCACTAGCAAGAAAATCTTCGGCTGATTTTATTCCTTCAAATCGTCTGGCCACCCGATCCAAAGCATCTGATATCTGTGTTAATTTTTCAACGACTAATTCTTTATCATACATAAAACGCCTCATTATCAATGCGCTTTTTTAAAAATGAATTCATGTGGCGACGATAACGAATAAGATCTACTTTGGAGTGCAGCAACTCTTCCAAATCCTCTCTCAGATTTGCCATCCGCAGAAGACCAGGTACCTGCGTTTCTACTACAATATCACTATCCTCTCTTGCTTCATTTCTAGCTACTGATCCAAATACCCCAAGTTTGAGCAATACATAATCACGCGTTAATTCATCCTTATGCATACCCAAAATTCGAAGAACATTTTTCAGACTCATATTTGCTATAGCTTTTTCTTTATATTTATCTATATATTTAAAGAGTTGTCTGTGGTGACAACAGAGATTCTTCTTTATATTTTCCCTTTATCTTATCATGTCGCTTTGCTCTCAATTATTGTAACATAATCATCCAAATCCTCATGAATAAAAATGGCCAAAATCAATTCTTTAACACAGAAGTTTCGTCGACTGGCTATTGAACTGTTTACTGTCACTATTTTGGTGTCGGTTTTTGAACAGACAGAATCCACTCTACTGGCAGCCGGAACGATGGTGGCACGAACAATGCCACCATTTTTACTGGGGCCTGTTGCCGGTGTGCTGGTTGATCGCTTTCCCAGGAAAAATATGCTCATCAGCATGGGATTCATTCAGATAGTGCTGGTTGGTGTTGCAATATGGTTTCTCCGAGGGGACGAAAACTTATCAGTTGCCACTATTTATATCATTTTAGCAGGGCTCTCTTTTGCCAATGCTTTCCATCGGCCTGCCCGTATGTCTCTTATTCCTTCCCTGGTTGACCAGGCCCATTTAGTTAAAGCCAACAGTTTTATCCTGGCATCTAATCAAATTATGATGGCTATTTCGTTTACAGTTGGTGGCTGGCTTATTTTATCGCTGCTGTTGCGTCAAATTGCTTTTGGAGTAGCCATTTTATTTACGATAGCTACACTCATAGCGATACTCATAGTGGAACCCAAACTTCAGGATGCAAAGAATGTCGGTAAAAGAGAATCCTTTTGGAAATTATTTATCTCCGGTTCAGGGTGGGCAAATGAAGCCGTCGTGTAGTCATGTTTCCCTCTTGGTTGCTTTGGCCCCGAGAGTGGAGGGGATTTATCGTCGCCCATTAATGCGTTAGGGGTAGTCGTTGTAGAAGCACTATTCAGTTTATACGCGGCCTTTCAAAGTAATTCCTCTGATAGATTGTCCTTTACGTATGCAACTTGCTGTTCCTTTTGGTCATTTTCATACTCAGCAATAGAACTAATGGGAGGGTTAAGATTGTATTTCAATGAACACCCTGTAAGAACAAATCCGAGGAATATAATAAGTGGTACTTGTATGAATTGTTTCATCTTACACTCTCCCTTTCGGAACATTCCCACACATCTAGATTCTGCAAACAAGAGTAATAAGTTTTTCATTTTCTCCTCCTGATAATATTTACTGGATATTCTAATAAGAACCATGTTCTTTCTAACGGAGTTGTTACAGTTATCGTGCCAATGGTTCATAATTAATTAAATATTATGCAATATCATGATATTATATCAAAATAATATAAGGTTGTAAAAGATGGACGGAGACCACAAGTCCGGACAACTGTTCTCTTGTCTCGAGACACATGCATTTGAGTCCTGTTTTACGAACTACCTCTATTTCAAAATGTCGGAAAGGGGGAATTACTACTTTCAAGAGATCCTTATTGATACAATGAAGCAAATAGCCTAGCGATTAAATAGGACTCAAAATTTGGTTACTCATGATGTATTAGAGGTGTGTTATGGATCTTTACTTCAGGATGCTGATAGTTTTCCTCAAGATCTGGATTGGACACAAAAAATCTTAGGAAGAAGAATCCATTTTGTATTTCCGTGTATATCCTTTCGATTGCGATATAAATTTACATTTACCTCGATGTTACATTGCTACTATATATGCCGAAGAGCGTCTGTGTATCTCCTGTAACTTTTACCTACTTCCCAATATGAGAGTCGAGTTGCCTGGGTCAGGGAATGAACATTTCATGCGCCTCTTCTATGCCAAGCCAACCTTCTTCCAATAGGGGGAGTCGACAACATCGGCTGTCAGATGATATAATAGAATCAGGAGGGAATGAAGATGAAATACTCACAGACAGCGAAGGCGTTTCTGAAGAAGAACAACAAAGCGGAACTGTTAAGACTCCAGAGGGCGGGGAAACTGGAAGAGTTTTTAAAGGACGCAGAGGATCTGTTCGGGGATCAGGAACAGACGCATACCATTGGTCAAATTCAGGATATTTAGTCTTGCACTTGCCCATTTCCAGCATAGTAAATTCTCGCTGGTAAGCTGCTCTTAGTGAGCCTATACCACCGTGGTATGTAGCCTTGCATTGATTCGGTGTTGGCATGTTGTTTTCCTGTAGGTGTCGTTTTCAAATTCACCAGAGATAACTTTTTTGAACAATACCACTTTGGGATTGTAGATGTAAATGAGGGGATGGGGCAACCAACTCTTGGAGGCTGTCAACAACTTCTCTTGTCGGTGACTGGAGAATAGAAATTAAGGTCACGAGGTAAAAAAGGTTGTACAGGGGTTGTACAAAACCAGAAAACACCACTCAAACAAAAAGCCCTTACAGTACTTAAACTGTAAGGGCTTAATATTCTTTTCATAAACTGGTGCCGGGACCAGGAATCGAACCAGGGACACACGGATTTTCAGTCCGTTGCTCTACCGACTGAGCTATCCCGGCACCGCTCATGAAGA
>MAXH01000070.1 GCA_001750925.1 Desulfobulbaceae bacterium S3730MH12
CGGTTCATGATTGTCTGGCGCATGAACTCCTCACCCTCAAAGTCCATGGCCACAGCATCCAGCAGAGCCTCCATGGTAAACCTGCCCTCTTCGATAACGTGTTTTTTAATGGCAGCCAGACTGTCGGTTACAGTTCCGAGACCGCAACACTGGATATAGTTGGTGTTGTAACGAGGTCCGCCGTCATAGTAATCACGCCCCTTACTGATGCAGTCATCAATAACCACAGAGAGGAATGGGGCTGGTGCATATTTGGCGAACATCCGGTCAATATAGTTGCTCACCCTCATTTTCTGGTCAACGAAAAACTGTACCTGCTCAAGAAATGCCCCATACAGCTCATTGAACGTCTTGAAATTGCGGGGATCACCGGTCTGGATACCTACTTTCTTTCCGGTGACCGGGTCAATACCATTGTTGAGTGTCACCTCAAATATTTTCGGAACATTCAGATAACCCGTCAGAAGAAAGGCCTCCTTGCCAAAAGCACCGACTTCGATACACCCGCTGCAGCCACCCTCACGAGCATCTGCAAGAGTTTTCCCCTTTTGCACCATCTCCATGATGTAGGTGTCCGGATTGAAGACGGAAGGGTAACCATGACCCTGACGAATGACCCTGGCCGCGGCGTGCAGAAACTTATCCGGTGTTTTGGCGCTGATATGAACTGATGAACCCGGCTGCAGGATATGCATTTCTTCGATCACTTCCAGCATGATATAGGAGACTTCACTTGTACCGTCCGAGCCATCACGTTTCACCCCGCCTATATTGATGTTGGTAAAATCATTGTACGTGCCGCTTTCCCGGGCTGTAACCCCAACTTTTGGAGGTGCAGGATGGTTGTTCACCTTGACCCAGAAGCAGCAAAGCAGCTCCTTTGCCTCATCCCGAGTGAAGGTGCCCCCGGCCAGTTCTTTTTCGTAAAAGGGAGTCAGATGCTGGTCAAAATGCCCGGGATTCATGGCGTCCCATCCGTTGAGCTCGGTAATTGTGCCGAGATGAACAAACCAGTACATCTGAATCGCTTCCCGGAATGTCTCCGGCTTATAAGCAGGAACCCGACGACAGACCTTTGCTATTTTCCTCAGTTCTACGGCTCGTTTAGAGTCAGTTTCGGTTTCAGCCATCTTTTCGGCCAGATCAGCATGCCTCTCGGCAAAAACAATCACCGCATCACATGAGATCGCCATCGCCTTCCATTGCTCTGCCTTGTCGGTTGCTTCCGGATCATTGCGGTAATCGAGACCTGCGATATTCTCTTCTATCTCACGTTTAACATCGAGCATTCCCCTATGGTAGATCTTGCCGTCCAAGGCGGTGTGTCCCGGCGCCCGTTGCTCCATGAATTCGGTGAAAAGACCGGCCTCGTATGCTGCTTTCCACTCTTCGGGAACATGGGAGAAGATACGCTCACGCTGAGTGCGTCCATGCCAGTAGGGAATTACCTCACGCGCATAGGTATCAATATCCTCCTGAGTTGTAATGTAGCGCTGCATATCACGGGTGTTGAGTATATGAAAGTCTTCGACACTGTGACATGTCAGCTCAGGAAATGTAGAAATTGCCTTGGGTTTGGGACCACGTTCCCCGACGATCAGCTCATCTGCTCCCAGGTAGAGAGTTTTCTTTTGGCAATGATCCAAAAAGGTCATTGCCCGCAGCACCGGGATGGAGTATTTACCGTAGTTCTCTTTGTAAAACACTGTTTCATGCAGAGCCCTTTCGATGGAGATAGTGGGAGCTGTTTCGACGGTTAATTTGCGCAGTCTCTGGATGCGGGGGTTCATGCCTGGGCCAATCAGACTTTCAAGGGGGCTGTAAAAATTGCCTTCGATTGCTGCTGCTCGTTCCGGTTTAGTATTTTCCGTTCTTACCTGTTCAAACATTGTAATTCCCTCCATATATATCAACAGCCTTTCTATGTTACAGCACCTAGCATGTCAGTAACGCTCAATAATGAGAAAGACTATAAGAGTAAAATTGTTATCAGGGTACTGATGTCAAGTGCCCTGTATTCTTTTTCTCGGTAGAAAGGGTCAGTGGTACAGCATGCAGCAGCTATATAAACAACGATAGCTCTTGCGAAGATTGGTGGTGACTACAGAATTTGTCATTGCGGATTTACTATTTGATATTATCCTGAAGTTGAACCGTTGGGGTGCCCATATAAAACAGTATATTACTCTTTTCGAACTGGAACAGCGGAGTTTTCCCTTTGCCCTGCCAACGCTTTTCTCCTGGCAGCTTTAATACTTCCAGGGTTTACGGGAGGTTTCTGGAGCAGATACATATTCAATACCTCCTGAATCACCAGATCCGGAGAATTATCTATATATACCTCAGGCAGGAAACTATAAACGGTTCTGAAACTGATTGTCTTTTTCGCGTGTTTACTAAAAAATCCAAAATATTTTTGGGCAAACGAATCACCAATAACAAAAATCAATGGAACCACAGCATTTTTATTCTCAAGCAGGCGGTATCGTGTCTGTTTCCCGCCAAATACTTTAGTTCTACGCTTTGGCAAAGTATAATCACTAATGCCTTTTTCACCAAAGTCGCTTATTCCGGAATAAACTGATCCGGGTTTGGGAAAGAATGTAAGATAGGTCTCGTTTTCATGTTCAAGGGGGTCAAGTCCTAATGTACGGATAAATGCGGGGTGTACCCAATCAGTTCGTTTCTGGAGTGTAAAATCCTCGAGCTGGGAAGCATTAAATTGATACCTGGGATACGCACGGTTTATTTCATCAATAATTGCCTGATACGCGAGAAATGAGCCATAATAATTCCAGTGAAAATCGGTCTTATAATAGAGCAACAAGTCATCATTCCCCTTCTTTTCCAGGGTGTGCTGTTTTGCAGCAATGAGAAGAGTACGTAAATCAACAACTGGAACTAACGATTTCTCGTTCATGTACGTCACCAACTGTTCATAGCGAGTTGGCCTGTTCATCCTGGTTTTTAAATTGAGGATCCTGGACGGAAGATTCTCCGGGTAGACTAAAGCCTTGGTTGGAGCCAGAGCGAAAATATAATCAATTCCCTGCTCTTTCAACCAGTAATAGCGTTCCTCCAGGCATATCAACCAATCTTCCAGCTCTCTTTCTGTAAACGGGATGAGCCCCATATAGTCTGTTATATTATCAAAAGACCCTGTAATATCATCCTCTACCCTCCTTTGTCCATATCCCTCAAAAAACATACCGTTTTTGCCAAGGATGGCCTTACTGGTAGGGGAAAACCCCAGACCAGATATTTTGATGGTTGCATTGAGATTGATAAGATCCTTCCGTAATGGAGAACGATGGGAAAAGCTTTTTTCAACAGTACCGATTAGTGATTTAATTCGCTTCTCAAGGGGTTCCTCTTCCTCATTTACAAAAAGATCAGAGATAGAATTACTGACGACTGAATTAAACGTTGATTCTGAAGAAATGGCTCTATAGAGAGGCCAGACGATGAGAAATAAAAAACAACTTATGATTAATAGTGGGCCGATCGAAGCAACGTGCAATCCATTGAGACCATACCTTGAGTATGTAATTGTGATCCGGAGAAGAGAATACAAAAATAATAATATTAACAACGCCATAAGGGCAAACGGCCAGTCAAATTTACCGCCTGCGACAAGGAGAAGTAACACAACCAGCAATGATTCAACCGGGTAGTCAACCAATCGACTATGAAAAAACCGGTACAAAAACAGACAAAAAACCAGGCAGGCCAGGAATAAGACCATCAGATACATACAGAAGCGTAACCAGCCGGGGCGCGGTATAGTGCCAATTTTCAGCAATAGCTGCGGATCTCCGGAACCAAATGTTACCCTCAACCCTTCCTGGATCTGCGCAAGAGTTATCCCATTCGTTTGAACAATATATCTTTTGATTCTCTCCGGATTTAAGCTCTCAACAATTCCAAATCTGGAGAAGGATAATTGCTGTATCGTAAGACCGTTTGCTTTGACTCCAGGATCGACTCTGAGAAGCTCGTTGGGGTTATGCAGTACTATCGTCAACTTTTTATTCTGTTCGCCCGTGGAATAGTCCACCCGGTATGACCGACTTTCATGGTATCTCCCTTTTTCATCAGGGTAGTAAATTGCTAAAACACCACTCTTGTCGGCGACAAAATCTACCTGCACCACGAAGCTGTTATAAAATCTATCCCGGTAAATTGAATGAATGACCGCCAGCAACAAAATTGAAGCCAGAATTAAGCAACCTGTTTTAATAAAATATCTATTTTGACTCAACATCGCATTCAGTAAGGTACTAAAAACGAAAATATAAGAATGGATTGTGAGACCCACTCATGAGTTGCGCTGAACTATAAATTATAATAAACGATATCCAGACTATTGTACCAGCAGTAGTCAGACTTCCTATCAGAAGTCGAGTACTCACTTTAGCCTGCTCCAGGCGGTATGAATAATGTGAGAACAATCGGGGCACAATTGGATAGGAAAAAATAATACCGACGAAAAGAGCAATATAAAATTCCGCATTCATTGTGGCAAAGAGTTTAGCATCAAGATAGGGAGAAGCAGAAAAATTCGCTAAGGATTTTAAATATACAAGTGCCTGCTCAAGCGATTCCGCCCTGAAAAAAACCCAGCCGATCATTACGACCAGTATTGTATAAGCATGTTGCACGATCCCTGGTAAACGTCCAATCACTTTGCCGAATGCCCCTCTTTCAAGAACCAGGAACAGCCCATGAAATAATCCCCAGAGAACAAATGTCCAACTCGCGCCATGCCACAAGCCGCAAAGAAAGAATACCGTTAATAGATTGAAATACGTGCGGCCAGTCCTTTTTCGATTTCCCCCCAGGGGAATATAGAGATAATCCTTAAACCAGCTGGAAAGTGAAATATGCCACCTTCTCCAGAACTCTTGAATGGATCTTGAGCTATAGGGATAATTGAAATTCTCTAGAAAATGAAAACCGAACATTCTGCCAAGACCTATAGCCATGTCGGAATATGCTGAAAAATCATAATATATCTGCAATGTATACGTGAGCATTCCAAGCCATAATAATCCTGCCGGCAGGGTTTCAACAGGCAGAGAATAAATATGGTCTGCAACAGCCCCAATATTGTTTGCAATAAGTACCTTTTTTCCTAATCCGAGAACAAAGCGCTGCACCCCGTATTGGAAGTCAACCAATGAAACAGTGCGCCGCACAATTTGTCGTGCGACATCATGATAGCGAACAATCGGACCGGCAATTAACTGGGGAAAAAGTGAGATATATAGGGCGAGATTTATTGGTTGCTTCTGAACGTCGGCAGTATTTCGATAAACGTCAACAATATAGGAAATTGCCTGAAAAGTGAAGAATGATATGCCAATAGGCAAGTGTATCTGGCCGTCACCCAACATACCGGCAATGATCCCTGAGTCGAAATAGCTCAAATTATCAAGGAGGAAATTTCCATACTTGAAAAACGCAAGTGGCAACAGGTTGAGTATTATTCCAAGCGTCAGAAAGAGTTTGCATCTTTTCGGTGTAGACTTTGAATCATTAATTAAAAGACCAAATATCCAGTTGATACTGATTGAAAACAGCATCAACATAACATATCCAACTTCACCCCATGCGTAAAACAGAAGACTGGCTAGCAGCAGGACGAGATTACGCAGCTTAGGCCCAACGCTAAAGTAGAGTATCAGTGTTGCGGGAAGAAAGAAAAACAGGAAAAATATAGAACTGAAAACCATAGTTGATCAAAAAGATGAGTAACAAGAAACTTCTTTCCAGGGGCATCTTTAAAGTTCAGAAAAACTCATATCTCCTGATAGATGACATTTGTGGTTTTTGCATCAAAGATGTGCAGTTGCTCAAGGTCGAAGGCAATCTCAATTTTCTCACCGCTTTTTATGGTTCTGCGCCCCTCACACCTGGCAACAAATGTCACACCTCCAAGGTCCACATGAAAGTGATTTTCATTTCCCAGTGGTTCAACGACTTTTACTACTCCGGGAAAAACCCACTCTGGTCGATTGGAGTTATTTTCGTCAGCAATTGTGAGTTCTTCGGTTCGTATTCCCATCACCACATCCTGACCATCTGCCATGATCGCGTCCGGGCGCGGAGGAATTGGAATTTTCAGATCACTGCCAAATACCAGAAAATCTCCATGGCTCTCTCTTTTAATTTTGCACCCCGTGAGGTTCATAGGTGGAGTCCCTATGAAACCGGCCACAAAGATGTTAACCGGTTTCAAAAATAATTCCAGAGGAGTTCCAACCTGTTCAATATAACCATCTTTAAGAACAACAATCCTGTCTGCAAGGGTCATAGCTTCCACCTGATCGTGGGTAACATAGACCATGGTCGATTTAACCCTCTGGTGGAGCATTTTTATTTCCGCTCTCATCTGAATGCGTAACTTGGCATCAAGATTTGACAGGGGTTCATCGAAGAGAAAAATAGAAGGTTTTCTCACCATCGCTCTTCCCATGGCCACCCGTTGACGCTGACCTCCGGAAAGCTCATGGGGTTTTCGGAGGAGCAAATCCTCAAGACCTAGTATATCAGCTACTTCCTCAACCCTCTGCCGGATCTCATCTTTTGGTGTTTTGCTCTGTTTAAGACCAAAAGACATATTCTCATAGACATTCATATGAGGATAGAGAGCATAATTCTGAAACACCATGGCCAGACCACGATCTTTAGGTGCATCATCATTTACTACCCTGCCATCAATTGAGATAGTGCCTTCCGAGATCTCCTCAAGTCCTGCTATCATCCTTAAAAGTGTAGATTTTCCACATCCGGACGGACCTACTAAGACAAGGAATTCCTTATCTTTTACATCCAAATTAACCCCATGAACTACTTCGATCTTGCCATATTTTTTTACAACGTTATTAAATTTCAGTTCCGTCATCGTGAAATCCACCTTTTTGAGCCAGCTTGTTTTTTATCAATGAATAGCAGTGTTTAAAAAACAATAAATATGGAGATAGCACAACTCTTTTTTTCTATGAAATTATACCTTGACTCTCAATTCATTACCTACTATTGCAGTATTAGTATGCTGTACTGTTTCTGTGCCTTATGCCTTGTTTCAAAGAGTACTGTCCAGTGTCCCATTACTTATCAATTTTTATTCAGGAGGTAACATCATGAAATTGAAGCACTTGGTTGTAATTGCTGTTGGAGTCTGCCTTGCGCTGCCTGCCGCAGTGTGTGCAGAGCCTGTCACCATTAACTGGTGGCATGCCATGAGAAGCGCCAGGGGTAAAGTAGTCGATACAATGATTAAAAGTTTCAATGATTCACAGTCTGAATATGTGGTGGTTGGAACCAATAAAGGAAACTATGATGAGGTCATGAATGCCGGAGTCGCAGCTTTCAGGGCTAAAAAACAGCCACATCTCCTCCAGGTTTTTGAGGTAGGAACACAAACCATGATGCAGTCCGGGGCAATCTATCCGGTTTATGAACTCATGTCAAAAGCCGGATTTGACATTGACTGGTCAAACTATCTCCAGGCCGTACTCTCCTATTATATGGATGCTGACGGCAATCTCATGTCCATGCCATTTAATTCCTCAACCCCCATCATGTATTACAACGTCAGCATGTTTGAAAAGGCAGGGATTGAGCCTCTTTCAAAGACGGAAGCAATTACCTGGGATAAACTGGGTGAAATCACTAAAAAACTTGTGAGCGAAGGAATAGCTCCAGCAGGAATGGTAACTGCATGGCAATCGTGGACGCAACTTGAAAACTACAGTGCTATCCACAACACTCCTTTCGCCAGCAAAGCTAATGGTTATGAAGGACTGGATACCGAACTGATGATTAACAATCCTCTGGTAATCAGCCATATCGAAAGACTGAAAGAGTGGACAAAGGATAAGAGGTTTATGTATGGCGGCCAGAAATACCAGGGTCCAAAGGCTGAATTCATTGCTCAAAATGCAGCTGTGTATATAGACTCAGTCAGCGGGATTGCCAAATTAAAAAAAGCTGTGAGTGATTTCAAATGGGATGCAGCACCTCTGCCTGTTGAGGCATCAATGAAGAAGCCCCAGAATAGTATAATTGGTGGTGCCTCACTCTGGGTTCTCAACGGACACAGTGACAAAGAATACAAAGGCGTTGCTACATTCCTCAAATTTCTTGCCTCCAATGAAATGCAAAGCTACTGGCATAAAGAGACCGGGTATTTCCCCATTACCATGAATGCCTATAATGATCTTAAAGCCAAGGGATACTTTAAAGAAAACCCACTGCAGGCAGTTGGAATTGACCAGCTCAACAGAGCGGTACCGACCAAGATCTCAAGAGGATTGCGGTTGGGCTACTTTGTACAGATCAGAAACATCATCAATGAAGAACTTGAACTTGTATGGAATGGCAAGAAAACTCCTAAAGAAGCTCTCGATAATGCTGTTAAGAGAAGTAATGTTCAGCTGAGAACTTTTGAAAAAACGTATGAATAAGATAGGATTTAACGGAAGCTTCTTCGCGGAGAAGAAGCTTCCGTTTATTATTACAGTATGATTAAAAGATCCACATTCAAGTCAGGATATCTGCCCTATCTGCTTATCCTCCCGCAGATCCTTATAACCCTGACTTTTTTTTACTGGCCGGCGCTTCAGGGGCTGAGCCAGTCCTTTTTTCTAAGTGATCCGTTCGGGCGAAGCAGCAAGTTTGTCTGGTTTTATAACTACATTGAACTCTTTACAGACCCTCTTTACCTGAAATCTATTGTAACCACGATCACTTTCAGTATTGCAGTGGCGACCGTCTCTATAACCTTAGGTTTATTTATAGCCACCATGGCCAATCGGGCTCTCCGGGCTACTGCCCTCGTCAGAACCCTTCTCATCTGGCCATATGCAGTGGCACCGGCCATCTCCGGCATACTCTGGCTCTTTCTCCTCCATCCCTCTTATGGAATTGTTGCATTAACTATCAACAATTGGTTTGGAACAGAATGGAACCCGGTCCTCTATGGTAAAGATGCTATGATAATGATCACCATGGCGAGTTCATGGAAACAGATAAGTTATAATTTTGTTTTTTTCATGGCAGGACTGCAGGCAATTCCAAAATCTCTCATTGAGGCTGCTGCAATAGACGGGGCAAGCCCGTTCAAGAGATTCTGGGCAATAACATTTCCGCTTCTCACTCCTACATTTTTCTTTTTATCCGTGATGAATATTATTTACTCATTTTTTGAAACATTCGGAGTGATTCATACAGTTACTCAAGGGGGGCCAGGCGGTTCAACAAACATACTCGTCTACAAAGTTTATCAAGATGGATTTGTGGGCTTAAATTTGGGATCCTCTGCTGCCCAGTCTGTTGTACTCATGTCCCTGATAATTCTGATAACTTTTTTGCAATTCAGATATGTTGAGAAGAAAGTCCAATATACCGGATAACCATCATGATTGAAAAAACACCCATATTAGATATCTTCACCTACATCTTCCTCATGGTGGGGATTCTTATAGTGGGATTTCCAATTATCTACAGTCTCATAGCTGCAACTCTTCCCCTGGAAGACGTTTCAAAAGTTCCCATGCCCCTCATTCCCGGCGACCAGTTTATGGTCAACATGAAAGAGGCATGGACAAGAGGCAACCTTGGAAACCAGATTTTCAACTCCTTTATCATGGCTACGGGGATTACCGTAGGGAAAATAACCATCTCCATGATTGGTGCTTTTTCTATTGTATATTTCGATTACAGATTGCGAGTGCTGGCCTTCGCCTCTGTTTTCTGTACCCTGATGCTGCCGGTGGAAGTGCGGATTCTGCCCACCTACGAAATGGCTGCCAATCTCCTCGGCCCCCTGCAGGGTCTGTGGGACGTACTGCACCTGAATGGTCTCGTCTCCTGGTTTGCCGGTCATGACATAGAGGTGAGTCTGAACTGGTCTCTGCTTGACAGTTACACTGGCCTGACATTGCCCCTGATAGCCTCGGCGACATGCACCTTTCTCTTCAGGCAATTTTTCCTGACAGTACCGGAAGAGCTCTGCGAGGCGGCAAAAATGGACGGGGCCAGCCCCATGACTTTCTTTCGCAAGATACTCTTTCCCCTCTCAAAAACCAATATTGCAGCACTGATCGTTATTGAGTTCGTATATGGATACAACCAATACCTCTGGCCGCTACTCATCACCACAAACCCCGACATGACCACAGCTGTAATCGGCCTCCAGGATCTCATTCCCCAGGCCGATGATTTGCCTGAGTGGAATGTTGCCCTTGGAGCTGCAATGATGGTCATGCTGCCGCCGGTTCTGGTTGTTTTATCAATGCAGCGCTGGTTTGTTAAAGGACTTATTGAGAAGGAAAAATAGATGTAAAGATGGAGTAGTGCTGAACTTCATCGACGCGAATTGCCATAGCGTTTCTCTGCATTATAATAGTCATCAAATCCGACAATCTTGCGAACATCCTTAAAAGGCATTAATCCCCGGGGGGAATTCCCATCCTGCAGATCTTTTAGAGCTGTTGTCATTGCCTGAATCGCTGCTGAAATCAAAGTCAACGGGTAGGCAGCAATCCTGAAGCCGACGGAGTGGAGTTCGGAGGGTGACAATACTGGAGTCTTTCCACCGTCAATAATATTTGCCATATGGATTCCATCCACCTCTCTGCAGATTGTCTCCATCTCCTCAACGCTTTCCGGTGCCTCTACAAAGAGTATATCGGCTCCCAGTTCCGAAAATATTCTTGCCCGCTCCATAGCTTCATCCAGCCCATGACCCGCCCGGGCATCGGTACGACCGATAATGAGAATATCCTGTCCCTCCTGCCGGGCATCAACTGCTGCTTTAATCCGTTCACAGGCCTCATCCCGGGAAACAATCAGCTTACCTCTGGTATGTCCGCATCGTTTCGGGGAGACCTGATCCTCTATCATGACAGCGGCAAACCCGGCTCGGCTATAGCCGTCAACTGTGCGACGAACGTTCAACGCATTACCGTAACCTGTATCCCCGTCACCCAGCACAGGAATTGAAACTGACCCGCAGATATTTCGACCCTGATCAACCATTTCACCGTATGATATTAATCCTGTGTCCGGCAGTCCCAGACGTGCGGCAGAAACGGCAAAACCGGACATGAAGGTAAAAGGAAACCCGGCCTGCTCAATCATTTTGGCCGACAACCCATCATAACAGCATGGCATTATATGACATTGATCCAGAGATAGAAGACTCCGAAGTTTTTGGGCTTGTGTTACCATGTCAATAGTTTAAAAATTCTACAACTTGTAGGGAATAAAGATTGCCATATCCGGCCAAAACCAGAGAAGCAGAACCGTACCCAGCATTATCAGAATAAAAGGCCAGACTCCTCTTATCACTTCCGAGAGGGGGGATTTTGCCACCGCCTGGATAACAAAAAGATTGAGCCCCACAGGTGGTGTAATCAATGCACACTCAATCATCACAACAAAGAGCACTCCAAACCATATAGGATCTATGCCAAGACCTGATAGTGACGGATAAAGTACAGGCATCATGATAAGCAGCATGGAGAGGGATTCCAGAAAGAACCCCATTATCAGAAGAACCACGCAAACAATCAGAATAAATGTGCCCGGCCCGGATATATTTGCAGTAATCGCTTCTGAAATTTCCTGCGGGATACGATAGAGAGTGATAGCCTTACCAAACAGCTTTGCCCCGGCAATGATAAGAAAGATCGTCACCGTTGTCTTCATGGAGTCGTTGACGGCTTCTTTTAACTTTATCCAGGTCATCCGCCGCATTGCAAAGACGATTATAATGGCCACCGCAAATCCGATACCTGCAGATTCAGTAGGAGTAAACCATCCGGCATAAATCCCGCCAATGACAATTGCCGCCAGGCAAACGGTGGGAACGGCAAGCAGAGTTGCATCCCATCGTTCTCGCCATGAGGCTTTCCTGACCGGTTCATATCCTTTGCCAAACCTGGCATAGAGAAAACAGAAACCGATAAAGCAGAGGGCAAGGAAGATACCGGGACCGATACCGGCAAGAAAAAGATCGACAATCGATTCTTCCGTTATCACACCATAGACGATCATGGGGATTGAAGGTGGAATCAGTATCCCCAGAGTACCACCGGCTGCCATGAGACCCAGGACAAAAGGGCGGTCATAGCCGCGATCTGTCATTTCGGAAATTGCAACCGTTCCAATCGTTGCTGCTGTTGCCACAGAAGAACCTGAGATTGCAGCAAATATTGCACAACTTATGATAGTTGCCACCCCCAGGCCACCTGGCCAATGCCCCACCCAACTCTGAACTGCTCTAAACAGATCCCTGCCGATATCACCTTTTAAAAGGATATTGGACATTAGAAGAAACAGCGGCACTGCAAGAAGTATGAAACTGTCCAGAGTACCAAAAAGAGAAAGGGGAACTATAGTCAGGTTGAATCCCTTCATTATCAGCAGAAAAAGACCAAGTCCGCCAAGAGAGAACGCAACCGGAACACGAAGAAGCAGAAGAAGAACAAGAGAGAAAAGAATGAGAGTTGTGGTCATACCGGGTTCCCTCTCCTAAACCTGATGGCCTGTCAGTGCACCAACGTCATCGCCGCGTACAAGCTTGAAAAACTCGACGACTGCCTGAACAAAAAGCAAACCAAATCCCACAGGAATGGCACTCTCCGTGAGCCATTTAGGGACTCCGAGCATGGTCGATGTTCTTCTGCCCATTTCAATGGACTCAAGCACCACAGCCGTACCATAATACAATGCTACAAAAGAAAAAAACCCGATTATGGCAAGTGATAACAATTCAAGCAGTCTGAGTTTACCGGCAGAAAGAGAGCCGGTAAAAAGTTCAACTGTAATTAAACTTCTCCGTTTCAAGATATGCGCACCTGCCAGATATACTGCCCACACCTGAAAAAACCTGGCGGTTTCATCGACCCAGATAGTAGGTAAATTAAAAACCTTACGCATCACAACTTCATAGGTGACCATGACACCAATGGAGAAAAGCATCCAGGCTCCAACATGGGCAGCCACTTCTGTTATTTTATCTATTATGCGGATCACCTGACCACCACTGCATGGATCCGGAATAGCCTCCTGGGAGGCTGTCCCGGATTAATTTTCGATGATTGTTTCTTTACAGTTTATTTGCCTCTGCAACGAGTTTTTTGCCTAACTCGCCAGCCCTTTCTTCATAACCATTAACCACCGGCTTTGTAGCCTCACGCCACTCATTACGCTCAGCATCGGTCAAATCTACCACTTTAATCTTGTCCCGGGCCCATGCCAGAGTATCCTGTTCAATGGTTCCCATTTTTTCACGGAGCTCTTTTTCAACCCGGAGTCCGGCTTTACTAATAATGCCGCGCTCTTTATCGCTGAGTCCCTGCCAAACCTTCTCATTGATAATGACGATAAATTCGATATCAGCGTTGTAGGTCAGAGTCATATAATCCATAACCTCATAAAGCTTCCTTGACTTTACTGCTGTAATGCCGGTCATACCAGCATCAACAGTACCCCGCTGATAAGCCAGAAACTGTTTGGATCCGGACATCATAGTCGGTGCACCACCCACCGTGACGACTGTATCACCCAGTGTCTTGCCAAAAACCCGCACTTTTTTCCCTTTCATGTCGGCAGGTGTCTTAATGATCTCTTTTTTGGTTAACAGTATGGCGCTTCCATACGCCTGCCACCAGAGAACCCGGGTTCCCGTGCCAAGTATTGCCTCATCAAGCGCCTTTCGTATAGCACTTCCCGGAGCTGTTGCCTTGACGACTTTTTCAGGGCTGTCAAACATAAAGGGAACATAGAAGATATCCACTGCCGGAATCGTTCCGGCAAAACGGGTCAGTGAAGCGACACCCATCTCAATAGCTCCGGAAGATACCGCCTGTGGTACCTCCTTATCTTTATAAAGCTGAGCCGACGGATATATTTCAATTTTAAGAGAACCGTTGCTCTCCTTTTCCACTTCTTTCTGAAAATTAAGTAAATTCTGCCCCAGGTGATGCTTTAGTGGCAGCTGCAGACTGATACGCAGCGTTTTTTCTGCATAAGCAGTCGAAGTCAACAGGAAAACTGCGGTAACTACTGCAACTGACATACATATTTTCTTCATAGAATCCTCCCTGTAAATTGTCTTTTTATAACTATCATTCTCAATACTTCTCCCTCACCTGACAGTTACGCCTACATTCTGAGAACAATCAGCTTACACCAAAAATACTAATAATGGAATTCCTAACCCGAGCAAATCGGAACTTTAAAAATAGTTGGATAAATTGCTCTATTCGCCGTCATTTTTCTCACAATTTCCGGAACCATTTGACCTGATCAATACAATGTTTATTGTATGATTTCGTGGAATCATGGACAGATACCCGGGATGCACATCCATTTTCTCAGGTTTTTTTCCTTTCCCGTCACCAAACCGATCTTTCAACATGAGGACATACGAATGACTCGTACAATCACATCCGTCCGAGCGATGGAAATACTTGACTCACGGGGCAATCCGACAGTCAGAGTTTTTGTAGAACTCAGTGACGGTACAACAGCTGCAGCCTCGGTTCCATCCGGAGCCAGTACCGGGGAAAATGAGGCAATCGAGCTCCGGGACGGCGATAAAAAACGATATCTCGGCAAAGGCGTATTGAAGGCCGTTGAGAATGTGAACATCAGCATTGGACCCGAAGTTGTCGGAATGTCAGCTGAGGATCAATCCGGCATAGACTTCAGGATGCTTGAAATTGACGGGACAGAGAACAAATCCAATCTTGGGGCAAATGCAATCCTCGGTGTCTCCATGGCTGTTGCCAGAGCAGCAGCACTGTCAGTTGGTCTGCCACTCTATCGGTACCTTGGCGGTACCGGCGTGCGGAGAATTCCAGTACCGGCCATGAATATAATTAATGGTGGTGAACATGCGGATAACAGTGTAGATTTCCAGGAATTTATGGCTGTTCCTGTTGGTGCCCCAACATTTAGAGAGGGCTTACGGTATGTCGCAGAAACCTTCCACATTCTGAAAAGTATTCTCAAAAAGCGGGGCCTTGCGACCAGCGTAGGAGATGAAGGTGGTTTTGCTCCCAATCTGGAAAGCAACGAAGCGGTTATGGATATCATCATACAGGCTATTGAACAGGCCGGATATAAACCTGGAAAGGATATTTCCATCTCGCTGGACAGTGCCGCCAGCTCATTTTCCCCCGATTTAACCAGTAAATATAATCTCACCTGGTCAGGAGCCGGCGAAATGAACTCCGATGAACTTGTCGATCTCAGTATCGAGTGGGTCAAAAAATATCCCATTATATCCTGGGAAGACCCACTGGCTGAAAATGACTGGAACGGCTTTCAAAAACTGACGAAAAAAATCGGTGACAGGATTGATATCGTAGGTGACGATATCTTTGTTACCAATACCCGTTATATTGCCAGAGGGATTAAAGAAAAAAGTGCAAATTCCGCATTGATTAAACTAAACCAGATAGGTACTGTCACAGAAAGTATCGATGCCATCCGTATGTGTCGGGATGCAGGCTGGCGCTACTTTATCTCACACAGATCCGGTGAAACCGAAGACACATTCCTGGCTGATTTTGCCGTTGCAATGGACGGCGGCCAATTGAAAACGGGATCCGCCTCACGAAGCGAACGTATTGCTAAATATAACAGGCTGCTGGAAATAGAACAGGAACTTGGAAACAGGGCACTCTACTATTGGTAGAGGCATCGCAAAACTTAAAAATCAGAGGTTAACCATCACTGGTCATATGAAAAAAATAGGCACAATCCATACCCCTTTCACAACCCTTGAAGATATGCCCATTCAGCCAAAAGGGGCAAAAGAAGTTATCGGCACCATTGAAGTCGACAATGAATTTATTGAGGGATTGGCCGATCTTGACGGTTTCAGCCATATTTACCTGCTCTATGAATTCCATATGGCTAAAAAAACAGCCCTGACGGTAACACCCTTTATGGATACCCGAAAACGGGGGGTTTTTGCAACCAGATCACCCCTTCGTCCCAACCATATAGGGCTCTCTCTTGTCAGGCTGCAGAAAATCGAAAAAAATATCATTACTGTGCTGGACATTGACGTCCTTGATGGTACGCCTTTGCTGGACTTAAAGCCATATATCGCTGCTTTTGATAAAGTTCGGGAAAGCAATTCCGGCTGGATGCAAGCTTCAGAAAAAGACGTTGCCAGCAAAAGATCTGATAGACGATTCGTTGGCTAAAGACCACCCATTTTTCAAAAAATTATTAAACCTGCTGTTGACAGAAACATAAAACAAGACCAACTTATACTATGATGGCGTCGTAAAAAGTATGATCTCCTGCGTTGTAGGTTTTTTACAGACACTCGACATACCACATGTATAGTCGAGTCCCTGTAAAAAACACTACGCCTTGTATATCAAACTTTTTGACTTAGTCATCTGTAACTTTGAATAACCTTTTTATTCACAAAGCAGTATCAACCAACAATTATGTAAAGGAGCTATCAATGACAGAAGAAGGCAAAACGGTCTGCCCAACCTGCCAAGGGAAAAAGATCATCGAAGGTGTATGTGAAGTCAGCCAGGAATGGACAGGAACCCAGGACGGACAAGATGATATGCAGTGCACCCCTGACCAGGAATGCCCCACCTGCAACGGCAAAGGGTACGAAGAGTAATGGCGTCGAAGAGGAGGCAGCTCATCCCGTGACACAAGAAAATAGACTCGAAATTTTCTCAGACTATATCTGACCCTGGTGTTACTTCATTACCGGGCGTATTGAACGACTGCAGAAAGAATATGATCTTACGGTTCACTGGAGAACCTTCCCCCTTCACCCGGATACTCCGGAGGAGGGGCAGCTCCTGGAAAATCTGTTCAACGCCAGTTCTGAAAAGGTGCACCAGATGGTCAGTCATCTAAAGCATACAGCTGATGAGCTTGGTCTTCCCTTTGGCGAAAGAACAATGACCTGCAACAGCAGGCTCGCCCAGGAACTAGGACTCTGGGCCGAATCCAGGGGAAAAGGCGATTCCTTTCATATGGCAGCATTTAGAGCCTACTTCGCGGATAGCATTAATCTTGCGCTAATCCCCAACCTGCTAAAACTGGCAAAGGATATCGGTCTACCTCAGGAGGAAGCTGAGAAAGTATTGACATCAAGGTCATTTAAAGATGCTGTGGATCAGGATTGGGCAGAATCAAGATTTAAGTCCATAACCGCCGTACCCACTTTTATCATGAACAATCACAAGCTGGTTGGGGCACAAAGCTATGAAAATCTCGTCCAGTTGGTAACAGAGAATGGAGCAGAGATGAAAAAACAGCTATGAAAACCATCAATGGTGACCTTATACAACTGGCTGTCAATGGTCATTTTGATGTAATCATTCATGGCTGCAACTGTTTCTGCACTATGGATGCCGGAATTGCCAGAGCAATTAAAGAGGAATTCCCGGAAGCCTTGAACGCTGATGCAGCAACTGTTAAAGGAGACAAGGAAAAGCTCGGTGGCTACAGCTATGCCAGCGTCACCAGAAATAGTCAGACCATCAATGTTATCAATGGCTATACCCAGTATAACTATTATGGAGAAAATGTCCTGGTTGACTATGATGCGGTAAGAACTCTATTTTCACGGCTGAAAAATGATTTTCCAGGCGAACGTTTCGGTTATCCTAAGATCGGTGCCGGATTGGCCGGTGGTGACTGGAATATTATCTCTGCTATTATTAATCAGGAGCTGGCTGGAGAGGATCATACCCTTGTAGTCTTGATGGCTTCGTAAAAACTCTTCACTCCTGAGTACAGCTTGGGCATACAGTCTGGATAAAGCGTGGATCGTCTTGATTCTTGACTGATTCCTCGATGGAATACCACTGATCGTCATCGTTGCTGAGGATGTGACAACAGGATTGACAGACTGCTACTCCCTCCCTGATCATCTCAAGATGATTGAGCACTTCTTTTAATTCGGTGACTGAATCCGACAAAGAGTTCTGGGTTCGTACCATCCGCTCTGCCACCCTGACGCGTGCTCGCAGCTCATTATCATTAAACGGTTTTGTCATATAGTCATCGGCCCCGGCATCAAACCCTTTGACGATATCATTATCACTATCCCTTCCGGTCAACAGAATGATATAGGGTGAATTTCCCTCCCCCATCTCCTTCATCCTTCTGCACACCTCAGGACCGTCAAGCTCCGGCATCTCCCAGTCAAGGATAGCAATATGGGCAGCATCCTTTTGCTTTAGAGCCAGCCAGGCTTCCTGCCCGTTCACAACACTCTCAACCCGGTAACCCCAGTTTTCAAGGCTAACCTGGACCAGCATCCTTGTGGTCAATTCATCTTCGGCAATTAAAATCTTCACCGCCACTCTCCGTTACTTATTGTATCACTCCTGATAAGCGGGATTCTTCCCGACACTCTCTTCCTCTTCATTATCTTGATAAGTACACTTTTTGTCCAACGAAAACAAGAAAATGAATCAAGCATCACAAATGACACCAATATTTTACTATTGTGCCTTGACTTTCCAACACAAGAGTATCTATAAAAGCTCTTGGCTCAGCTGTTTCCAGTTCGACAAAATTAACCTAATTAAAGCAGATTATGGCATACAGTAAACCACGTTTATCTCCTTTCTCCCTGAGCAGACAGTTCGTTCTCGGTATATCGCCGAACAAGGTGGTGAGGGAAACCAGTCTCTGGTTTGTTTTTCATAATGACGGCCTTCTCGTTCAACAAGGGGACGGAGGAGAAATTACTCCCGCAATTGCCCCTCCATCGGAATTCGGGTTTTCACCAGAGTTCAGCCGCCATATCGGCAACTATTGTGGAGCCGAGATTTACGCAGCCGAATTATCGAAATCAATCACACTGCCAAAAACATTCCATTTTATAAGACTGCGCAAGTTGTTTGGCAAAATGGATAGAGATTTTTTTGCACTGGCAGGCCGGGCCATCCAGATCATTCACTGGAACAGGGATCATAGATTTTGCGGCAGGTGCGGCACTGAGATGAAAAATCGCCGGACAGAAATTGCAAAGATCTGTCCCGCCTGTAAATTTAACAGCTTTCCTCGACTCTCTCCGGCTGTCATAATGTCGGTTGTACGTGGAAAGGAGATTCTTCTGGCACGCTCCCCCCGTTTTCCTGCTGGCATGTACTCCACCCTGGCAGGATTTGTAGAACCGGGAGAGACCCTGGAAGAGACAGTGGCCAGGGAGGTACGGGAGGAGGTGAACGTGGAGGTTTGTAAGATCAAATATATCGACAGCCAACCCTGGCCGTTTCCACACTCACTGATGATCGGTTTTTCAGCACAATACGCCAGCGGTGACATCCGCACAGACAACAATGAGATTGAGGATGCACAGTGGTTTTCCAGAGATAACTTGCCTCTCCTGCCAACCAGGATGAGCATCGCCCGTCATCTGATTGAGCTGTTTATCAAAAGTGGGCGTTAGAATCCCTCAACCATCCGTGTAAGCTGGAAATAATTAGCGAAAAGTGTCCTTATTACAGCGACATAATTATACTGTGCCCGGGAGAGATTGGTAATTGCATCCAGCAGATCAGACTCCCGCTGCAGCCCCTCATCGTACTTCATCTGGGTAATCCGCAGATTCTCTTTAGCCTGCTCAATGGAGCGATTAGCGACCTCAACATTTTCCAGACTCACCTCAAAATCGATAAAAAGATTATCGAGATCGGTAACCAGGAGGTTTTTCAGTTCTTCCAGGTCGTAACGCAGGGATCTTGTCTGCAATTTTGCCTTACTGACTGTGGCGTCTGTGGTAAAACCCTGAAACAGATTCATCGAGATCAGAAGCTGAGCCCGCAGCTCATCATCACTGACGGAACCGTTGCCATTGATATAATCGTCATCATATCTACGATAACTTCCAACAGCGTCCAATCGCGGATAGTAGCCGCTTAAAGCCGATTTTTCCTGGGAGGCGGTTGCCTCTATACTAGTCTCCAGGGCTTTAATTTCACTCCGTTCGGCAAGCATTTGACGACTATATTCCTGCTGATCAATCTGCGTCGGCAGGGTGGCAAAATCACTGAAATCCAAAACCGGCAACCCGATATCGCTGCCAACCTGGTATGACAGACGCTGCACACTCTTTTTCAGCCCTGCAGCAGCAGCTTTTTCCGTGATATCGGCATTATCATAGTCGACACGGAACTTAAGCATCTCATTCTTACCGATCAGCCCGACCTGGTAACGACCCTCTCCATCCCGATACACCTTCTCGAGAGTCTGATAGGCAGCTTCAGCCACCTTGCGATTTGCCCGTCTTTCATAAACAGACAGGTAGGCAAGTGCAACATTGAGTTGAATATCCTGTTTTATTCCATTCAGTCGATACCTCTCAACCTCATTCAACAGTTGTGCCGACTGGAGGTTATATTTGTCACGAAAACCCGAGAAGAGATTCCAGCTGATCAACCCTCTGATAGTACTGTTGTCCCTGGCTTCAATGACGGATGCTTCATCAAGAGTATTGAGGTTATAAAAAATATCAACCGATGGATAGTACCCTCCTCTAGCAAGAACAATATCCTCTTCACTCTGCTCTAAACTTGTCACATACTGCTGAATAATTTTTCGGTTTCCCAGTGCCATATCCTGCATCTCGTTGAGATCAATACTATATGCATTGCAACCGTACAGGATAAAAACCAGTACAAGACTAAGCTGCTTCATCTTTTCGACTCCTCTCAAATCTGATAACAAAGGTCAATAGCGCTGGAATTACAAACAGGGTAAACATTGTGGACATCGTAAGACCCCCCAGAAGGATAGAGCCAAGCCCTCGATACAGTTCACTCCCCGAACCCGTTGAAAGAACCAGTGGCGTCATCGCCAGCACACTTGTTGTGGCACTCATAAAAATAGGCCGTATCCTTGTTCTCACTGAACTGGAAATGGCTTCCATTGGTTCCATGCCCTGATATCTGACATTATTCAGCGATTGATGAACAATAAGGATTGCATTATTCACCACCGTGCCGATCAGAATAATAAATCCAAGCATGGCCAGGATATCAAAACCCTGGGGCTTGATAAATGTATTGACTGCCGTCAGCCCGACAAATCCACCCGCGGCAGCAAGAGGGACGGTAAAGAGAATAATAAACGGATAGAAGAAATTTTCAAAAAGGGCCGAAAGCAGCAGGTAGGTGATCAACAAAGCCAAAAGGAGATTCCATTTCAGAGCATTGCCTGTCTCTACAAGTTTATCGGCATTACCACCAATGGTAATTGAGACACCTTCCAGTTTCCCCGCGGCAGTCAGAGGAGCAACCAGCTCACCTTCAATAATCTCAATGGCACTCTGCAGGGGCAGGGTAATCGGCGGAGTGACCTGCAGGGTAATTGTCCGCTTGCGCTCAAGATGATTTATCTGCGGCATACTCTGGCTATATTTGAGCTCTGCAATATCACCAAGTTTTATCAGATCGCCAAAGGCATTGACGATTGTGGCCTGCAAAATGGCTTCAGGGGTGGTAAATTCATTATCACTCCCCTTCACCACCAGATCGATCTGCTTTACACCTTCCGGGCTGAAGTCATCAATTTTTCTGCCATCCATCAGGATATCCACATAGACACCGAGATCCTTTTCAGAGAGACCATTTGCCGCAAGTTTCTCTTTTTTGGGGATAACAAGAATTTCAGGATAGCTGGTTTCAAGGGATGGAATGGGCCGCACCTGTGCACCTTGTATCTTCTGGCGAATAGCGCCAAAAAGTGTCATTGCGCCTCCGGCTATGGAATCGATATTCTCCCCCGAGATATTGACTTCCACCGTCCGGCCGGCTCCAAGCCCCTGTTCAAAAATTCCGGTCTGTATACTGACGCCGAAGATCCCCGGTATTGAATTCATAATGCGGGAAAAGAGTGGGATCAACTCCGCTGCCCTGGTCTCTTCACTGGACATACCTCCAAAGAGGGTAAACCTGTCTGCCCCCACGTAAAACATCGCTTTAATCGGTGGAAAACCGTCTTTTCCGTCTCCTCCGTAATATGGTTTCGATTCTTCATAGATAGTACGCCCCATCTCTTTCAGTTTTTCAACCGAATACCCCGGTGGGGGAATGAGAATATTCAGGATAAGATTTCTGTTCCCCTGGGGCAGGTACTCTGCCGGCGGCTTCAGCATATATATGAGACTGACTGATAGAGAGGTGAAAAGAATAACAGTCAACAGCCTGGTAAAGATATTCTTCTGACAGAGATTGGAAACAGCCATCATCATTGATACAAAAACAGGGCCGATTAAGCTGCGCTGCATCCAGTTCTTCTCTTTACTCTCTCTTTTTCCATAGAGCAGATTGATCAGAGTCGGAATGACGGATATCGACACCAGCAGGCTGATAATAATTGAAGAGGTGATGGCAATAGCAATATCCCTGAAGAGCTGCCCCGCCTCTTCCTGCATAAAAATAACCGGCAAAAA
>MAXH01000071.1 GCA_001750925.1 Desulfobulbaceae bacterium S3730MH12
AGAAAAAACGGAGAAGGCACATGGGCGGTTTTTTTGGTGTTGTTTCAAAACAGAGGTGCATAGATGATATTTTTTACGGCACCGACTATCATTCGCACTTAGGCACAAAAAGAGGCGGCATTGCGGTATTGGGAAAAGGCGGTTTTCGGCGCTCCATCCACAGCCTGGAAAGCAGCTATTTCAGAACAAAATTTGAAGCAGACCTGCCAAAACTTGACGGTAATTCCGGTATTGGAGTTATCAGCGATTACGATTCACAACCCCTTATTATCGGCTCCCACCTTGGAACCTTTGCCATCGTAACAGTCGGCAAAATAAATAATATTGAAGCGTTGGTCACATCCGCCAACAGTCAAAAAAGTTTCTTTTCAGAATCCACTGGTGGCGTCGCTAATCCCACCGAAGTGATTGCCATGCTGATTTGCCAGGGAGAATCCTTCACACAGGGCATCCTAAAAGCCCAGGCCATGATCAAAGGCTCTTGCTCCATGCTGCTTTTAACAGAGGAAGGCATCTTTGCTGCCAGAGATAAACTTGGCAGAACGCCTATCTGTATCGGGGAGAAGGACGGCGCGTTGGCAGCAGCATCGGAATCGTGTGCATTTCCAAACCTTGGATATGAAACGATTCGTTTTCTCGGCCCCGGAGAAATCGGCCTGATCACTCCGGAGGGGTATGAGCAGAAAATCGCCCCTGGTGACAAGATGCAGGTCTGCTCATTTCTGTGGGTCTACTACGGCTACCCGGCCACTGAATATGAGGGTATCAATGTCGAGGAGGTTCGCAACCGCTGTGGCGCCTGCTTGGCTAGAAACGATAATGTTACCGTGGATTTTGTGGGTGGAATCCCGGATTCCGGCATCGGTCACGCCATCGGATATGCCAATGCCCGGAACCTGCCGTATCGTCGACCCTTTGTTAAGTACACCCCCACCTGGCCCCGCAGTTTCATGCCCCAGAATCAGAATGTTCGAGATCTGGTGGCGAAGATGAAACTCATTCCCATCAAAAAACTGATCACTGGACAACGGATGCTTTTCTGTGAAGATTCAATCGTCCGTGGAACCCAGTTAAAGGATAATATCGAAATTTTATTTGAATACGGTGCAGAAGAAGTCCATATGCGACCCGCATGCCCGACACTTGTTTATCCTTGCGAGTTCCTTAATTTTTCAACCTCTAGATCCACACTTGATCTTATAGGCAGGAAAGTTATCTACGAGGCTGAAGGCGACAATGAAAATTCTCTTCCGGAATATGCCCGTTGCGGTTCGGAAAAAAATCTCATGATGATTGACAAGATTCGAGAACATCTGAAACTCACCACCTTGAAATACCAGAGATTAGATGACCTCATTGAAGCCATCGGACTTCCCAGGGAAAATCTCTGTACCCATTGCTGGGATGGATCGAGTTATTCTTAAAAGTGTTATTGCCGAATAGTTTTTTTGCCTGTAGCATGAATTACGTTCATAGAAATGAGGGAATTCCTCAACCTGCTTTGCTCAATTCATGGAACAAATAACAAAGAATACAATGGATAACAGCCGACAAGCTATCTCTGTTGAGAATCTACACAAGAGTTTCGGCACAAACGAGGTGCTGAAAGGTGTGAATCTTTCCGCCAGTCAGGGTGAGGTCATTTCAATACTTGGATCCTCTGGTTCAGGAAAAAGCACTCTTCTCCGTTGTATCAACCTGCTTGAAATCCCCAATAGCGGCATCCTCAGAGTTTCAGGGGAAGAGGTTTTAATGAAAAAAAACCGACGGGGAGAGAATCAGCCTGTGGACAAAAGGCAGGTGGAACGTATACGGGCAAAACTGGCAATGGTTTTTCAGCAGTTCAATCTCTGGTCACATATGACCATTCTCGACAATGTATCGGAAGCGCCGATTCATGTCCTGAAAAAGGGGCGTAAGACAGCCCGCGAAAAAGCGGTGCACTATCTTGAAAAGGTTGGTATCGGAGATAAGCTTGATGCCTACCCTGCCCAACTCTCCGGCGGTCAACAGCAGCGGGCGGCCATTGCCCGCGCACTTGCCATGGAACCCGAAGTAATTCTCTTTGACGAGCCTACTTCAGCCCTGGATCCTGAACTTGTAGGAGAGGTCCTGCAGGTAATTCGAGATCTCGCTTTAGAGGGAAGGACCATGATAGTTGTGACCCATGAAATGGGGTTTGCAAAAGAGGTCAGTTCCCGCACTATCTTTCTCGACGAGGGATTGATTATTGAGGATGGTTCTCCGGCGGAGATCTTCGATACACCGAAAACAGACAGGTTTAAAGCATTTATAGCAGCAATGATGTAAGTCGTAAAAGAAGATATACTATTAATTTTAAAGGAGGAAAAATGAAAAAGTTACTGGTACTCGTTTCATTGTGCGTGTTTTTGGTGGCTGCCGGATCTGCGATGGCTAAAGATTGGAAAAAGGTTCGAATCGGGGTGGAAGGAGCATATCCCCCATTCAGCTACGTCGAGCCAAGTGGTGAACTCGCAGGCTTTGATATCGATATAGCCAAGGCTCTCGGCAAAGCCATGGGTGCTGAGATTACCCTGGTCGCCCAGGACTGGGACGGAATTATCCCCGCACTGCTGGCAAAAAAATATGATGCTATTATTGCCTCAATGTCAATTACAGAGGAGCGGAAAAAGAAAGTTGCTTTCAGTAACAAATACTACAACACACCGGCAAAGTTTGTCTGCAAAAAGGGTGCGATTGACAGTTTTTCCCGTGAGGCAATCAAAGGAAAGTCTGTTGGTGTCCAGAGAGCCACTATTCATGATAAATACCTCACCGACAACTATGGTAAAGATGTTAAAGTCAAACGATATGGAACCCAGGATGAGGCATACCTTGATATAGTTGCCGGTCGTATCGATATGCTGCTGGCTGACAGTATTGCTCTTTCCGACGGTTTTCTGAAAAAAGAAGAAGGCAAGGATTACCAGTTTATCGGGCCTGATCTCAGTGATCCTAAATGGTTTGGTAATGGCGCGGGTATTGCTATTCGTAAGGAAGATAAGAATCTTGCCGCTCTGTTCAATAAAGCTATCGACACGATCAGAGCCGATGGCACCTATAAAGCCATTCAGGACAAATATTTTGATTTTAATGTCTATGGCGACTAACGAGCCCACTATTTAGTATCTCCCCCGATCATCGGCATGACCTGTCGGGGGATAATGCTGCAACCTGCTGTCACCTGTCGATTATGCTATCTCTGCATGGATATGGACCAAGTATTTTTGAGGGAACTATTCTGACACTGGAAGTTTCCCTCAGTGCTCTGATGATAGCAATGGTTCTTGGCATAATCGGAGCCTTGTCAAAACTCTCACATTCTTCAATCCTGAGGACTGTTGCCCAGATTTATACCACCGTTATTCGAGGGGTTCCCGATCTCGTTTTAATGCTGCTGGTCTATTTCGGAGGTCAGGTACTTATCAA
>MAXH01000072.1 GCA_001750925.1 Desulfobulbaceae bacterium S3730MH12
CCGGTGATGTCCTGCTTGTGGATGGTAACAGCAGTTTCAGCACAGCAATA
This sequence comes from Desulfobulbaceae bacterium S3730MH12, assembly GCA_001750925.1. Classification (GTDB taxonomy): domain Bacteria; phylum Desulfobacterota; class Desulfobulbia; order Desulfobulbales; family Desulfocapsaceae; genus Desulfomarina. Next base: position 51 of record MAXH01000072.1, read on the forward strand.
AAATACCTGACACAATCAAGTTGGTCACATGCCGCCCTTTTTGTCGGCGATGCACTTCCACCGGCTGAGAAAGGCACCGAACAGCCGCTTCTTATTGAAGCTGATATAAATGATGGGGTTCGTGGAGTAGGTCTATCCGTGTATGCCCAGCTTCATACCCGCATCTGTCGACCTGTCGGTTTAAAAGAAAATGAAATTGCCAGGGTTATCAACTATACAGTTCAACAGCTCGGGCATAAATATGATCTACAAAATATAATCGACCTGGCCAGGTATCTCCTTCCAACACCCCCGGTGCCATTGCGTTTTAGAAGACGTTTATTGTCTCTTGGCAGTGGTGATCCGACCCTGGCAATTTGTTCGTCCCTTATTGCTCAAGCCTTCCAGTCAATCCACTATCCGATTTTACCTGAAATCGTTATACAGGATTCGAACAGTCAATCCTCCAGGAATTGTCAAAAGGAAATACTTCATATCCGCCATCACAGCCTGTTCACCCCAAGAGATTTTGATGTTTCACCATATTTCCGGATTATAAAGCCCACTCTCGAATGTGGTTTTGATCCCCACACACTTTCATGGAGTGAACAGTCGTCTGATCAACCTGACAGCGAGGAACTTTTCTCCGATCTCGCCTGACCGGCTAAAAGTTTGATGATCCGATTTGCCTCGACATCGTCGATACCAAGAAATTGAACAGCAAAACCGTCATCCTCAAGGCGGGCACATATCGCCCTAATCTCCAGAGGTTCATCAAGACTGTGGATATCAAAGCTGAACAGGATTTTTTCAGTTAGAGCCACGGGTACACTTGCTTTTCGAACGGCACATCCCCCGGTCGATATATTAACAAGAAAAGCCTCTCCGTCTTCATAGGCGGTTTTATACCTGACCGGCTGTGCTTTAATGTTAAAACGCAAAGAATTCCGCTTTGACCCTGGTGCAGCTGCTGAATCACCCATACAATTGTCACTATATTCTCTCACCAGTGAGAAAATATCGCCTCCTCCACTTTGAGCAGTTTACACCTTATCTATCCAACTGTTTACAAAAAAGCCATACCTTACCAGGAAAGAAAGGGAGTCGAGCACGCTTTGCAATAGTTTTTCCTACTCAGGTTCTTCATGACAGAGGTCACAGGACTGGGAAATGGTTTTGCCGAATTCAGTGCTGTGTTCCTCATCATGGCAACGAAAACAGCCATAACCATCGTCTTCATTCTGGTGTCCGTTATGCCCCTTATAGGTTCCCCAGGTAACTTTCATTTTCGGCCAGACATTGCCGAGATATGCCTCAAGCAGATATCTTCCTGAAGAGATTATCTTTTGCTCATTTTCGGCCACATAATCAGCACCATTTCTCTCTGCCTGCAGGGAAAGAAGAGATTCCACTATCTGTTCCTGTGCCTCTTGTCTCGATGTATACTCTTTTTGCAAGACAGTCAAACTGTCCTCTCTGAGCCCGGGAATCTGCTGATCCAATTTCCGGCTGTAAAGGCCAAAATCAATCTTTTCCTCAAGATCATCATACACATGGGTTGGCCGATTGTGGCAGTCAACACAATCCATTGTACGCCATTGTGTTTCACCACCTTCAGCACTGTCCCCGTTATCGATTGAATATTCCTCAGTAACACCTGACGGTTTGGTAACTTTAATTCTGCCAATGGAGGTTCTTGTCTCATCCAGGGATTCATACTCAACTTTCACATCGCTGCTCACATGCCAGTGGATACCTTCAAAGGTATCGGTCAAAGGGTTCCGACCACCAATATGCAAAACGATATCCTGAATTTCAGGGTTTTCCTGATCGTCATTTGTATAACTGACAAATTGCTTAATTTTTTTGCCATGAAATTTTTCAGGCCAATGACACTGTTCACAAGTATCCTGAGCCGGACGCAGATGTTCTACCGGTGCGGGAATCGGTCTGCTGTAACTGCCGTCAATTGCTGCCTTGACCTGGCGAAGACCTGAAAGTTTGGCCTTTACATACCATTCAGCTCCTGAACCGATATGGCAGGAGACACAACCGACCTTTGCGTGGGAAGAACGCTGGTAGGCGGTATATTCAGGATCCATTACCGTATGACATACAGCTCCACAAAAGAAATCCGACTCTGTAAAGTGGTACGCCTCATAAATAACAAAAGAAAAGACCACCAGGTTAACAAGAGAGAGTACCAGAAAGAGGATAACACCTTTCCTGTGCCTAGATTGACTGAAGTCAATAGTTACATTTTGTGATGTCAAGCTGTGCTTAAACCATTTCTTCCGTCTCATAAGGTAGGCAAGTGGAATGAGAAGCAGACCAAAAATCATGCCGGCGGGAAATACCAGAAAAGTGACAATTGCGGCGTAATGGTTTTCAATCAACCCTGTTACATGGCCCAGAAGTCCAAGCACTGTGAGAGTAAAACAGACGGTGGTCAGACCAATCCCGAATAGACCAATCGGGGTCTTTGCAGAAAGTCCTACCTGCTCCTGCCAGGTAATGCCGCTATTATTACCTATCTCTCCCTGGGTCTCCGGCATATCCGAATTCTTCTGAGACATACATCACTCCTTTAATTAAAATTCCATCCGATAAAAATGTTGATGATTAAATCTGGTGAAACAGGTTTCAGGTAACATCCCAAAGAGATATACACCACTTTGTGATATAAAAAAAGACAGGAGGGGTCATATTTTAAAAAGAGAGCAATAACTTGACAAGAGAGGGTTTATCCATAGGTTTTGCTCATACATACTCAAAAGCAGTAATTTCCTCCCAACACTCTTTGAAAACATGCGATTCTTTGTCCAATACACTTTTGCTGTCCTGGCACTGACATTCTACGGCGGCCAGGTCTGACCTTTTCTTGCGACGTTATCCCCCGTGATTCTGGGGATCATAACAGCCTCAGTCTTTGCAATAGTGCTGGCTGTTTTTCGGCCTCTCCTCTACAACTATTTTGTCCGAAACGCAGCCAGGGAAAGTCAACCCAGAAATGCGTTTTTCACTGAATTCACACTCTGCCTCGTTGCAGGAATATCACTCTACACATATAATAAAATCACCTACGGTTTTCCCCTGATCAGCCTGTTTCCTCTTATGATCGGTTGTACCATTGCCGGCTTTTTTATTGGACTGGATGCAGCTCTCAATCAAGAGAGAATAATGATTTTGCAGGCCATGGAGAAAGACAACACGGCCCCCCTTCCCAAACGCTTGTTTTCCATGACTCGCAAGTTCACTCTTATTACAGTGACGTTGACATTTTTCGTTGCAATGTTGATGGCCCTGGTCTTTACCAGGGATATTGTGTGGCTGACAAAGGTAGCTCAGAATGAAACTTCTATCCACAGTGCTCAACTGTCAGTAACGTATGAAATCTTCTTTATCATGGCTGTTCTGATGGTCCTGATAATTAACCTTATCTTTTCCTATTCCAGAAACCTGCAGCTTCTATTCAAAAATGAAACGAAAATTCTGGAACAGGTCAGTGAAGGCAACCTCAGTCAGAAAGTCCCGGTAGCCACCCATGATGAGTTCGGTGTAATTGCCGGTCACACCAACAACATGATAGACGGACTTCGACACCGTTTTGAGCTACTCAGTGCAATAAAACTGGCGGAAGAAGTCCAGCAGAATCTGCTCCCTCATCACAGTCCTGAGGTTGAAGGTCTGGATATCTCAGGAACCAGTCTATACTGTGATGACACAGGTGGAGATTATTACGATTACTTCCATTTAACAGATAATAGAGTTGGCATTGCCGTCGCCGACGTATGCGGACATGGTGTGGGTGCAGCAATTCTGATGACATCTGTCCGTGCCTTTTTGCATATGGCTGTTGCAACCTATCATTCACCTGCAATGCTCCTCAATGCCATCAATACTTATATCACGAGGGATTGCTCAAGATCCGGACGATTCACCTCCATGTTTTTCCTGGAGCTGGATCCCAATGGCAGGTCAATATGCTGGGTGCGTGCCGGTCATGAGCCCGCACTTTTTTTTGAATCTGCCGGCCAAACCTTCAGTCTGCTTGGTGGTACAGGCCTTGTCCTTGGCGTGGATCAGGAACATCAGTACGAAAACTCATCCAGAACAGAAATAAGCACAGGTGATATTATTCTGATCGGTACGGATGGAATATGGGAGTCGAGAAACAGCACCGATGAAATGTTTGGACACGCCCATCTGGAGGAGGTTATCCGCAACAGTGCATCAGAAACAGCAGAGACAATCAGAGACAATATCATTAACAGCGTCATTTCTTTCAGGGAAGACCTTCCTCAGGAAGATGATATCACTCTTGTGGTAGTCAAAATTTCTTGAATCCCTGGTACATACCTGCTATTGTAGCACCCTGAAAGGATATGATTTATACGGCGGTCACGGCTACCCGCCTTATCAAAACCGATGGAAAACCATCCTGGAATTCGAATTTTCACGAGTTCATCAAAACCGATTACCATTCAGTTAAAAAATGTGTATTGTAGCCGCCCCCTACCCCTATAACTCATCAGGAGGCTGCTTTGACCATATTACATTTTATCTTCCCTCCCCTGTCAAACGAAATACTCTGGCTCCTTCTCCTTTTAGCCAATTTTTTTTCCATCCTTGCTGCATACCGTTTTTTTGGCAAGACTGGTCTCTATATCTGGATACCCATCTCAACAATTCTTGCTAATATCCAGGTTTTGAAGATGGTCGACCTCTTTACCATAGGGGTAACTCTTGGCAACATTACCTATGCATCATCATTCCTGGTAACTGATATTCTTTCTGAAAATTACGGAAAAGCATCTGCCAGAAAAGCCGTATTCATAGGTTTTTTCTCACTGTCAGCTACAGTTATTATCATGAATCTTGCCCTTATGTTCAAACCCAATGAGGTTGATTTCATACAGGAAAGTCTAAAGAATATTTTTTCCCTACTGCCACGAATAGCATTAGCTTCTCTGGTTGCTTACGGGATATCCCAATTACACGATGTGTGGGCCTACAATTTCTGGAAGACCCGACTGCCTCAAATGAAATTCCTCTGGCTGAGAAACAACGCCAGCACAATAGTCAGCCAGTTACTTGACTCTATTATCTTCACCTTTATTGCCTTTTGGGGTCTCCTGCCCACCAATGAATTTTTTGAGATCCTTATAACCACCTATCTGCTCAAGTTAATCGTGGCTGTGGTAGATACACCATTTCTCTATCTGGCCAAAATGATGTTCACCCATCAAACGGTAAAAGAAACATAAGCTCCATAAAAGCCTGTTTCTCTGCTGTCTTTTGTACTTCAATGTGGTAATATTTTCCATGTGTGGATTTAGTCGAAGAGTTTTATCATCAATTTTGCCACTCTATTCAGTATGGATGAAAAAGAAACTACAGCTATTTGTGATTTTCCAAGTAAAAAAGGCGCTCATAACAGCTGCAAACCCAGTGAGAGAGATCAGGCCGGATCCTGGGAGCAATACTTTAATGCCATTCCTGATCCTGTTCTAGTAGTCAGACCGGATGGGATCATAATCGAAATAAATAATGCAACCCTGCTTGCAGCCCGAAAAACCAGAGATGAAATCGTAGGACAAGGGATCTGCAAAGTTGTTCATGGCGGCAGATGGTCACATATCAAATGTCCCTTGGAAGAATTCCTTAAAACCTGCCAACCTAAAATAGAAGAAACCCGTTTACCTGGGCTTTTTGGGGAGTATTCTTTTACTATTTCACCTGTCAAAGAATTGGACGGTACCATTGATAAAATCATGTTGATTGCCAGGGAGCTCACCGGCGATGAAATTCAAAAGGTAGATTCCATAAGAACTGCCAAACTTGTAGGTATCGGAGAGTTGGCGGCAGGTGTTGCCCATGAAGTAAATAATCCCATTACCGGGATTATCAATTTTGCCCAAATCCTTTTGGATAATTATAAATTGGATTCTACCGGCATAAACATTGTCGAAAAGATTATTAAAGAAGGAGATCGAATAGCATCCATTACCCGCAATTTACTTTCATTTGCACGGGAGGAAAGCGGCGAACAGGAGCCTGTAAATCCAGTAGACATTATCAAGGAGAGCCTTACCCTGGTTCAACATCAGCTGCAAAAGGACGGCATCAAACTGTTGACTGACTTCCCCCCGAATAAATCATTCATCATTGCTGATTTCAGGAACCTGCAACAGGTTATTTTAAATCTCATCAGTAACAGTCGCTATGCTTTAAATGCAAGGTACCCCAGTTTTGATCCAAAAAAAATAATTGAAATCTACTGTGGCGAAGTGCAAAAGGATGGCCTTCCCTTCTACCGGATAGTAGTGAAGGATTATGGAACCGGATTGCCTCAGTCTATTCTGGACAGGTTGTTTGAACCTTTTTTCAGTACTAAACCCCCCGGTGAGGGTACAGGGCTTGGGCTCAGCATCAGCTATGGGATTATAAAAGATCATGGAGGAACTTTACGTGTTAATTCCATCCTGGAGAAATTTACAGAGATGATCATTGAACTTCCAGCGGGAGCCGGGAAATAATGGAAAAAGTATTATCTTCTGCAAAAATTCTGATTGTAGATGATGAAGAATCTATCAGGCAGACTTTTGAAATATTCCTTACTTCGGCAGGTTACCAATTTGTCAAAGCCGTGGCAGCATTTGATCAGGCTCTGGATGCATTGGCACAAACAACATTCGATTTAATTATCTGCGATATCGTATTGATCGGCCCCTCCGGCACAGAACTGCTCCGTAAAATCAGAGAGGCAGGAGTCAAGTGCCCGGTTGTTATGGTCACAGGTTTTCCTCATCTTGAATCTGCTGCTGAATCTGTAAGACATGGAGCATTCGACTATATATCAAAACCGGTGAACAAAGAAACTCTTCTTCGTTTTACCAAACAGGCCCTTAAACATTGGTATCTGGAAAATAAAGCTGGACGTCTGCAGCGGGAAAATGAAAAATACCGCAGGTATCTGGAAACCATTTTTCGCTCCGTCGGTGATGCAATTATCACCATCGATACTGATATGCAGATTGTTCAACTTAACGAAACTGCAGAACAGTGGTTAAAAGAGAAAGGTGCGGAAGGTGTGTTCGAATTAAACCATTTACCTGCAGAATTGAGCCTTGCCTGTTTAAACGATGCTCGTAAAGTGTTGCAGGGGGGAGCCGAGGTAAGAAAACACCTTATCGAATGTCCTGCAGCCAACAACACTACCAGGTTGATCAGCCTGAACGCCTCCCCCCTTCGCGGTGATAATGAGGAATTTCAGGGTGTTGTTATCGTAGCAAGAGATATGACATCTGAAGAACCTCGCGAAATCAATGAAAACCGCAGCCGTTTCCATGGATACGTTGGCTCAAGCGATGCCATGCAGAAAGTGTATAAGCTGATCGAGAATATTGGTAAAGTTGATACTGCAGTTCTTATCACAGGCGAATCCGGTACCGGTAAAGAACTGGCCGCAGAAGCACTTCACGCGGAGAGTGCACGGCGCGTAAAACCTCTTATTAAAGTGGATTGCGTTTCCGTTGCAGAAAATTTGCTGGAAAGTGAGCTTTTTGGCCACCGCAAGGGAGCTTTTACTGGTGCAGACAGAGACCGAACAGGCAGGTTGCTACAGGCCGATGGCGGGACACTGTTTCTGGATGAAATTGGAGATATCTCACCCAGAACGCAACTGCTGCTCTTACGTTTCCTGCAGGAAAAGACCTTTACTCCAGTGGGCCAGGATGAACCGGTACAGGTGGATGTTCGAGTTATTGCCGCCACCAATGTTGACTTTCAGGAAATGGTAACAAAGGGGGAATTCAGAGAAGATCTCTACTATCGCCTCAAAGTCATTGAAGTCAAATTACCGCCCCTGCGGGATAGAATCAATGGCATACCCTTGCTCGCCAATCATTTCCTTGAACTTTTTCGTAAACAGCTTGATAAAAGAATTATCACTATTTCGGATCAGGCTATGGATCGTCTGGTCCAGTACTCCTGGCCGGGTAATGTTAGAGAATTACGACATGTGATGGAAAGGGCCTGTGTCCTCTGCAATGATCCTGTGCTTTTACTGGAGCATCTACCTGAAGACTTACAGATACCGGTCGAAAATGGACCTCACGCAATAGTCCCAGCGCCACCAGTTGTTCCTGAAGGTAATTTAACGAATTCACTGCCGGTAAATCCCCATTATGTAAGTGAAGACGAAAAAATTATAGCCGCTCTCAGGCAGACCCGTGGCAACAAAGCAAAGGCCGCCAAATTATTGGGAATCGCCCGTTCCACCCTGTATCGACAAATGCAGCGCTATAACATCAAAGACTGAGCCCTCATTACCATTTTCAGTTCCAATCCAACTTTATCCTTTCCTTGATTTTTCTTTC
>MAXH01000073.1 GCA_001750925.1 Desulfobulbaceae bacterium S3730MH12
CCCAGCAGATCTATATACTTCATCACATCACCATTTGGAAAAGCCTCAAGTCTCCCCAGTCCCTCCACATCAAGCTCATGAATATTGTCTTTTGCAAACATCTCATCTTCAGCAATATCTATGAGAGCACCATTGTGAATAACACGGCCTGCTCGCTTATAGGATCGTAAAACTCCTTCAAATCTCCAGGTGACTTTATACTTTATCGGGTTTTCAGCCGCTGACTCTTCAGGAAAGCCGGCCCCATAGCTGACTACCGATTCTACCTTGTCAACAGAACGTATTGCCTCCCCAAGAAGAACCAGATCAATACCCGGATCCATTCCACATTCCGGCAGGATTGCTATACCTTTTTCCTTCGCCTTTGCATCAAGTGCTTTTATCTCAGGTTCTACGTAATTAGTGTTAACAAAAAACACTCCCTTCTCAACTGCAATCTCGGCGACCTTGCCGGAAAGCATTGGCGGAAGCAGACAGATAACCCCATCAAATTTTTCACTGAGCAAGGTCCTGAGATCCTCATAAGACGAACCATCTACTGCCGCCGCAGCAGCCTTCCCTTCAAAGCCCTTTTCTTTGATATATGCCTCCACAGCCCGAAGATCCGTATCGGCTGCCACAATCTCTGATACATCCGGGTTATTGAAAAGGTCATACAAGGCTGCCTTGCCCTGCATGCCCACCCCTAATAATAATATTCGCATTTTTACATTCTCCTTACCCGAATAGATCGGAACTTTTCAAATGCTTGGATAAATACTTTTAGATCCCAATTTTATAAACAGAAGTCTATATAGCAGACTATCATAAAGCCTGCACAGTAATGATAGACTCATCGCATTCAAACCACTCGTCGTCAAAGAGTCCAACTTGACCCATATCCATGCCACTTAAATACAGTTCCAGGAAAATGAATATGCTTCCCCCGCTACATCCTGGAAAAAAGACCCTTGTGTTTTGTCCATGTTTGAGTATTATACCCTTAAGTTGTTTTCTTTTTGAATCTTGACCGGGAATGGGTATGTATCGAAATGCATTGGCAGATCTACATGAATGGAAGCAGCGAGCCGGCCGAAAACCTCTGATCATTAGAGGGGCCAGACAGGTTGGTAAAACATGGCTTGTCAGAGAGTTTGCCAAGGGAAATTTTGAGAATTTTATAGAAGTTAATTTTGATAAAAATCCGGAGAAAGTACAACTTTTTAAGAGTAAAAACATTGACAGATGTCTGCAACTGCTTGAGATAGATGCTGATACTGAAATAATTCCAGGGAAAACGCTTCTCTTTTTTGATGAGATTCAGGCTGGTGCAGAGCTGCTTCCCCTGTTGCGTTATTTTTTTGAAGAGCGTCCTGATATTCATATCCTTGCGGCAGGTTCTCTGCTGGAATTCTTGCTAGCTGAGCATGATTTTTCAATGCCTGTTGGCAGAGTTGAGTATCTGCATTTGGGGCCTATGGATTTTGATGAGTTTCTTATTGGTCTGGAGAAGGCCAGACTGGCACAGTTCCTGGCCGATTTTTCATTGAGTGATAAATCCGTTCCGGACTCAATTCATAATAATTTATTATATTATGTTAAATTGTTCTGGGTTATAGGAGGGATGCCAGCAGCCGTAAGGCAATACGCTGAAAACAATCAAGTCTCTGCAGCTGTTCGAGAGCATGAAAGTATCCTTCAGACCTATGAGGATGATTTTAGTAAATATCAAAAACGAATTCATCCCCAGAGATTGCGTAAGGTGTTTCGACGTCTTCCGGCACTTGTTGGCGGCAAACTAAAATATGTCAGTATTGACCCCAGTGAAAAATCAAGGGATCTGGCAGAAAGTCTTCACTTGCTTGAACTGGCGCGCATCTTTTTTCCGGTTCGGCATAGTAGCGGTAATGGCGTACCACTGGGTGCTGAAGCAAAGGATCGAGACTTTAAACCTCTGTTTTTAGATATCGGACTGATTGCAACATCACTTGGCCTGAACTTATCAAAACTGGAAATGGAAAATGAACTGTTGCTGGTGAATAACGGTGCCATTGCAGAGCAGTTTATTGGTCAACACTTGCTTTATAGTCAGCAAAGCTATAAACGACCAGAATTATACTATTGGAACCGTGAAAAGAAGAGTTCGCAGGCAGAAGTGGATTACCTGATTTCACTTGCTGACAAGGTCGTACCGGTCGAAGTCAAAGCCGGTACGACTGGATCGTTAAAATCCCTTCAGGTTTTTGTGTCTGAAAAAAAAGTTCCGCTGGCGCTCAGATTTAATGCCATGCCGCCGTCTTGTTTCGAAGCACAAACAGCCATTGCCGGTAAAGAGAAGACCTCTTACTTTTTCATCTCTCTTCCGCTCTATTTAGCAGGACAGGCGAGGCGACTGTTGAAAGAATGTCAGCAGGGTGCATTCTTATTATAGTTCGTAAAAAATTGCCCTCATTCTTGTAGACGATAAAACCAATATATTCTATTCTTTTCCAGTAGTATCCGGTTAAGGATAACCTGCCTCCCCTGTTTTGGCTCTGGATTGAATAATTACCTTTCAACCCAACCCCAAACTTAAAACTTTCCCTCACAAGGAGTCATTGAAATGGCTGAACAAGACCCGTCTATGAAGAATACCAAAAAAGAAATGCTCGACATCATCCTGAAATTGCAGAAACGCATTGAAGAGAAAGAAAAGGCAAAACTCAATGCGGAACAGATCAGGGAAGAAACAAAAAAAGTCAAGACTGTGAAGCAAGCTGATAAGACAGCTGCATCCAGCCTCAGTACCGAGATACATGCACTAAAAATCTCAATAAACAAAGAACTGACCACCCTTTCTGATAAAATTGAAGCCGAGGCTGAGAAATATGAAAATCTCAATCAGGCTATTGACTTGAAACAAACAGAGCTTGATGAAATATACGGAATTGAAAAAGAAGCGGCTAAACTTGCTGCTATTCTGGAAGCCCAAAGTCAGGCAAAAGAAGACTTTGAGAATGAAATGGCAGAGAAGCGTGAGCGACAGGAAGGTGGTTTGACTACGAAAAAGGAACAGTTTGAAAACCAGATTACAGAGACAAAAGCTACCTGGGAAAAAGAAAAAACAGCGTATCTTGAGACAAGTTCGGAAGAAAAAAGCCGCAGCAAGAAAGAACGAATCCGTGAAAGTGAAGAGTATGAATATCAACTACAGAGAACCCGTAAGCTTGAACAAAATAAATTCGTCGATGAGATGGAAATGAGTAAAAGAGATATGGAACAGAAAAAAGAAGAATTTGAAAAATTCCAGCAAACAAAAAGCACCGAACTTGAAGAAAGGGAAAATCGTGTTGCTGAGCGCGAATTGAAAATGGATGGGTTGCAGTTAAACGTTGATTCCTTTCCGGCAGAACTTGAAAAATCAGTAAATTCAGCAGTGAAATTGTCTGAAAAAGCATTGAATGATCGGTTTACCCAAAATGAAGCCCTTCTTTCAAAAGGTTTTGAAGGAGAAAAAAATGTGCATGAAGCTAGAATTCATGCCTTAGAATCTCTTGTTAAAGATCAGGTCAAACAGATTGACAAATTAAACAGTCAGCAGGAAAAGGCTTACGAACAAGTCCAGGACATTGCCAGTAAAGCTGTGGAAGGATCTGCAGACAGGCCCCAGAACATAACAGTGAAAACAATGGATACGGACAAAATGGGCTAGCAGAAGCTCTATCCACGTCACAAACCAAGAACTTGCCGTGCATTGATAGTAGTCTGTATGGCTATCTCACCCTTTGATTCCAGGCGGAGAGAAGCCAGAACATCGAGAATTTCCGGCAGATATTCTGGGCTATTTGCATATCCCCTGCGACCAGCAAGGGGGATATCCGGGGCATCAGTCTCAAGGACAATGCTGTTGAGCGGCAGTTCCACCGCAAGCCTTCTGATCCGCTTTGCCCGGTCATAGGTTAACGTCCCCCCGTAGCCAAGCTTAAATCCGAGTTTTATATAGTGATCTGCCTGTTGCCTGCTGCCATTGAAGGCATGGACAATCCCACCATTGCTGAAATGGCTGCGTCTGAGAGTGGCAAGTAGTTGGTCATGGGCCTTGCGAACGTGCAGCAGTACAGGCA
>MAXH01000074.1 GCA_001750925.1 Desulfobulbaceae bacterium S3730MH12
CCCAGTTCTTTTAGCCTTTGCTCCTGGGTTATAGTCCACGTTAGTTCAGTCAAGGTTGTCTCCTGGATTGGTTGAGCTGAGAAGGGAAACTGCCATTGCGGCAACCCCGAGTTCGAGTTTGTCGTGGACGAGATGATTATTCAGGATCTCGCAACCTTTGGATGAGAGCCCCAGAGGTACCCCGGGAGCAACAACACAACTCTTGTCTGTGAGCAATCCATCCGGGATCGAGTTCGTTGCCGGAGTTGCCTCAAGGATATACCGGTATTTTGCCGCAGAATTTTGTATGGAATCAGCAATTGCAATATCGCCTTGACCTGCAAGGTTTTCTTTTACATCTCGGGCAGCTACAATGTCTATGTCATAGAGGACTACCCGGGCTCCAAATGCAAGGAGACTCCGTGCAGCAGATTCCCCCACGGATCCGCATCCGAGAATCAGTACTTTACTGCCCTTTATTCCTCCGGCCATAAGATCTAAAGCTGCACTGGAGATCCTGCCTGTTGCCTCGGAATTATCAGCAACAGAGCGGGTGTGCAGGTTAATTCCTATAAATTGGTGGTCATCGGCCATCATTATGCCATCGGCTCCTTTTCTAAAGGCGCTCGCTAAACCTGTTATATCGCTATTTTCAGCTACTTCTGCTTTAAAGCCCAAAAACTGCAGTATTGAACAGACAGTCGCACTGAAATTACTGATGATTCCCTGACCTGTTGTGATAGGAATGACATGGAAAGAGAAGGAGGACGCACGCGCCTTCATCTCAGTTTTATTTACACTGTAGCTGTGGCTGGCAATCCCAAACAGGCTTCTCCCTGTAATGCTTTGCAGCTCCATGTTGTACTGCGTAAGTCGGGAAGAAATATGGTTTATGTCGTCACTCTTTAATCTGGTCAGCGGCTTTCCTCCGACATAAAGTTGTAAAATTTATAGATCATGAAGGTGCTCGCATTAATAATTGGCTATCGACCAACCATTAATCACTTGAATATCAGGTGCAAGCTTTATCACAATTGTTGTAAGCATCTCAATTAAATTAAAGCAAATATTCAAAAAATGAATGACCATGTGAGTTAGATTTAGTAATAGACGGGAGAGAGAGCATCCACTGTCCACCATGTGATTCCAGGGTCATTTGAGGGTTATCTTTCAGATCGAGGATTGGATTCACACAACCTTGAGCATAAAGTGAAAAGAGGCCGGCAGGCAAGTAAGGGTGCAGCAATACAACCCGGGAATAACAAAAACTATCTTCATGGATAAAGTTCAAACCGTATATTTTATTGGCTGTGGAGTGCTGGGGGCCGATGTAAACCATGTCGCAACGGATCTGGGTCTTGTGCTGGAAAAAAAGATGCTGCCCGGTGGCCTGCACAATAACCCTGCTTTGTTGCGACGAAAATTGCAGGAGGCCATCGACGAGGCTGCAATCGATGAGTCCTGTGTCCGGATCATTGTCGGCTACGGTTTATGCGGTAAAGGAACAGTGGGCATACGTGCTCCAGAGGTCGCTCCCCTTATTTTCCCTAAAGTTCATGACTGCATCGCCCTTTTTCTGGGAAGTGACAGGGCGTATAAAGAAGAATTTGCCAGGTATCCTGGAACTTACTACATAACCACCGGCTGGTATCTGGAAAAGGAAAAGCCTAAAGAGAACGAAGACGAACAGGTATGGGTCGGCAAAGAGGCCATGGGCTGCAAAGAGATAACTGAAAAGTATGGTGAAAAGGGCGGCAAAGAGATAATCGATTTTTTCTCAACCTGGAAGGACAACTATCAGCGTGCTGCATTCATTGATACCGGTATCGGTAAGGCAGGGCGCTATGTAAAACATGCCCGGCAGATGGCTGAAAAAAACAACTGGCAGTACCAGGCTATCAAGGGCAGTCTCTCACTGGTGACCAGGTTACTTACCACAACAGAGTCTGATGACCAGATCCTGGTGGTTCCTCCAAGCTATGTGACAATCTATTCGGCCATAGAAAATGGGATTGGAGCGGCAGCTCCCACTGAGCAGGCGGGAATTAACAATTCCGGGCTGAGGCATCTGGTATTTGGTCAAGAAGAGGGGGAGGATAGAGACGTAACCTACGGTTTGGGGGTTGATGCAGGGGGTACCTATACCGATGCGGCAATTTATGATTTTAAAAACAAAAATGTACAGAGTAAGAATAAGGCACTGACCACCAAGTGGGATTTTTCCATTGGCATTGATAAGGCCCTTGCCGGGTTGGATGAGAATATCCTTCACCAGGTGGAACTGGTTTCGGTATCAACTACCCTTGCAACCAACGCCATTGTTGAAGGGGAGGGCCAGAAGGCAGGTCTCTTGCTTATGCCGGGGCCTGGGGGAGTCTCTGATAAGCTTTTTAGCCACAGGCCGAGAGCCCAGATAGCTGGGCAAATGAGTATCACCGGCCAGGAAAAAGAGGTGATAGACCCGGATGAGATTCGAACAGTGACAAGGAGAATGATTGAGCGGGACGGTGTCACCGCTTTTGCAGTCTCAGGTTTTGGCGGTACGGTGAACCCGGCCCATGAACTGGAGGTAAAAAAAATCCTGACTGAGGAGAGCGGAATGGTAGTCTGCTGCGGCCATGAACTCTCTGACCTGCTCAATTTTGCGGTCCGGGCTCAGACCGCCGTATTAAACGCCCGCATTATCCCCAGGATGATCAAATTTTTTAAGGAACTGGACGGAGTTCTTGAAAAAAGAAATATAGCAGCCCCGGTCATGGTTGTGAAGGGAGATGGTACCCTTATGTCCTCTGCCATGGCTAAGGATCGGCCTGTGGAGACCATACTGTCAGGGCCTGCCGCAAGTGTTGCCGGAGCAAAGTTGCTAACCGGCCTGGATGATGCAACAGTGGTAGACATCGGTGGAACTACAACTGATACTGCTGACCTGGCAGATGGCCTGGTTGAAATATGCGAGAGCGGGGCTCGGGTAGGTGGTTTTGCCACCCATGTAAAAGCTCTCAATATGCGTACCGTTGGTCTTGGCGGTGACAGTCTGATTCAGTGGGAGAAGGGTGAGCTGACCCTGGGCCCCAGGCGGGTAGCACCTATCGTCTGGGCAGATACCAGATCATCAGGCGGAGTGGATGAGGCTTTGAGTTATATGGAGTCCCGCCTGGAGTCGGATCAGCGCGCAAATTTGAGCCAGATCATGCTAATGGCTATAGAGGGAGATTTCCCATTTGAGCCAACGAAGGAAGAAGGTGCACTTTATAATCTTCTCCTGCGGCGTCCCCATTGCCTTGACGAACTGGCTGCGCCTCTGAACCTTACCTCGATCCGTTTTCTTTCCACCCAACGGCTTGAAGAAAGCGGTCTTGTACAACGATGTGGTCTCACTCCAACTGATATCCTGCACGCAAACGGCAGTTTTACAAAATGGAACCCGGATGCGGCCCACCGTATGGTAATGGTGTTTTCCATCCTTACTCGAAGGCAGCCGAAGCAACTCGTGGATCTGCTCATTGGGAAATTTAAAAAAGATCTTGCCGGCGAGATCTTTAAAAAACAGTTGGCAAGGGACATCAATGTAGATGAAGAAAAACCAACCGTCTTTTCCAGACATCTGATGGATTGTATCCTGACTGATAAAGACAGCAACTATTCCATAAATGTTCAGTTGCAGCATCCACTTGTCGGTATTGGTGCGCCGGTGCACTATTTTCTCCCCGGTGCGGGAAAGATATTAGGCGGGAAGGTGATAATTCCCGATGATGCCGATGTCGCCAATGCCCTGGGGGCGATAACCAGTTATATAGTCATCAAGCAGCAGCTTTCCATTAGACCGGATATGGCCGGCGGCTTCATCCTGCAGGGTGTTGCAGGAGCAAAACAATTTCGACATATCGATGCTGCTGAGTCCTGGGCTGTAGACTATCTGAAAAGTCTGATCAGGGAGATGGCAAAAGTTGCAGGAACCAGCAGCACAAAAGTGGAGATGGAAATTGTCGATCATATTGTTGATGCCGCGGACGGTACCTCCCTTTTCCTTGAAAGGTCTCTCCGGGCTTCTCTGACCGGCAGTCCAGACCTGCTGCTTGAAGCAGTGCTTACATAGTGTCTTTGAAGCAAAAGCATGGATGGCATAAAAGTCCCCTACCTTCTGCCCTGCCTATTTTTTTAAGAGAATTGTTACTTCACCAATTTTTTACTTGTTAAAATACAAGAAAAATATTCTAAGGCATTAAGTTCGACTTAAGATAACAAAACACAACAATACTAAGAGAGGGGAAGAAAATGTTTGAAGTAATAGGTGAACGAATCAACACGTCCAGGAAGCTGGTCCAGGCCGCTGTGGCAGAGCGAGATGCCGACTATATTATCGATGATGTGACAAAACAGCAAGAGGCCGGAGCCAACTATATTGACGTCAACGCCGGGGCCCGTATCGGCCATGAAAAAGAGGATATGACCTGGCTGCTTGATACCATCCAGCCGATAGCCACGGTACCCCTTACTCTGGACAGCCCAGATCCTGCTATCCTTGAGATGGCTTTCAGTATGGTGGAAAAGACTCCCATGATCAATTCCATCAGCCTTGAAAAAGAGCGATTTGATGCCATGATGCCGTTTCTTGAAGGTAAAGAATGCAAGGTCATTGCCCTGTGTATGGATGATAGTGGTATGCCCAATTCTTCGGGTGACATCTTTGGCCGGGCCAAAACTCTTGTTGAGGAACTCAACCGGATCTCCATCCCCACAGCCGCTATTTATCTGGATCCACTGGTTCAACCAATCTCCACCGATTCCACCAAAGGGGTGATGGTTCTGGATGCAGTAAGGGCCATAAAAGCAGAATACCCTGAAGTTCACATAACCGGGGGGCTCTCCAATATCTCCTATGGTCTGCCCCAGAGACATATTATCAATCGGACCTTTGTCACCCTGATGATGGCAGCCGGTATGGATTCGGCCATCATCGATCCCCTGGACAAAAAAATCATGGCCACCATCCGGACATCAGACATGTTGCTGGGGTATGACGATTTCTGCATGGAATTCTTAAAAGGAGTTCGTGCAGGGGCGATCGAAAGCTAAAATCTCAGGCGGAAAATTTCCACTTCTGTTGACAAAGCAAAGGGCGCCCTGATGTGGAATGCGGGAGGACAGAGGTGGATTGATTTACAAAAGGTACAAGATACAGAGAGACAACGTTGCAGGCTGCCGGGGAAGAGAAACTATAAATCGAGGATATCACTATGGCTGAGGTGATTGTTTTTGCTGGTATTTGTGGATTTACAACAAAAGTCGTCGGAAAGGACAAGGGGGGCTACATGGCAGGGCTGGACATTGACAGTGAATGCCCTAACTGGAAAAAAGTCAATGAAATCCTGAGCAGAGAGGATCTCAATGTGATGACTGAACTGTTCAAGGACAGGGAAACAGGTACTTTGAACTCCCAGGTACTGGAGGTTGCTTTAAAAACCATTCCTCATGTATCTTGCCCTGTGATATCCGGTGTACTGAAAACATTGGAAGTAAGTGTTGGTTTGGCACTGCCTAA
>MAXH01000075.1 GCA_001750925.1 Desulfobulbaceae bacterium S3730MH12
GGGCCTGCAAAAAACCTTGGCCTGGAGATGCGGGCAGGATTACTTGCCGCTTTTTCTCAGATAAATGACAATGGCGGAATCCGGGGACAGGAAATTATCCTGCTCAGTAGAGATGATGGGTATGAGCCTGACAGGGCGGTGAAAAACACCAACAGTCTGATCTATGATGACCAGGTGTTCGCTCTGATAGGTGCTGTGGGAACTCCGACTTCCATGGCTGTTGCTCCGATAATTAATGATTCGAGGATACCATTTTTTGCCCCCTTTACCGGAGCAGAGTTTTTACGAAACCCTTTTCAAAAATATGTGATCAATGTACGAGCAAGTTATTTCCAGGAGATGGAGAAGCTCGCCTCGTATCTCATTGATCAGAGAAAAGTCAGTAGAATTGCCTGTTTTTATCAAAACGACAGCTATGGCTTTGCAGGATTGAAAGGTATTGAAATTGCTCTGGCAAAACGCGGTATGAAGTTGGTGTCAA
The DNA here is from genome assembly GCA_001750925.1 of Desulfobulbaceae bacterium S3730MH12. Classification (GTDB taxonomy): domain Bacteria; phylum Desulfobacterota; class Desulfobulbia; order Desulfobulbales; family Desulfocapsaceae; genus Desulfomarina. The sequence goes on from MAXH01000075.1 coordinate 482, forward strand.
AGGGGAGTTATGAGAGAAATACCGTTGCAGTTATGGGCGGTTTGAAGGATATCTGCCGGGAGAAACCAGAGGCAATTGTCCTGGTCGGAGCATATTCCGCCTGCGCTGAATTTATCAAATTGAGTAAAAATAGAAGTGGCGGAAAGGTATTATACTGCAATATTTCTTTTGTCGGAACGGAGAGTCTGCAGGAGGCGCTGGGCGGTTATGGTGAAGATGTTATCGTCTCACAGGTTGTTCCTTCCCCCTATGATGTTGAAATTCCGTTGATCCAGGAGTTCTTAAAGGCGATGAAGAAGTACCAGCATGATTCTGCCATTAGTTTTACCTCGCTGGAAGGATACATTGCCGGCACCCTCTTTGGTGAAATTGCACTGGCAGTTAAAGGTGAAATTACCCGGAAGAAGTTTGTTGCAACCATGGAATCTGTAGCCCATTTTGATCTTGGCGGTGTTGTTTTGCAATTTGGTCCCGATGACCATCAGGGAATGGATGCAATTTACCTTACTAAAATTTATCCTGCCATACAGAAACTCCAAGACGTTCCATGATCCTGCCATGAGATTGTTCAAGAAAATCACACTTTCATCTGCTCCCTTCTATTCTTCCCTTCTGGTGGTTACGTCGCTTGCGGTTTTTATCGGCATCTTCTGGACTATAAATGAGTACCAGACATATCAGGAGACTATTGAGAATATCAGAGACAATTATCAGCATCAATATGAAGTGAGGGTGGAAGAGGAGCTTGATAAGGTTATAGATTTCATAACTTACAGGCGTTCACAGAACGATATGCTGGTTGAACGGGATATTCGGGAAAGAGTGCAGTCCGCCTACACTATCGCCTCACATATTTACAGGTTATATAAGGACGAAAAAAGTGTGGAGGAGTTGCGCTCGATGGTGATTGAACTACTTCGGCCAATTCGCTGGAACAACGGCCGGGGATACTATTTTGCCGGCAGAGTCAGCAGTGGTACTATTGAACTTTTTGCTGATGAGCCATATTTCGAAAACAAAACAGCAGCCGAGTTTAAAGAAATCACCGGGCAGGATGTGATTGGTGATATTGTCTCCATTGTACGGGACAAAGAAGCCGGACTGTATCGGTACAATCTTGTTAAGCCGAAATTTGCTGGAAAAAGTTTCAGTAAAATTGCTTTTGTTAAATATTTTAAACCTCTCGACTGGTTTATCGGGGCAGGGCTCTACAGCAATGATTTAGAGCAAACGCTTCGACAGGATGTCTTGAGTCGGCTGCAGAATATGAAATTTGGAAAAGATGGAGAGGTGTTTGGTTTTCGTTTTGATGGGACTATTATTTTCAATAAAAATCAGCGCCTGGTAGGTCGATCGATTAAAGATCTTACCGGTAGTGACAGCATGGCTTACGGGTTGTTATTTCTGGAAGCCGGCTTATCTCAAAATGGGGAAGGATATGTATCATACACGGTCAGAAGGCCGTCGGACGGGACCTCTCACCAGAAACTCAGCTTTGTCAAGGCATACGGTGACTGGGACTGGGTGCTTGGAACTTCCATGTTTATGGATGCAATGGAGCAGGCAATTGCTGTTGAGACCCGGACCTATCAGAGAATCACATTTAAAAATGTCTCTATTTTCATTGTACTTTTTTTTATAGCTGTTGCTTTTCTTCTGCTTGGTACCTTCCTCTATTCACTGAAGATTAAAGAAGGTATCAGTCTTTTCACTGATTTTTTCAGGGAAGCTGCTGATTCAAATGTGAAAATCAGAAATGAGAATCTCACCTTCAGAGAGTTTGAGAATCTTGGGCGGTTGGCTAACAGAATGGTGGAAGAGAGGATCAAGAATGAACTGCTTATCCACCGTGATGAATTACGTTTGGATACCCTGTTGCGACTGGGAATGATGGAAAAGTATTCGCTTCAGGAAAAGTACGATTTTGTCCTCCAGCGGATTGTGCAGATAACCCGTAGTAAAGAGGGCTATCTGGCACTTGTAAACGATGCGCAAACTCATATCTCGATTCGTTCTTTCATCACATTGTCAGATGTGGATTCTCATAAATACGGTAAGGAGTCGGAACTTTCCTGCAACGTGGCAGAAGGTGGTTTGCCTGGAAAAGCTGTACTCCAGAAAACAGCCATTATCTCGAACAGTTCCGCGGGTGGGAAAGATGGTATCATATATCCATACCAGACCACCATCAAACGCCATCTTGATGTGCCTATTTATAATGATGGAAAAATTGTGGTGGTGGCCGGTGTCTGTAATAACAGTGAAGAATATGATAACTTTGATATCCGGCAGATGACAATGGTGCTTGAGGGAATGTGGCTCCACGTTCTTAAAAAATGTTCAGAGGAAGAGCTGGCAAAACTTGAACGCCAGATTATCGCGGTGAGTGAGGAGGAAAGGAGCAAGATTGGCAGGGATCTGCATGATGATCTTGGCTCACATCTGACCGGAGTTGAACTGCTGAGTAAGGTGCTGCAGCAAAAGCTTGAGAATGAAGTACCGGAAATGGCAGAACAGCTGGGTTCTATACGCAATCTGATCAGAGATGCGATAGAGAAGACCCGCCGCCTGTCCCAGGGGTTGTACCCGGTACACGTTATTGAGTATGGTTTGGAAGCAGCTGTTGAAGAACTGGTTGTCGAGGCAGAAAATTTGTTTGACGTTAAAGGCACTCTCTCCTGCGAAGGAGATGATCAAAGGCTTGGCAGTAATACAGCTATTCACCTGTATTACATAATAAGAGAGGCTGTATTTAATGCTGCCAGACATGGTAAACCTGAGACTGTTGGTGTTTTTATGAAGTTCGGTACAACCAGTTTTTCGGTTAAGATTGTAGATGACGGCTGCGGTTTTGGTGAAAAACCGGACGAGGCCGGTATGGGCTTCCATACTATGAAATACAGGGCTAAAGCTATTGATGCAGAGTTGACCATCAAATCTGATAAAGTCAGCGGTACAATTGTATCTGTTTCCGGAGAGGTGTTTGAGTGAAATCGAGAATATTAATTGTAGATGACCACCCTATTTTTCGTATGGGGATGGCAGAACTGCTCAATCAGGAAGACGATTTCGAAGTTTGTGCTGTGGCAGAAGATATAGTATCTGCGAGAAAGGCTATAATTGAATTTGATCCTGATCTGGCAATTATCGATATTACCCTGGCAGGTGACAATGGCCTTGATCTGGTGAAAGAGATATCCGCCGGAGACAAGTGTATCCATATTCTTGTCCTCTCCATGCACGATGAATCAGTCTGGGCGGAAAGGGCAATTCGTGCAGGCGCCAAAGGCTATATCATGAAAAGGGAGGCAAGTGAATCGGTCATTTCTGCCTTGAGAAATATAGTTGATGGTAAAATTCATGTCAGTGCCAATATGCTGGCTGTTATGCTGGACAAATTTCATGTTAAGCCTGATTCTCCGGGTGCCCCGACTATTGATCTCTTAACTGATCGAGAGCTTGAGGTTTTCAGGTTGATCGGGGCAGGACTTGCCACTCGCGAGGTGGCTGACAGGATGAATCTTGGTGTCAAAACAGTCGGTACCTATCGGGATCGAATCAAACAGAAGCTCTGCATTAAGACAAGTGCAGAACTTTCCCGCCGTGCAGTACTATGGACTGAGAGAGAACGGTTGTAGGTAAATCACCTACAGTTGCAGTTGTGGTCTCCTTACAAAATAAAAGGGGTTCGGCTGATTTAGTTTTTCACGGGACTTTCCTATAATGACTTTCGATTACAGACTTTTCTGCCTTTTAGCCTGGTTTTACCCTTTCGTGGTTTAAATTCGACTACCTGATTGATATATCTTTAGTTTTTGTAATAAAAAAATGTTAGCTGCAGGAATGAATCCTGCGTCAATGCGCAACGAAGGTTGATATTTCATGAGTAATCTTTTCCCAACTTGTTTACTTCTTCAAGATAGTGCCTCTGAGTCGGAGCTTGTGATGACGGAGGTCAATCTTCACCCCGGTCAAAGTATCTCTCCTGACCAGGAAAAAAATGTTCTTTTAGCCGGAGGCTTCCCAGCTCTTTTTCCTGGAACCGACTTTCCCCTGTCACCGACACTTCAACTCAACAGTGACAGAGGAACACTCTCTAATGACAGTTTAGCTCGATTAGCTACTGCCGAACTTGAACGAATCAATAGAATCAGTTATCGAAGCTATCATATTGAACCTGATAATCGGGTTTGTGTAATTGGAGATAGTCGGGGAAAACTCAATAGCTTTATTGACACTTATGGTGGTGTTCTTGAGATTGAGTCTCTTCTGCTTAAAGGCCATGATCCTGATATTCCAACTGTAACTGAACTTAACATGGAGGCTCGTGGCAGCGGCTTACGGCTTGAATACCTGGTTCGCTTACCGATACGAATTGACCTTTGTACCTATTGCGGTGCCTGCGGTTCGGCATGTCCTGAAAATTGTATCTCTCCCGACCTTTTCCTTGATTTTGGAGTCTGCACGCTTTGCAAGGAGTGTGAACCGGTTTGTGAGGTCAGGGCTATAGATGTAAACCGGGTTGAGAGTCAGACAATGGAAGTCCCTGCTCTTATTATTCTTGATGGCGTTGAAGTTGAATTAGAGGAGGGGAGCAGTTCCGTTTATTATGAGAGGGATCTTAAGGACTATTTCGCTGCGCTTTTCTCTTATCGAATTGATGAAGTTGTTGCCTGTGACAGGTCAATCTGCCAATATAGCGGCAGACTGGGAGTCGGCTGCAGTCTCTGTTTGAGCAGCTGTACATTTGGAGCCGTCAGTCAAGGCGCAGAAGGCGTAACTGTCGATGGTTCAAAATGTGAAGAGTGCGGAGCCTGTGTTTCTGTCTGTCCGACTGGTGCCATGCAGAACAGGCGGTTTGATGACGAGTCTTTTGTTGAATTTTTTCGAAATATTGACCTTTTAACTGATTCAGTCGTGGTTGTCGGGGATGAACAATCTCTTCATGCGCTGTGGTGGGGAACAAAAGGCAAACGATTTGACAAAGTGTTCTTTCTTGAATACTCCCAAGTGCAGAGTCTTTCACTTTTCCATTTTATGTTTCTTCTAAGGCGGGGTGCGGGGAATGTTTTTCTTCTCAGTGATACAAGTGGGGGGACAGAGTTGTCCAGACAAGTGGCTCTTGCCAATTCTCTTGTTACCTCACTCTATAACAC
>MAXH01000076.1 GCA_001750925.1 Desulfobulbaceae bacterium S3730MH12
AAGCTTCTCAAATAAAATTTATCACCAAGCAGAAAAGTTTTTAATTGCAGAGTTACCGATCTAATGATGGTTGGATCGTAACATTTGTCAGTAGTTTTCATAAAAAGCAGTTTTAATTGAAAAATTGGATTGCCACAGCGTGGCATGTGTTATATTATAGCATCAAAGGAGAATGTATGCGATATGTTTGGCCTGCCATAATGATCGTTTTTTCGATTATCTTTTTTACCGACTTGAACAAGGTCATGGCAAGCGACGAGCCTTGCCATGGAGATGGGATTTCCCACAACTCCCGTGAAATGGCCTGCTGCTGCAGTGATCAGATGATGATTCACAAGCAGGAAGAGTTAAGGGAAAATGATACAGTAAAGGAATGCTGTGATCATTCCATGGCCTGTTCAAGCGGGAAAACAGCCGACAGTGCATTTGTATTATCGGTAGTGCAGATTGATTTCTCTCAGTCATATTTATATGGATCGTTTGATTTATGCCGGCAGGAACCAAAACGTGGGCAGGGCAGGTATAGCTTGTCTACACCAAGAGCGCCTCCCGTCCCAGCCTATATTACACACTGCTCCTTCCTCATTTAGTACTTCCTATATCTCACCGAAACAGCTGTGGTCAGTATGTACATACTTTGACCGGGGCTGCCAGTCTTGGGTTAGTTTCCCATTATTACTGTTTGAATTATTAAACCCCTATATGCACGACTCTTTTTAGCGAATGGGTTTACGGCCATTGTATGGCCTGACCAACAGAGAGATTAGAATGACTATAGTAAGGAAGGCATATCCTCCCCCGGAGGATTCGTACCTCTGCGCTGATCTTCTGCTTCGGTGCTTGAAAATCTTAGGATTAATCAGCTTCTGTATTGTTACCATTACCCCAGGGAATGTCAGGGCAGATGGCAGTGATATACAGCTACCCGAACTTATTGAAGAACTGTATCAGAATAACCAGGAGTTGCTCAGCATGGAAGAGCGTGCCCGGGCACTCCGGGCGGAAGCTCCATTTGCAGGCTCGCTGTCGGATCCCCGAGTCGGGGTAGCTCTTCTCAATTTACCCACCGACAGTTTCGAATTTGACCAGGAGGCGATGACACAGAAACAACTTTTTGTGGCCCAGAAGTTCCCCTGGTTCGGCACTCTGGATCTCAGTCAGCAGGTGGCGGAATTGAAGGCACTGGAGTTTGAAACTCTAGTACAGGGTGAATGGCTGAAAAAAGCAACTGAGCTTGCACGAGCCTGGTATGAACTCGGGTTGGTTGAACAGAGCCTCGAACTCAATAAAAAACTCAAGACTGTAATTACTCAGATTCTGCGGATGACGGAAATTCGATATGCAACCGGGATGGGGATACAGCAGGATATTCTGGCAGGTCAGGTGCAGATGTCTGAGCTTATCGATGAAGAGGTGAATCTCAGGAGTAAAGAGCAGGCTATAAGGGGCAGGCTTGGTTCTCTTTTGAACAGGGAGTCTTTTTTTACCGACAAGGGGCCGGAACTGGTCCCGGAAATAGATTATTCCCTGGATTTGGAAGAATATAAAAAGGTTGCTTTGCAGCATAATCGACAAATTATAGCAAAAAAAGTTGGTATAGACAGGGCGCGACTGGAGGTAGAGCTTGCAGATAAAAACTATATGCCTGACTTTGATCTTCGTCTCAGTTATGGACAGCGGGAACCGAATCCGGTAACGGGAGTTGATCGTGCCGATTTTTTTTCAGCCGGTGTAACAATGACTGTACCTCTCTGGCAGCGAACCCGCCAGGATGCAAAAAAGGAAGGAGCAGAAAAACGTCTGAAGGCTGCAGAAAAATCCCTGACAGGAATTAGCCGTACTCTTCCCCATAAAATTGAAAGTCTTCTGGCAGAAATAGAGGGGGCAAAAGAGAACTTTGCTCTTTATCGTGATGTGCTCTTTGTACAGGCTTCACATCTTGCTGAATCATCTTTGGCGGCATATTCTGTCGGAAAAGTTGAATTTGCCACCATGCTTGGCGCCCGGGTTCGGCTTTTACGCATAGAGCTCAAAACTCAAAAATATAAATATCAGATTCATTTGAAACTGGCGGATCTTGCCGAAGTGATCGGTACTTCACCGGCAACTCTGGAGGGCATTTAATGAACCGAATAATTGTGACACTGGTCATTTTCTTAACCATCACATCAGCAGTGGTATCAGAAACTGCAGAAGGGTTGAAGGCGGGGGATGTCGATCCGAAAAGCGGTAAAGTTATTAAATATTGGGCAGCCCCGATGGATCCTACTTATATCCGCAAAGAACCTGGACAATCTCCCATGGGAATGGATCTGGTTCCGGTCTTTGAGGAGGAAGGGGACAAACTACCCGCCTCAACCATAAGAATTGATCCGGTGACTATTCAAAACATGGGGGTACGGACAGCCAGGGTTGCAAAAATGGAACTAAAGAAGTCGATCAGGGCATTGGGAACTATTACCTATGATGAGACACGTATTTATGCCGTTAATCTGAAGTTTAATGGCTGGATAGAAAAACTTTATGTCAACTTCGTTGGTGAGAGTGTGAAGAAAGGGCAACCCCTCTTTGACATTTACAGTCCCGAACTGGTGGCCGCACAGGAAGAGTATCTGCTTGCTGTAAAACAGTCTGAAGATCTGTCAGACAGCAGGTATCCGAGTGTGCAGGAAAATGCGGCCGGTCTGCTTAAAGCAGCTCGCCGGCGATTGCAGTATTGGGATCTTTCAGCCGGCCAGATCAACCGGCTTACAAAAAATAGAAAAGTTAAGAAAAGCCTGACTGTCTATTCCCCCGCAACCGGGGTGGTGATCAGGAAGGAACCATTCGATGGTCATTTTGCAAAAGCAGGAATGCATCAATATGAGATTGCAGATCTTTCAAGGATCTGGGTTGATGTTGAAGTGTATGAGTATGAACTCCCCTTTATCAAGCAGGGGATGTCGGTGGATATGGAATTATCCTATCTGCCAGGTAATCGTTTTGAGGGCACAGTTCTTTTTATCTATCCGTTTTTAAACCCGGAAACCCGTACGGCAAAACTTCGTTTAGCCTTCGATAATCAGGAAGGGCTGTTGAAGCCGGATATGTATGCCAATGTTTTTTTGGAATCAATAATTGACCCGGATGCTCTGGTGATTCCCCAGGAGGCGGTGATCGATTCCGGCATCAGAAAGATTGTTTTTGTCGCAAAGGATGAGGGGAAATTTGAGCCCAGGGAGATAAAGCTTGGCCATGAGGGGATGGATAATTTGTTCCAGGTCTTGGGAGGCCTTTCGGCAGGGGAGAGGGTGGTTACCTCCGCTCAGTTTATGCTCGATTCTGAATCCCGTTTGCGCGAAGCTATTCAGAAGATGCTTGAGATCCGTAATACCGGATCTCAAGATTCTCCGGGTGTAGCTGATGATCTGGATATGGAAGGGATGGGCATGGATGACGGTCTTGATATGAGCGATATGAAAATGGATTAGTAAGGTGTGTAATTCCCAATAGGAAAAAGGAGGTAATTACTCAGGGAATCAGGCTGCAGGCTATAAACCTGGGTAGTAATAAAGAGATGATAAAGGCAATAATCGACCATTCCATTAATAATAAATTCCTCGTACTCATACTCACGGGATGCGTAATGGCAGGTGGTGTCTGGGCTATGTTCAGAATCCCTCTTGATGCTATTCCAGATCTGTCTGATGTTCAGGTAATCATATTAACAGAGTTCCCGGGGCAGGCACCCCAGGTAGTTGAGGATCAGGTAACCTATCCGTTAACAACCGCTATGCTGTCGGTTCCTTATGCCAAAGTTGTACGTGGCTATTCCTTTTTTGGTATGAGTTTTACCTATGTGATTTTTGAAGACGGTACTGATATGTACTGGGCTAGAAGCAGGGTGATGGAGGCCTTGAATTATGTTTCCGGCAGGTTGCCTGAAGGTGTTTCGCCAACTCTTGGCCCGGATGCCACGGGGGTAGGATGGGTGTTTCAGTATATCCTGGAGAGTGACAACTATGACCTGCAGCAATTACGTTCGATACAGGACTGGTTTTTACGTTACGAACTGACCAGTGTGCCGGGGGTATCTGAGGTAGCTTCAATCGGTGGTTTTGTTAAACAGTATCAGGTGATGGTCGACCCTAATAAGCTTTTGGCCTACAACATTCCTCTTCAGAAGGTTCGTCAGGCGATCAAGCGATCAAATAATGATGTTGGAGGACGGCTTATTGAGATGGGAGAAACAGAATTTATGGTTCGAGGGCTGGGGTATATCAAATCAATAGAGGATTTAGAGAATATCCCGGTCAGTGCAGATAAAAAGGGTACACCGGTTTTTTTGAAAAATATTGCCCGTGTTGCGCTGGGGCCTGAGCTTCGCAGAGGAGTGCTTGACTTTAACGGCACCGGTGAGGCTGTGGGCGGCATTATCGTCATGCGCTATGGAGAGAACGCTCTGGCGGTTATTGACAGGGTGAAAACAAGATTGGCAGAGGTCACCTCCGGGCTGCCGGAATCCGTTTCTGTGCTCCCTGTCTATGACCGATCAGCACTTATTCTGCGTGCTATAGAAAACCTTAAAAAGACTCTGCTGGAAGAAAGTTTTATCGTCGCTCTTGTCTGTATAATTTTTCTTTTCCATATGAGAAGTGCTCTGGTCGGCATAATAACTCTGCCCATAGGGGTGCTGGTCTCTTTTCTGATTATGGAACGGCAGGGAATTAACGCCAATATTATGAGTCTGGGAGGAATTGCAATTGCAGTGGGGGCGATGGTTGATGCAGCCATTGTTATGGTCGAAAACGTACATAAACATCTGGAGCGTGATCGCTCTGAAAAAGAGCATTGGCAGATTGTCCGGGATGCATCGGTGGAGGTGGGGCCTGCGCTCTTTTTCTCTCTCCTTATAATCGCAGTTAGTTTTCTTCCCGTCTTTACTCTGGAAGCACAGGAGGGCAGAATGTTCAGGCCTTTGGCTTATACCAAAACCTATGCCATGATGGGCTCAGCCAT
>MAXH01000077.1 GCA_001750925.1 Desulfobulbaceae bacterium S3730MH12
AATTCCTTTCCGGCTGATAATATGGGGAGGGAGTCCATTGATTCTCTGGCCAAGGAAGTGGATATTTCCCGTGTCAAGCTTGTAAAAGCCAGTAATAAGGTGAAATAGAGTAGTTTTACCGCTGCCATTGGGCCCGATAAGACCGGAAATACCCGTATCTCCAAGGTTGAATGAGACATCGTTCACGGCGATAAGAGCACCAAAGCTCTTTGAAACATTTTCTATTTTAAGCATTGGTTGTGGTGAATTTTCTTGATTCCGGTATAAGACCCTGGGGACGTTTAAGCATCATTATAACGAGAATGAAGCCATAGGTCATACCCTGGAGAGGTGCGACAAATCGTATATACTCGGAAGGGATGGGGATAAACCGTATGAATTCGGCGAAAAAAATGATGACAAATGCGCCGACAACAGGTCCAAGATGCGTTCCCTTACCGCCAAGAACGACACAGAGAAGCACCAAGATAGTCTCCTGCAGGGTGAAATCTGCTGGACTGATATATGTTATGTAGTGGGCCCATATCACGCCGGCGAGGCCGGCGAGAACAGATCCAACAACTATAGCTTTAGTTTTGATAAGAGATGTGTTTTTTCCTAGAGCCTGGGCAACAAATTCATCTTCTCTAATAACTTTTAGACTTCTGCCGTACGGGGAGTTTGTTATTCTACGGAGCAAAATAAAGGTTAATGCGGCAGCAACAAATGTAACGATTAAGAACCGTGGGAGACTTGAAATTCCTGAGCCGATCCAGTCAGGTCTTGGGATATTCGGAAGCCCCATCGGTCCCCTTGTGATATCACGTTCATTTAAAAAAACGAGATGGGCCATTTCAGCAAAAACAAGGGTGGCAATGCCAAAATAGTCTCCAGAGAGACGAAGTGTGGGGATGGCAAGGAGTGCTCCTGCAATACCTGCAAGTGTGATGGCACCAACCACTGCCAGGGGAATTGGTACACCGTTCAGACTCAGCAGGGCTGAAGTATAGGCTCCGATTCCAAAAAAAGCAATATGGCCAAAATTATATAATCCGGTAAACCCGAGTTCCAGGTTTAAGGATTGGGCAAATATTGAATAGATGAGGCAAATTATAAGGATATGATAAAAATAATCCATAGTCAGCGCACCCCTCCGGCTATACCGAAAAATCCCCGGGGTTTGAAGAGAAGGAGAAGAAAAATCAGTCCATAGGAGATAAAATCTTTATAATCCGGCGAGATAAAAGCAACACTTATATTTTCTGCAATACCGATGAAAAGTCCCCCAATCAGGGCACCCCATACATTGCCAGCTCCTCCTAGGAGAACTGCGGCAAAAGCTTTAATCAGGCTGTTCATGCCCATCATGGGGTCAAGACTGGTATCGAGAGCTAGAAGTATACCGCCTGTTCCTGCAAAAACCGAGGCAAGCACCCAGATCGTCCAGGTTACTTTTTTCATATTGATTCCCATGATGGCGGAAAGCTCAATATTATCTGAAACTGCTCGTAATGATTTTCCCAGCAGGGTACGTGTTAAAAGAAAATATAAAATAGAAAAGAAAAGCAGGGCTGAGAGCACCATGAGGATCTGGATTTTTGTGATGTAAATGCCGCCCAAAAGAATTCCCGTGGACAGGGGGAGGTCAAAGGTCTGCAGGTCTGACCCCCAGCAAAGCCGTATACCATTCCTCAACATATAGGAAAGCCCTATGGATGCGATAAGGATGGCGATTGGATTGCTCTGGCGTAAAGAGCGGTAAACAAATCTGTCCTGGGCAAGACCAATTCCCACGGTGATAAGAAGAGCAGGTACTACAGAAATATAGACGGGAAGGGAAAATGGGGGTGAGGAGAACATCCAGGTAAGATATGCTCCCCACGTGATAAGTTCCCCGTGGGAAAAATTGATAAATTTAAAGACCCCGTACACCATGGCAAGTCCCACGGCAAACATGGCATAAATTGATCCCGCAATAATCCCGTTTACAAGAAGCTGGGCATAATAGCCTGTCATGGTGGAGGATCTTCTTTACTTGTAGTCTGTGATGCTGCCATCCTTGATCGTCCACTGGCCGTAAGATGCATTGACATCACCGCTTTCATCAAAGGATTTATCCCCTGTGGTGCCGATATATCCCTGGCTTGCCTTTATTAACGCATCCCTGATGTCATCACTGCTTTCTGAGGCTGCTGATTCCAGAGCCAGTGCAGTCAGTTTCACCATGTCATAGTTGTATTCACCAAATACCGGGGTTTTCTTTCCTGGATATTTTTTGTCCCATGCCGCTTTAAAGGTTTTGTACTGGGGGGTCTCCTGGGAGAAGGTGGGATAGGTGCCGATTACACCTTCACTTGCCTTGCCTGCAAGATCGATCAGCTTCGGTGACTTGGAGGCAGACCCCATGAGCCACTGGACATTGAGACCTGTTTCATAGGCCTGTTTCAATATGGTGGCACCCTCTTTAATATAGGTGAGGTTGACGATAGCTTTCGGGTTATGACGCTTCATTCTGAGAATTTCGCTTCGGTAGTCTGTCTTTCCTTCGGCATGGGGAAGTTCATCAATTATTTTTCCGCCTGAAGCTGTGAACTCGGCTTTAAAAACCTCTGCAAGTCCCACTCCCCAGTCGTTGTTGACATATGTCAGCACAACTTCCTTATATCCCAGAGAGTTGGTAAGCTCTGCCACACCAACACCCTGAAGAAGGTCTGAAGGGAAGACCCTGAATACATAGGAACCGCATTTAGTAATGGCTGCTGCAGCACTTTCAGCAGCCAGAAGGATGGTCTTGTTATCCTGGGCAATGGGGCATACAGCAAGAAAATTTGAACTTGAGGCGGGACCAAAGATAAGGGGAAGTTTATCTATGGTTATAAGTTTCCTGATGGCGGATACAGAGCCTTTCGAGGTAGAATTGTTGTCTTCAAATACTATTTTAAGATTATTTCCCTTGATGCCTCCTGCTGCATTTATTTCATCTGCAGCGAGCAGCATGGCCTGCTGAAATCCTTCACCGTACACGGCAAGTTTTCCGGTAAGCGGGGTGACGGAGCCTACAGAAATATCTCCTGCCATGCCGCTGCCGGTTGAGATTAAAAACAATAGAGCGATACTGCTAAAGATAAATTTTTTCATATTTTTCTCCTTTTTATTTTTATCTGCTGTACGAAAAAAATCTGTTTGTTCAGGACGAAATCATCTCCTCTTTTACCATCCTGTCGATGAAATTGAGGACAAATTGGCGTTGGCTGTTGCTGGCATGAGCTATGCACGTACAATGAAGATTGGTCTGACTGCGGACGAGAAGTTCAAATTTGACCGACTGGTCGTCAACTTCTACCCCCAGATAAAACGGGCCATGGTCTTCGTGGCCCAGTTGAGCTTCAGAGAGAAGATCCGGGGGCAGCTCCAGCCAGTATAGGCCGACCATCGCCCCCTGCTTGATGGAACGTTTGAGGTAGGAGTCTATATTGTCCCGTTCCATGGGGGAGAGTTCGTCAATAACTATCTGTCTCATATCTTATTATCTTAGTCGGTTTATTAAGGTTGATGGAATCGAAAAAACATAAAACTCTAGATGGCTAAGTAAAAAACTTCATATGCAAGGCGCGTAAATTTCTTATTATTTCGGCGTACCAGGGTACGTCGTAA
>MAXH01000078.1 GCA_001750925.1 Desulfobulbaceae bacterium S3730MH12
AAATGAGTGTTGTTATAACTGATCCTGTAAAAATTGCTGCAAGTGCGGCACCGGATCCTGGCCCTCCGCCGACTGCAGTTGCACCAGGGGATAACAGAAATGCACTTACTCTTTCAAATATTGGAGACAACTACCTGATAGATGGTACCGACAGTTTCAATTCCCTTTACGCAAAGATCGTTGCCACCGTTGGTATCGAAAGCAGCCAGAATCAACTTTCCCTCAAGGGGGCCAAAGATGCCCTGGTTCAGCTTGAAAATTTCAGAGATGGCCTTGTAGGCGTGTCACTGGAAGAAGAGATGATCAGCCTTATTCAGTTTCAGCGCGGTTTTGAGTCATCGGCAAAATTCCTCTCTACTGTCGATGAAATGATGGGTACAATAATTAACCTAAAAAAATAACACTGGCCCAGCGGGTGAAATATGAAAGTGACAGAGAATACCACTTACAGGTTAATGAAGTCAAACCTTGAACGGATCACAACCGAATTGCTCGACCTGCGAAACCAGGGGGCTACCGGTCTCAAACTTAACAGACCATCCGATGATCCCGGGGCAGTTCGCCCTGTACTCACGACCAGAACACAACTGCAGCAGAATGAGCGTTATCTTGATACTACCGGACATGCCGGCGATAAAATGGCTGCTACTGATGGTTTCCTGGCTGAGGTGGAAAATATACTCGTCAGAGTTAAAGAAATCGCAATTAGCTCTGTAAATGGAGCCATGGGTCCATCTGATCAGGCAAATCTGGCAGACGAAATAGCTGGGCTGAAAGATCGACTACTGGCTTCTTCCAACGCTATTATTGATGGAAAATACATCTTTGCCGGGTTTAAAGAAAAAACCAGACCGTTCACCGAGAATCCAGCTTATGATCCTGCGCTTTACGATGCAAATGACATTACTACCTGGCCTTACCTGTATAATGGTGATCACAATAGAACAGAGTTGGAAATTACACCCGGTGAGTTTCTCGAAGTAAACCTCACTGGAAATGAACTTTTTATGGGCATCAGCAACCAAACTGCTGCCACGGGTTCAACGGATCCTCAGCATGGACCAACATCCGCCGATCTCTTTTCAGTGCTTACGCGTATGGAGGAAGCCGTTCGTGCCGGCAACGTAGATAATATCAGCGGCCCCGGTGGATCAATACAAGCTCAGATGGCTAACCTTGATATTGCTGCAGATCAAAATCGCAGCCTCAGATCTATTCTAGGCTCGAAAGCTGCCAGGGTCGATTCTGCTGCACTGCACCAGCAGGATGCAAGAATCGATCTGGAACAGATACTTTCAAGATATCAGGACGCAGATATGGTTGAAGTGTTTAGCGACATACTACAACAAGAGACTGCCTTTCGTGCAGCACTTAATATAAGTGGCAGGGTTTCAGACATTTCAATTCTTGATTATTTTTAGCAGTCCGGGAGTTATCCAGGGCTGATACTATACGGAGTTCTTAATGCTGGTCTTAACCAGGAAACCCGGTGAAGGTATAATCATCGGGGATGATATTACTATCAAAATTATAGAAATCAAAGGTGGTGCAGTCCGTATCGGCATTGCTGCACCTCTGGATAAAAAAATCCATCGGCAGGAAGTTTATGATCGGCTGGCTGAAGAGAACCGTAACGCTGCAAACTGGGACATAACTGATCTGGACTCCCTCAGTACAAACTTTTCCAGGGATAAAAAAGAAAATGAAAAAGATTGAAACCCGATTTGGGCAGGTCGAATATGATCCGGCCAATCTCCTCCACTTCCCCGCAGGTTTAATAGGATTTCCAACCCTGCATGATTTTATTGTGATGCCAAACAAGAAAAAAGGACCCCTCTTCTGGATTCAGGCCATCGATGATACTGAGATTGCCTTTGTTCTTACCGATCCAACCAACTTCTTTCTTGACTACAGCATAACCCCCGATGATACCGAAAGAAAACAGCTGCTGATAGATACTGAGGAACCCTGTTTTATCCTTTCTGTGGTAACTGTCCCACCTGATCAAAATATAAGCATCAATCTTGCCGCACCGATACTTTTCGCCCCATCCACCAACAGAGCGATCCAGATTATCCTTGAAGATTCTTCATATGAATCGAAAACCTTCCTGGCGAACGCTTAAAAGCAACCTCCATTTTTTTTCAAGGCAGCCTCTACTTTTATCTAAAGATAAGGCGCTGGACTGCCGACAAGATAGGAAACTGGTAGCTGTATTTTTTCAGTTAAGCAGGCCAACCGGCCAATAAATCACCTCATATCATAACAAAACGGGGAGGGCAATTACAAAAATCGAACGTTCAGTAGTTAAAAAGTAGTTTTGTATTTCCGGGCAAGGACGCCCATTTTTACAAATTCATGGAGGAATTTAACATGGCATTAACACTAAACACAAATATCGCTTCTTTAAACGCCCAGCGTCATCTTGGAAAAACTCAGGTTGCTCTGGACAGAGCAATGGAGCGCCTTTCTTCAGGACTCCGAATCAACAGTGCCAAAGATGATGCCGCCGGTCTTGGCATCTCCAACCGTATGACTGCACAGATTCGTGGCTTAAACCAGGCCGCACGAAATGCCAATGATGGTATCTCCCTGGCGCAGACCGCTGAAGGTGCCTTGCAGGAAAGCACTAATATTCTGCAGCGGATACGTGAACTTGCTATTCAATCCGCTAATGATACCAATAGTGCAGCTGACCGTGCTTCTCTGCAGGCCGAAGTAGCCCAACTTATTGACGAGGTCGATCGGATTGCTACCAGCACTCAGTTCAACGGCAGGAATCTGCTGGACGGTTCCATGACTGGTGCAACCTTTCAAGTTGGTGCCAATGCCGGGCAGGTTATAACCTTCAGTATCGGCGATGCACAAGTTGCTGCCCTTGGTCTAGCAGGCACTGATATCAGCGATGTCGCTGGTGCTACAGCTGCAATTACCGCTGTAGACACTGCTATGAATACGATCGATGGTATCAGGGGTGGCCTGGGTGCTGTCCAGAACCGTTTTGAGTATACCATTGCCAACCTGAACAGTGTTTCTGAAAATCTCTCCGCTGCCCGTTCCAGAATTCTTGATGCGGATATCGCTATGGAGACATCAGAGATGACAAGAAACAGTATCCTGCAGCAAGCCGGCGTTTCGATTCTGGCTCAAGCAAATCAAACTCCTCTGCTGGCAGTATCTCTGTTGGGATAGACTGGAGTAAACGGTAAGTTTCATATAAGGGGTTGATGAGTGACCCCTTATACAAAACCAACAGACTTGATTTAATGGTTTCACAGGAGAAGACTCATGAATGTTGAAGCGATGAATATAGCTGGAAATACTCTTCCGCGATTATCAGATAGCGCTGAAAAAATTGATTCCGACCGTAAGGTAAAAGAAGATATATCCCAGGAACCTCAAACTGATAAACACCAGATTGCCCCGGAGGAACTGCTCAAGCAGATCAAGAATCTTACTGAGGAAGGTCTTTACAGTGTACGTTTTGAAAGAGATGAGATAGGCGATCAACTGGTAGTCAAAATAGTTGACCGTAATACCGATGAGTTGATTCGCCAACTACCCGCAGAGGAACTACTGAACATCAGAGTTGTTCTTGATGACCTCCGCGGTAATATTGTAAATACCAGAAGTTAATTTTTCCGGGACAGAAAATCTGTTTCCGGTAAGTGGGAGGTAGCTATGACTATAACATTCAGCGGCCTGGCAACAGGATTGGATACCAATTCCATCGTCTCCGAGTTGATGTCATTGGAGCGTCAACCACTCATGCGTATGGAAGCTGATAAGACATGGCTCAATAATCGACTAGACGCTTATAGAATATTTGATACCAAGCTGAATAATTTTCTTGCAAGTGTCAAAGATCTCGACGCAACAAACGATTTCCACCCCAGCACTATTAATGTTGCTGAATCAGGTCTATTTACAGCCTCCGGCACCACCGATGCCTTACCCGGCAGCAGTTACCAGATCGAAGTGATGGCCCTTGCACAGGTACAAAAAAATGTTACCACCGGGTTCAGTGATAGAGGAATTAATCAGTTTGGTAATGGAACTTTATCAATCACCGTTGACGGAATTCCACAAAATATAGCTGTCTCACCTGGACATGGTTCCCTGGAAGGCATCATGACGGCTATTAATAATGGTGGCATCGGTATTTCTGCAACTATTATTAATGACGGTACTGCAAACCCCTATCGTCTTGTACTGACTGGCGCTGACTCTGCAACAACATTTAGCGTGGATGTCTCCAATCTTTCCAATGGTGATCTGCTCACTCCTGCAAACGAACCGCTAATGATGACCCAGGCAGCGACCAGGGCTCATATCAAAGTTGATAATATCGATATCTACAGCGACAATAACACCATATCCCAGGCGATTCCCGGTATTACCCTCAACCTGCTTAAGGCTGAACCCGGAACCAGGACTGCAATGAATGTAAAACTTGATGAACAGGTGATCAAAGAACAGATTCAGGCCTTTGTCAACGGCTATAACGATACTGTTGCTTTTGTTACCAGTCAATCAGTCATCAACGGTTCAGAAGGTGGGATTCTTGCCGGAGATTCCGGCTTAAATTCTGTCAAGAGACATTTGCAGGATATGCTGACAACCAGGGTAAATAATTCCGGGTCATTCAATTACCTGTCACAATTGGGTCTTGAAACCCAAAGAGATGGAACCCTGAAGATAAACGATAAGGTGTTGGATTCTGCGCTTCAGGAAAACCTTGATGACGTGGAGGCTATGCTGGTTGGTCAGACAACTGCTCCTGGAGTTGCAACCCGGTTTAAAGAATACCTTGAAAGTCTTACCAGCTCTGTTGATGGATTTTTTGCAGGACGTAAGGAGAATACCTATTCCAATCTGAAACGAATTGATAACAGAATTGCTCAGACAGAGGTGCGGCTGGATCATAAAGAAAACGCAATGCGTGCCAGGTTTGCAGCTCTTGAGCAATTGATCAGTGGCATGAATGCTCAGTCAAGCTTTTTGGGCCAGCAAATGGATATGCTGAATAATATGATGACAGGTAATAAATAATGAACCCTTATATGCATCAATACAAAGACAATCAGATCCAAACTGCATCTCCTGAACAGATCCTGATCATGCTCTATGACGGAGCGATCCATTTCTGTCGTCAGGCAATCCAGGCAATGGATGCTGATGACAAGGTTGTCCAGGCTGAAAAAATCAGCAGTACCATGGCAATTGTTTGTGAATTCTCCAATAGTCTTGATCATGGAATTGGCGGGCGTATTGCTTCCGAACTTGATGCCCTTTACGGTTTTATGATCCGGGAACTTACCCGGGCCAACCTGGAGGGAGATGCCAGGGCTTTGGAAACTGTGGAGAACCTGCTGTCCGGACTGCGCGACACATGGATTGAAGCGGCAGGAATCTATACGAAAGAGCGGCAGAAGCTGTGCAAAACAACTGGCAGCAAAATTGCTGCAGCACTATAGAGGAGCAATAATGTCCGGATTGAATGCGCAGACCGAAAAGCTTCTTTCCATCTCGGTTGAACAGTACCGCGAACTCTTACAACATGCTGAAAAGTTATTACAGACACTGGATAACTGCAACTACTCTGAAATTCCTGGTCATGCTGACAAACTACAGAGATTACAAAATGCAGCTAGCCGGCAGGACAAAATGCTGCTGCCACTGTTCAGAGATGACCCACCTGCCTGGGAAGAAAATACTCTCTACCGCAAACGTCAGCAGTTTATCAAATCGATTCTTAAACTTAACAAACTACTTATGCCGAAAATTCGGGGTACAATGGCCGTCACTACCTCTGAACTCAACAAGCTGCGCGGTGGACGAACCGCTCTTGCCGGATACACTTCACACTCTACCACTCATCGTGGTGTCCGCGGAGTTGGCTAAAAAACTCTCTCCTGTCAGCGGCCTCATTTCAAACAGGCCGTTTTTGTATTGTAATAAAACAGCGATGAAGTTACGTTTGATGGGTTCGTAAAAACCCAAATAGTTCGCATCCCGTCATTCCCGCGCAGGCGGGAATGACGAAGCAGAGACCTTTTTACGAATTGATCACCTTTCATAAATGATCACTTTTATACTCTCATCTGTTAAATTAGTGCTTAAAAATTTGTAAACTGCTTCCCTCTTAAGATAATATGACCTTTGATATCAGAACATTAGTAAGTATCCCCCACGGTAAACCGGTTAGAATTTTCCTCCCATTAAAAAAGGGCCCGGAACTTTACAGAGCCCAATGTGTTTATCAGAAAAGTGATCCTCCTGAATTGAACCTCCTTTTTGAACTTGGTGTTCTCCCTGTTGAGGATATTTCACTCTCTCGAGCCAGCATAATAAGTATCGACATGGGGGGACCAACTGTATCACTCGAGGCAATGATACAGAAAATAAAAAACCCCCAAACTCTGCAAATGATCGTAAAAAAATCCATCACTCATGATGAGATGCGTGAATTTTTCAGAGTTGACGCAACGGCAAAAATCATCAGCAAATCTTTTCAAACTGAACTTTTCGAAAATAAAAACGAAACCTGGTCAATTGAAGGTAAAACCATTGATATCAGCGGCAACGGTGTCCTGGCCTTCTTTCCTGAGGAACCCCCTGCTGACAAACAGGTTCGCCTTGAAATAACCATTCCTCTGGCTGAACCTGAAACCGTTACACTACTAGCACATCAGGTGCGTTCAGTTAAACTAAGTGATGAACGTTTTGAGGCCGCTTATCATTTTGACGATATCTCTGTAGAGGATAGAGACAAAATCATTGGCTGTTGTCTTCTTATTCAGAGAAAATTATTGCGTCTTAAGGTACAGGTAAAAGACAGATAGTTGACGAAAAAAGTGATGGATTGCTGTTGTAGAGGTTTAAGGATTATTCTCTTTCAGTCGATACATACACATGGTTACTATCACTCCACCAACCTTTATTCCCCCTATCGGTCCGACCACATCGCAAACAGGGGATCGAAACAAGGGAGAAAATTTCTCGAAACCTGGCCAGCTTCTCAAAGCCATGGTGCTCGAGACGAAAGGAGCAAACCGCTTTTTGCTGGATATTTCCGGCCAACACCTTACCGCTGAATCAAAAGCTACACTCACTCCCGGCCAAACTCTGCAACTCCAGGTAGTAAAAACTACTCCCCAAATTGAACTGAAAATAGTAACTAGCACACCTGATCAGTTTTTTGGCAGGTCAATTACACTTCTGGGAAAAAACATTGACCTGACCGAACTCTTTCAAGCCTTCAAACAACAGACACCTTCACCCATCAACACCCTGCCACAACCAACCAGCAATATATTGAATAACTTTCTTGCGCTCCAGCAGGAAATTTTGTCTGACAAAAATGGCGGCCAGGCCATAAAGCTACTCATTGATCAACTTGGATTGGGCTTTGAAAATGCACTGGCCAGAGGAGATAAAGCTGCGGCCGGCAGCAGTTTAAAGGCGGCATTGCTGGACATCGCTAACATCTTTCAAAACGTAGAAAACATCGCAGAATCTAGCACCAGACTCCTTACTATTATTGAGCTGTTTCAACTTGCTCAGCTCCACAGCCAGAGCGACAGACAGTTTATCTTGCCGCTTCCTTTACCTTTTATTGAACAAGGCTACCTGCTTGTCAAATATAATGATGACAACAAGTCAAGTAACAGGGACAGCAATTTAGATAAACGTTTTTCCCTTCACTTGACTATGGCAGAGCTGGGAAATATACAGATTGATTTTTTGAAAACAGAGGATGTACTCTACATTCGTTTTCGCACAGATTCACAAGAAAAAGCTGATTTTGCTGCTCTATACAGTGAACAACTCAAAAGTGCAGTTAGCGGAACAGGTCATATCAACCTCTCTTTTTCAGCAGATGCCCCTGACCCGATAACTGATTTGATACAACACCTAATCCCGGAAGGAAATTCTATAATCAACACCAAAGCCTGAAATATGGAAAAACGAAATCAAATCACCAAGGCAGTAGCTCTTGTTTACGATGAAAAGGAATCACGAACACCAAAGGTTGTTGCCGGCGGTCAAGGGACTATTGCAGAGAAAATCATCGAAACAGCCCGTGAAGCCGGTATTCATATCCAGGAAGACCCAAACCTTGTCGAGCTACTCTCAAAGGTTCCTGTCGGTGATGAAATACCTGTAGAGCTTTATCAAACTGTAGCGGAAATACTGGCTTTTGTTTATCAGATTAATGAAAAATTTAAAGAAAAGATAGGATAACAGAAAAAGCAGGGCATGATCTTGTTAGACGCTCTTTCATTGATTTATCCAGCGGTGGCAATACCGGTAACTGTAGCTACATTTTGTGAGGGATTAGTGGTACTGGAAGAGAAGAATGACATATGTGACATTGTAAATACAATTTTGACATAACTTGTTGATAGTATAATACTATTATTCTATCTTGTAAGGAGGAGAACTGTTTAATCGTTTAGCACGTTAACTGGTAGATTTGATGTCAGATTGATGGGAGTGATATGAATTAGCAGCCTGATGAGTAGATGATTGGTTCATTTATTAAGCAGAAACTTGGCAAGATATAGCTGATGTTCTGCAACATCTGGGATGCCTTGTTTCTGTTTGGTCAGTCTGCTTTTACCTGACTACTTATTGCCTTATACCTTGAAATACGGATTTATTTCCTGTACTTATAAGAAAAGAAATTTTGTGAAATAGGGAATTTCAGGCTTCTGAATTTCACTCAACATCGAAGGTTACGTAGGCCTATTTAATAATTTGTTAGACTAACCCCTAACATCACCAATAATGGTTAACGAAATGTCGTTGGAATCTTGGATAATATATTTAGCCTTAGTTATTGCGGCCACAGCTACACCTGGCCCTGCTGTTTTGTTCATCGTCACAAATTCAGCATTGTATGGATGGAAAAATGCGACCTATATTGCACTTGGCAACATTGCTGGCCTCATGATACTTGGGATTGTTGCAATATCGGGCCTTGGTACAATACTGAATGCATCGGCATCAATTTTCAATGCAATTAAATATTTTGGCGCTGCTTATTTGTTTTACCTTGGTGTAAAATTGATATTTCAAAAAACATCTGGCTCCATATCCACGGCTGAGCAAATAATTCCTTCGGAAATCAAATCAAACAGACTATTTGTTCAAGCTTTGTTGGTAGCAGTTAGTAACCCAAAAGCAATCGTATTTCTTACCGCACTGTTTCCACAATTTATCAATACTCACAGTCCATTATTTGGTCAGTGTTTGGTGCTCCTGATAACATTGATGTTGTTCTCATTTTCATTTTTAATGTTTTATGCTTTCTTGGCACAAAAAACAAAAAACTGGCTTGGTAAACCTAATAGAATCAAATATTTCAACCGTTCAAGTGGGGCTGTATTTATAGGGTTTGGTATTCTGCTTGCAACTTCTTCAAATAAGTAAATGCAAAACAAATCGCTGCAAGGAACCAGTGGGCAACGCGGTTTTCTAGTGTTAAGTCTTGCTGCCAAGGTTCCAGATTATCCCAAACTGGTTACTGCTAACTCTGCCGGTCTCTGATCTCAACCGCTTATATGAAACTCCTCTTTTCAAGGAGCCTTGTTTGTGGGAAGAACAAATTACTAACTCATAATTTCACCTCTAATTAAAATATCTGCATGAATTGATTGTCACGGCTGGGCTCTGTGGAAATTCATTTTTATATTCGTAGTCTCTTTCGAGCTGACAATTCGTTGTACCGGTGACCAGCCAATCATGTTAGATCCCGCTCTTTTTTTAGGGCATCAGTTCAATTCTCGACTTTGTTGACAATCATTATTTCTGTTTATTTACTACTGCATCTAATTTTTCTGGCAGCAAATTAAAACCTGGTTCAGGTTTATATCTGGATCGGGTTTTTTTGTTGTAAAAATAGATGGGGAAAAATGGGGGGAAACAAAAAAAGCACTTAACGAAACGTTCGCTAAGTGCTTGGATTTACTGGCGGAGCGGACGGGACTCGAACCCGCGACCTCCGGCGTGACAGGCCGGCATTCTAACCAACTGAACTACCGCTCCAACAATTTTTACGTCTGTGGTGGGCGGCACAGGGCTTGAACCTGTGACCCTCGGCTTGTAAGGCCGATGCTCTCCCAACTGAGCTAGCCGCCCATCGATTTCCAAACGTGAGGGATTGTTTACCAACTTCCCTCTTCTACGTCAAGCAAAATCAGTTTTTAAATAGCGATTTTCCCTCCGTTGACACCAAGGCATGTTCAAGGACTTCGTCCATATGGTTTACCACCTCAATTACCAGTGATTTCCTTATTTTGACGGGAACATCGTTAAGATTCCGTTCATTATCTTTGGGGATCAGCACATGGGTAATATTCCCTCTTTTGGCGGCAAGCAGTTTCTCTGTAAGTCCACCTATGGGAAGCACCCTCCCCCTCAAGGTTATTTCTCCGGTCATTGCAAGATTGTGTTTTACCGGTGTCTTAATTAATGCTGAAACCAATGTCGTAGCGATAGTAATACCTGCAGACGGACCATCTTTTGGAATCGCTCCTTCAGGGACATGAATATGGATATCAAGCTTCTGATAAAAATCTTCATCAAGTCCTAATAAAGCTGCCCTTGACCTCACATAGCTGAGTGCAGCTTGGGCTGACTCCTGCATCACATCACCGAGTTTTCCAGTAATAATCAATTTTCCGGAGCCGGTCATAAGTGTTGCTTCAATCTGCAATAACTCTCCCCCTACCTGGGTCCATGCAAGGCCGGTGGTAAGACCTATCTCATCATTTTCTTCCGCTAATCCATATCTGAACTTCGGTGTACCCAGATATTTCTGTATCGACTGGACACTGATCCTATACTTTTTGCTTTTTAGCTTCTTTTTCAATTTGTCGCGAGCGATTTTCCTGCAAAGGGACGCAATTATCCTTTCCAGACTTCGAACACCGGCTTCTTTGGTATAGCGACGCACAATTTCCAGGATTGCGCCACTCGTCAATTGAATGTCGTCCTCTTTAAAACCATTTTCCTCAAGCTGCTTGGGAATAAGAAATCCTTCAGCAATCTTCAGCTTATCCTCTTCAGTGTAGCCGCTGAGCTCGATAATCTCCATTCTGTCCTGAAGAGGTACGGGGATCCCATGAAGATTATTTGCGGTGGTGATAAAAAACACCTCCGACAGGTCATAATCTATATCCAGGTAGTGATCATTAAAAGCAACATTCTGTTCGGGATCAAGAACTTCGAGAAGAGCCGAAGAAGGATCTCCACGAAAATCCATTGACATCTTATCTACTTCATCAAGACAAAAAACGGGGTTGGCAACATTGACCTTCTGCATTGACTGGATGATTTTTCCGGGCATTGCTCCAATGTAGGTACGTCTGTGTCCCCTTATCTCAGCCTCATCCCGTACTCCACCTAAGGAGAGTCTGGCAAACTTTCTTCCCATTGCGCGGGCAATGGATTTACAGACAGAAGTTTTACCAACCCCTGGAGGCCCGACAAGGCAAAGTATAGGTCCTTTTATTCTCTTTACCTGAGCCTGAACTGCCAGATACTCCAGAATACGTTCTTTAGGTTTGGCCAGCCCGTAATGATCCTCATCAAGGATCTTCTCAGCTTTGTTTATATCAATTTTTGATTTGGATTTTTTGTGCCAGGGCAGGCTGACGATACAGTCTATATAATTTCGAACAACCGTCGTTTCAGCAGACATGGGTGGCATGCTTTTAAGCTTCTTCAGCTCTTTTAGTGCCTTTTCCTTAGCAAGAACCGGCATTTTCTTGGAATTAATTGATTCCTCCAGCTCACCCATTTCATCAAGACCATCCTCGTTCTGCCCTATCTGGCCCTGGATTTCCCGCACCTTCTCACTAAGATAATAGTCTCGCTGGGTTTTCCCCATACGCATTTTTACTTTAGCGTTGATCTTTTTCTCAAGCTCTGCAAGTTCAATTTCCCGATGGAGAATGTTAAGAACTTTTTCCATACGTAAATTGAGAGGTTCAATCTCGAGGATCGACTGTTTCTCATCACTTTTCAACGGCAGATGGGAGCAGATGATGTTGAGCAGTTTAAATGGATTTTCAATAGCTTTTACCGAGTTGATCACCTCTTTCGCAATTTTCCGGTCAGTTGCTGCAAATTTTTCGAAAAATTTCCTCAACTCACGTTCGTACACAGTCAGCTCTTCAATTCCTTCAAAACCATCGATCTCTTCTTCCACCTCTGCCTGCAAAAAATTATCGTTCGGCACATAAGAGATAATTTTTGCCCTCGCCTTTCCCTCGACCAGAGCTTTGATCGTTCCGTCAGGAAGGCGCAGCAATTGCATGACTGTCGCCAGAGTACCAACACCATGAAGATCATCAGGGTTGGGCTCATCTACAGTAGACTTTTTCTGAGTTACCAGCAGGATATCCGTCTTTTTATCCATTGCATCCTCAAGAGCCTGGATAGACTGTTTTCTCCCGACTACAAGTGGTGCAACCATATGAGGAAAAATGACAATGTCCCTCAACGGCATCAATGGGTAAAGTTTCGTCACGAAATCTCCTTAAATATATCATCCGAATAGATCGGAATTTCTTTATTCAGGCTGTTTTCAACTGAGTCCCGGCACCATTCTGATAAAGAACCACCGGGTATTCTCCATTGGTTATAACCTGTTTATTTATGACACATTCCTGCACATCTTTTTTAGAAGGCAGATCATACATCACATCAAGCATAGCCTCTTCCATAACAGAACGAAGACCACGTGCTCCAGATTTCCTCTTCATTGCCTGCTGTGCAATGGCGACCAGCGAACCTTCAGTGAACCGAAGGCTTATTCCATCAAACTCAAAGAGTTTCTGGTACTGTTTTACAAGGGCATTTTTAGGCTCTTTCAGAATACGAATAAGATCACTTTCGTCCAGCTCGTCCATCGTGGCAATAACCGGCAGCCGGCCAACGAGTTCGGGAATAAGGCCAAACTTCAGCAGGTCTTCCGCCTGGACAGAAGCCAGAAGTTCTCCCAGTTTCTTTTTGCCATCGTCCATTACCTTTGCACCAAACCCAATCGACTTTTTCCCCTGTCTACGCTTTACCACTGCATCAAGTCCTACAAACGCACCACCACATATAAAAAGGATGTTCGTAGTATCTATCTGGACAAGTTCCTGCTGTGGATGCTTTCTACCGCCTTTAGGCGGTACCGAAGCAATAGTTCCCTCAATAATTTTAAGCAGTGCCTGCTGCACACCTTCCCCTGAAACATCCCGCGTGAGTGAAGGACTATCAGATTTTCTGGCTATCTTATCAATTTCATCGATATAAATAATGCCCCGCTGGGCCTTATCCACATCATAGTCAGCTGCCTGCAGAAGATGAACCAGGATATTTTCAACATCGTCACCTACATAACCCGCCTCTGTAAGAGTTGTAGCGTCAGCCATGCAGAATGGGACATTCAACACCTTAGCCAGTGTCTGGGCAATAAGAGTTTTCCCGCAGCCTGTTGGTCCAATCAAAACAATATTTGATTTTTGCAGCTCAACGGAATCATCCTCATCGGGAGCATCGATCCGTTTGTAATGATTGTGAACTGCGACCGCAAGAACCTTTTTAGCATATGGCTGACCTATGACATAATCTGCAAGATGCGAATTAATCTCCACTGGTTTCAGGGATATAATGCCATCATCTTCGGCTGTTTCATCCCCGGTTCCTTCCTGATCAATAACGATCTCATTGCAAAGTTCAATGCATTCGTC
>MAXH01000079.1 GCA_001750925.1 Desulfobulbaceae bacterium S3730MH12
ATTGGTGGGAAAAAGGACGAAATTCTTGAAATGTTTTCCCGGGTGATATCAGAGGGACAGCAGCAGGAGGTTCTTCTTGAGCTGCAGCCTTCAGGCGGTGAGCCGCTGACAGTTTGTCTTTCCCTCAGCTCTCTGCAAAAACTTGATTCTGACGGCAATCAATGTCTGCGCGGATGGATGTACTTTGTTGATAAACAGAGCTATATAAACGGTGGAATTGTTGAAACCGAACAGCTTTTAAAAAAGCAGGCAGACGAGCTGGCTATCCTCAACCATCTTTCGGTAGCAACCGGTTCCAGCCTCGATCTTGATGAGATACTTAACTCTATTTGTCAGGAGATGGTGAGCGTATTTAACGCTCGTAATACCGGTATTGCTCTGCTTAATGACTCACAAACCGGATTACAGGTCGTTGCTTTTCATTCTGAAGATCCCGAAGAAAGTGACGCTACCGGCCTTGAATTTTCTCTTGAAGGAAATGATGCCAGCCTTTTTGTTATAAAAACCGGTCAACCTATAGTAGTACCGGATGCCCAGTTCAACCCCATTACCCTTTCACTTCATGAAGTGATGGTGCGGCGCGGCACTTCATGCCTGCTGGTTGTCCCCCTGCTTGCCCGTGGGGAAGTTATCGGTACTATCGGTATTCCGTCTGAATCCCAGGCTGTTTTCTCCAGAGAAGAGGTTCGTCTGGCCCAGACTATTGCAGGTCAGGTTGCCGGTGTAATTGATAATGCCCGTCTCTATCGTACAGTGGAAAAGGCAAGGGATGTGGCAGAGCATGAGCTCGAGATCGGCAGGCAGATTCAGATTGGTTTCTTCCCCGAATCTTTGCCACAGATTGCAGGGTGGGAGCTTTTTTCATATTTTCAATCTGCCCGACAGGTGGCGGGCGATTTTTATGATGCCTTCTCCCTTGATCAGAATAAAAAGCTTGCTCTGGTTCTTGCCGATGTCTGTGATAAGGGGCTGGGAGCAGCTCTGTTCATGGTACTTTTTCGCAGTCTTCTGCGGGCCAATATCCAGCAATGCTTTGATGAGGGGAGCGATTCGGATGCAACCAATGGAGTAATGATTGTTGAGGCTGTTCGTAAAACCAATGATTATATTGCTGAAAATCACGCGAAGGCGAGTATGTTTGCCACTGTCTTTATAGCAGTTCTGTCAAGGGACCAGGATGAGGTATGGTATATCAATTGCGGACATGACGCACCTCTCGCCCTAAGGGCTGACGGGAGCAGTGAGCTCTTGATGCCGACCAACCCAGCCATAGGAATGTTTCCTGACCTGCCTGTGGCCAGCAAATGCATTAAGCTGCAGACAGGCGATTTGCTTTTCGCCTGCACTGATGGTGTGCCTGATGCGCTTTCCACAGATGGGCGTTCTTTTGGCAAGACACAGCTCCTGAAGATTCTTGATGAAAATGGTTCCATGGAGCAGCGCCTTGATTCCTTGACAACCGCACTTGTCCACCACACTGCCGGTACTGAGCAGTATGATGATATGACCTGGATTGCATTCAGCAGAAGTTGAAAGTCATCTGTAACTTCCGATAAGCGTAGACATCGAGTGACCTTTTTACGACGCCATCATGGTTTGAATAGAGCAGGAACCTGCCCTAGATAATGGAGTCCAATATGGTATGCAGGCTCCCGGGATTCGCAGATAGGCCGGCACCATCTGACTTCAGCCATACAGGTCAGGTCATCAACCGAGGTACAGGAGTGAAGGTGGTCTCCAATTATTCGTATACACAGCTGATCACCGGATATAACCTCATAGCGACTGACAAGACATATGCCACTCATACTGTAGTTGATGGTTGAGCCGCCAAAATAGCAGTAGGGGTGTGTTAGCTGATCGGCAAACATCACATCTTCAGCCAGCTCAAATCGGCCATTTTTTCTTTTGTTAATCATGATGATGTTGCCAAAAGAGAAAGCGGGTTTGTCTGCGGAAAAACTACGTCTGTTCTGCTGAAGCTACCTATTATTATGTCAGAAATTGACAAATATGTACAGGATCCGATGCATCTTTGCAGGTTTCAAAACGCAAGCCAAGAGTAAGTTCCGCGTCATCATCCAGGGCTATGATGAGTCTGCCCTCGGTAAACTCTCATATTGTCTCCCCCTTGCTGATTGCAATTCATCTGCATGCCATAATAGGCTGTAAATACAAGACTCCCGGTTGTTGTGTACTGATAAAAAGAGATAATAGTCAGTTTTTCACAAAAAACATCATCTTTACCTTAACGAAATCATGACGATCATGTAGGTTCGAGAATAAACAACCAATGTTTAAGCGTGAATGGAGATCAGATACCATGGTAGACCAAACCACTTTTCGAAAAAAGAGATCGATCGCATTATTCATATTGGCCGGCTTACTACTGGTTTTCTTCCTTGGGATATTTCTTCTTCCCAGCCTGGTATCGACAGACTGGGGTGAAAATAAAATAAAACAAATCGTCAATGGTCGTCTGCCGGGGCAGGTTGATTTCGATAACCTGTCGTTGAGCTGGTTTAACATCATCCAATGCCAGGGGATTACCTATGATAATCGCGCGGAAGGAATCCTGGTAAAGGTGGCGGATGTAACGATCTCCAAAGGGCTTCTGGCTCTTGCCATCAATCACAAAGAGATCGGCGAGATGAATATAAGTGAGCCACTGGTCTCTTTTTATCTGGATGAGAAGTCCGGGCACGGCCAGGCCGGGACTGAACCATCTTCAGAGAAACAGGAACCCAAAATTACAGGAACAGCACCTCCACAGCCAGCGGAAAATAACAACGGAATAATATTGCCGCCAATTGAAGGGAAGCTTACTATCACCGGGGGTACCGTAACTGCTGTCTACCCGGATTTGAAAGAGAAACCGGTGGTAAAGGATCTGAAGTTTCAGCTCAATTTTGGAGGAGTTGAAAATCCGATGGATTATCTGGTCGATTTTCAATCCGGAGATGGTACGGGCCAGGTGAAAGGGAAGGGCGCTGTAACACTGCCTGCAGGAGATATTGCGAAACTCGATGAGATTCAGTCTCAGGCTGTACTTGATATTGAGAACTGGGAAATAACCGATCTGCTCTCAATTTTGGCGACTGCTGCCAATGTGCCCACCGGCAGCGGACTACTCAATGGGCATATGAGTATATCTGGGAGTACGGCTACGGCCCTGCAGATAACAGGAAATCTGAATGCTCAGCAAGTGAAGCTGCAGGGCGGACCACTTAAATCGGATACACCATCTTTTAACAGTGTGACAGTGGAAGTGGATGGTGAGAAAACCGGCTCAATCGTCACCATAAAGAAGCTGGCCCTGAGCTCTCCCCTGGCTACGGGAACAGCATCGCGTACGTTTGATGACCGTGGTCACAAAAGA
>MAXH01000080.1 GCA_001750925.1 Desulfobulbaceae bacterium S3730MH12
GCCTAGAGCTCATAGCTCAATGCAACACGATAGAAGATAAGAAGGTGAGAAATTGAGAAGATAAGATCCGCTGATTTACGAATCTATCTTACCTTCTGATTTTCTTATCTTCTAACCTTCTTTTAGTAATACTATTCTTTTTTACATCAGCATCTATGATGAAATTAGAAAGCCAAAAAAAGCATAAAAAAATGTGCAACATAAAACAATTAATCCGCCGGATCTTCGATCTAACAACTTACTTCAGTTTTCAAAGAACAATTTGCAACCCTAAATGTGCTATTTTTCAGGGCGGAGTAATTAGGTTTAGCCGGTTTGCCCGTTTCCGGTTTGGCCGGTTAAAAGCAATCTGATTTTGTCGGGCCAACGGGCATACCGGCTCAACGGGCTGACTATACTATATGGCAGTATTTTATTTCTTCTTGCAATCAAAGCGCGTTTTTTATATCTCATCGATAATGGTATTTAATGATTTTTTTCGCTCATTTAGGGTCCTACTTTAATACAGGAAGGAGAACAAAATGAAGATACTTGTAGGTTATGACGGTTCCAAGGTAGCTGAAGAGGCTGTGAAGCTGGCCCAAAAACATGGGCATGCATTTAAGGCCGAAATTTATATTTTGACCTCACTGATGCAAAGTCCTACGTTGAAAAAAGAGGATATCGATAAAGCTGAAAGCAAGCTTGAAAAGCTAAGAACAGCTTTCAAAATAGATGATATTCCCTGTGAGACCCAGGCATCCGTAAATTTCCAGTCTCCTGGCGAGCATTTGGTCTATTATGCAAAAGACAACAATATTGATGAAATCATTATCGGAGTCAGAAGAAGGTCAAAAGTTGGCAAAATGGTGTTCGGTTCCACCGCCCAGTATGTTATCCTGGAAGCACCCTGTCCGGTTCTTGCGGTTAAATGAAGGCGGAAAACAACCTCATTGCATTTATCGTTGCAATTCGCGATTTTCTTGGATGCCGCATGCGATGCGAACGGAAACCGTGCCACTGGTTGCACTCTATCTCTGGCGTGGGGATAACCTGGCCCAGAAATCAATTATTGAATAAAAACAGTTAGAGAAGCCTCTTTTTTGTTTATTTAAGCAGAAATTCGTTAAAGGATTAAAAGCCCCCCCTAAAAGTTCGGGGTCACTTTGACTGCTGCGCGTGGATCCGTTCGGATACATCCGGTACATGGATTACGGGTTCCACCTTTTTCAACTCCTCGAGCGGTATATGACATTTGATGACGTGGCGATCTGTGACAACCTGCTCCGGCGGCGGCTCATTATCGCAAATATCGCCGATTCTCCAATGGCATCGGGTGCAAAATGGGCAGCCTTTGGGAGGATTCATCGCGCTGGGCAGGTTTCCTTCCAGTACAATTTCACGCTTGGTCACTTCAGGATCGGCAATGGGTACTGCTGATAATAGTGCTTCTGTATAAGGATGGTAGGGTGGAGCGAAGATCTGCTCCGTTGTCCCTCTTTCAAGAATATGCCCGAGATACATGACAACAATACGATCCGACAGATAGCGTACAACACTTAGATCGTGACTGATAAAAAGCAGTGTGGTTTTATGCTTGCGCTGGATATCCATCAAAAGCTCAGTCACAGCTGCGGCCACAGATACATCCAGAGCAGAAACCGGTTCATCAGCAATTACGACACTCGGGTTTCCGGCAAATGCCCTGGCAATACCGATACGCTGCTTCTGGCCGCCGGATAACTGCCTGGGTTTCCTGAAATAAAAATCCCTGGGCAGTTTGACTGTATCCAGCAAAGTCATTACACGATTAAAAATTTTCTTTTTATCGGTCTCAACACCAAATTGTCTGAGAACCCGTGATATCTGTCCACCGATGGTATGGCTGGGGTTTAAAGTGTCAAAAGGATTTTGAAAAACCATCTGCAAAGAACGGATCTGTTTGGTGGAACGGTCCCGAACCTCTATACCTGAAATATCTTTGCCAATATGGCGTATCTCTCCTTCGGTTCCTGCTTCCAAACCCATGAGAACTTTGGCAAAGGTTGATTTACCACAGCCGGATTCCCCGACAATAGCGACAGTTTCACTTTCATGGGCTGTAAAGTTCAGTTCTTCATTTGCTTTTACAAAACGAAATCTTTTACCTGTAATCAGGGCCCTCAATGAGGTATCTTTTACCTCGTAGTATTTCTTCATGCCATCAACATTAAGAACCCGTTTACCGATCTCAAGTGATTCCTTGGCTGTATCGCCGGGCAGCTCTATTGCATGGTCAATATCTTTATAGCGTAAACAGCGTACACGATGGTCAGGTGCGCTGCCTTCGACATTTTCCATTTTAAAATGCGCTCTATCACACAACCCATGTTCGAAATGATCACAACGGGGACCGAAATAGCAGCCGGTAGGTCGTTCAAAAGGCAGGGGCAGTTGCCCCCGGATCGGTTTAAGGGGAGCCGCATTTTTATCGGCGGTCGGCAAAGGGATACAGGAAAAAAGGCCGTGAGTATAGGGGTGTTTTGGCCAGGTAAAAAGAGAATTTATGGTTCCTTCTTCTACAACTTCACCGGAATACATTACAAATACCCGGTCGCAAGTCTCTAAAATCAACCCTAGATTGTGGGAGATATATATCTGGGACGTGCCGAATTTTTTGCTGATATCTCCAATCAATTTAACAATCCCGGCTTCCACGGTAACATCTAAAGCAGTAGTCGGTTCATCTAACAATAACAAAGATGGCTTAGACAAAAGCCCCATGGCAATGACGGCCCGCTGCTGCTGCCCGCCGGATAACTGATGAGGATAAGACTCCATGATCCGTTCAGGATCGGGCAGTTTGACATCAGTCAGCATTTTTACAGATCTCTTGCGTGCCTCATCTTTAGAAATGTTTTCATGTGCCAAGGGGACTTCTATAAGCTGGGTGCTGATTTTAAGGCTTGGATTTAAAGAAGCAAAAGGCTCCTGATAGATCATTGATATCTCTGATCCTCGAATGCTGCGCAATTCATCTTCGCTTAAAGTGGTTAAATCACGGCCTTTGAACGTAATACTACCGCTTTTGATACCGCCGTTGGCACCCATGTACTGCATAATCGCCATTGCAACCGTCGATTTACCACAGCCTGACTCTCCGACAATACCGATGGTCTCACCCGGCTTGACCGTCAAGGAAAAATCAACTACAGCAGGTATCTCTCCGGCTCGTGTATAATATGAGATGCAGAGGTCTTTACAAATCAGTACAGGTTCTTGGTTGTCATTCATTATTTTTTACCTTTTAATCACGCAATGATATTTCACGCAGCCCGTCCGCCAATAGATTAAACCCTAGAATCAATGAAGATATTGCAATACATGGAGCCAGGGTCATATGGGGAAAAACCATTGCCATTTGCCGTGTTTCATTTACCATCCCTCCCCAGTCAGGATCCGGCGGCGGCAGGCCGAGGCCTAAGAAACCAAGGACACCAATGGTAATAATTACGTAGCCAAGACGCAGGCAGGCATCCACAATAAGCGGACCCCTGGCGTTGGGTAAAATCTCTACCAGCATGATTCTCCAGTCAGATTCACCCCGGGTCTGGGCTGCTGCAACATAGTCGCGATTGCGAAGGTCCAGTACCAGTCCGCGCACAATACGCATGATTCCAGGAGAGGAAGCAAAGGTAATGGCAATAACAATGTTAAATCCTGACGCACCAATAGTTGCAATGACGATGATGTAGAGCACCAGCACGGGGAAGGATAAAATAATATCTGAAATACGGGACAGGATGTCATCCACCAGGCCACCGCGGTATCCGGCCATCAGCCCCATCAAAATACCCACAGTGTAGGCGCTAAAGGTTGCAATCGGTGCATAAAACAGTACGGTGCGTGATCCCCAGACAAGACGGGACAGGATATCTCTGCCCATATGGTCAGTACCCAGCCAGAATGTACCACCCGAAGCTGCCACTACCCCTGGTTTGGCAAAGGGCTGAATAGATGAGTTGGGATCAAATTGTGCAATCAATGGGGCAAAGATAGCGACAATTACCCAGAACAGAACCAGAAAAACGCCGATCATTCCCACCCAGCTTTCCCGCAAGAGCCCAAAAGATTTTATGGCGCGCCAAATTGCTGCACCATAACCCACAGAGGGCATTTGAGTTGTTGATTGAGTCGTCATTCTTTATTTCTCCTTAGTCTCTTAACTGAAACGTATGCGCGGGTTAAGAAAGGTATAGCCGATATCAGCTATGGTTTGTGAGCTGACAGCCACAACAACCGCCACCATTGCACAGGCTTCCAGTAGTGCAATATCATTATTCAAGGAAGCTTCCAGGAGCAGTGCCCCAAAACCTTTATAGGCAAAGAAAAATTCAACAACAATAACTCCGGACAACAGCCAGTTGATTTGTAACATAATGACTGTGAAAGGTGCTATTAATGCATTGCGCAAAGCATGTTTGATAATAACCTGTCTGTAAGGAAGGCCCTTTAATACAGCCGATCTTATGTACTGGGATGTCATAACTTCTGCCATTGATGCCCGGGTCATACGGGCAACATAGCCAAAATCATAAAC
>MAXH01000081.1 GCA_001750925.1 Desulfobulbaceae bacterium S3730MH12
AAAAAGAGAAGAACAAAGAGAAGAAAAATCATAAATATAAGCAGATCTCCCCACTCCGAAGAAAAGAGTTGCTGTACCCCTGGAAATGGCAGCAAACCAATCAGATCGTAGAGAAGAGAAAGAGCGATCCAAGGCAAAACAATGGGTAAATTTGCCTTCAGATTCGAAACGATAAAACTGGTGGTTGAGTATTCTCGTCTAAAAATATTTTGATAGTTTTTCCTTCCCGCCCGCCACATAAGGCTCAGGTAAAGAACAAAAACCAGAAGCCCGGCAACATTTACCAGGCCAGGCATACTATTTCCTATAGAAAACTGTGATAGATAATACTTCAAATCACAGAGATAGAGCGTCGCCGCAAAAAAGCAGAGACCACATACGGATAACTGCTTTTCGGTTTGAAAATATCCCGCTGCCTCAGTTGCCCCGGATCTTTTGAATAACTTCCCGGCAATCCAGCCAAATCCCACGAGCAGGAAAAGAAAAAGCAGTCCTCCCTGCCAGCCGGGCAACAGTGGTGTATCCGGCACACTATCCACGCTGAAAAGAAAGATCGCTACCAGAAAAATGAGTAAATTATTGTACATTTAGCAGAATTCCTTATGAATTTATTATCTCTTTAAGTCTGTTATCATGACTGTCTGTAAAACTTCAAGTAGAGAATAATTATACTTCCCTTTTTGGCAATACTGATTCCAAGTCGTGGCCATCCTGTCATACTGAGGTAAAATAAAATGTTTTTCATTTTACCTGCGTTTTTTAATTGACATTTACACTCAAGTCTTTTTATATGAAAAGTTTATTATTAAAAATGGGCGCATAGCTCAGTTGGCTAGAGCCATCGGCTCATAACCGATCGGTCGTAGGTTCGAGTCCTACTGCGCCCACCATTGCACAATAGTGTCAGGCCGAAAACAAATATCAGGATCCTTGAAAAAAAGAGTCTTCTACATACAAAAAAGGGGAGGAACGACACCCCTTACTTTCGCATCTGTTTTGGACACAAAGTGCCAAATCAGGCAAGGTAAACTAAAAGGTACATCCCCGAGGGGTGTACCTTTTTTTGTTTAATACCTGAAAACTCAGTGAAACAGTATGGTTCCACACGTTAAAGATATTGTCAACAGTCTCAACATGGATGCTCCTTTCAGTCTGGCGGAGCCATGGGACAATGTGGGTCTTCTCATCGGGAATCCTGATCAGAAAGTGACATCCATACTCATTGGACTTGACCCGACCAACTCGCTTATTGATGAGGCACTGGTACTGGGAGCCAATACTGTTATCACCCATCATCCCGTTATCTTTCAGCCGCTCCCTTCCATCAATACGGCCAACCCGAGCGGGAAACTGCTGGAAAAAGCGCTGGCCCATAAAATTGCCATAATTGGCTGTCACACCAACCTCGACAGTGCAGTTGATGGAGTCAGTGACATCCTTGGTGCCTTACTTGGACTCACAGGACTCACCCCCCTGCTTCCCACCGATGAAAGAAATGATGTCGGGACCGGACTGGGCAGGATTGGCAGTTTCAGCACTCCTGTTGCAGCCGCAGTTTTCATGAAAAAGATACTGAAAGTGCTCAATCTTCGCTCTGTCCAGGTAGCAGGAAACATACCTGAAACAATAACAACCGTTGCTGTATGCGGTGGCAGTGGCTCTGATCTGGCATCAGAGGCCCTTGCCCGCGGCGCAGATGTTTACCTTTCCTCTGAAATCAAACACAGCACCGCAATCTGGGCCGTCGAAAACAATTTCTGTATCATCGATGGTACCCATTTTGCCACTGAACAGCCATCGGTCAGCCTTCTTGCCAAAAAGCTGAGCCGGGCAGGTAGTAGTCAAAACTGGAATATCGCAATCAGACAATCAGAGACAGAACGTCATCCTTTTGCCCTGATTGATAAAAATTACAAAAATAAAGAGTGATGAACTCGTAAAAAGTCCCCTGCTTCGTCAGACCCGCTCATACGGGAATAACGGAATAGTGAAGAATTTGAGTTTTTACGACATCGGGAACATATACTACAGGAGAAGAACCTTGAACGAACATATAGCCCAACTCGTGGCTCTCCAGGCCATTGACTTGCAGATTGACCAGATAGACAGTGCAGTCAAGTCAGAGCAGAACAGACTTGATGACCGGATTTCCGCTCTTGCAGAGAGAGAAAATACCATCAATGAACTGCAGGAAAAAATGGCCTCCCATGTAAAGGAGAGGCGCATCCTCGAAGATGAAGTGTCGGACAAGATGAATCATGTCCGAGAGCGGCAGTCTAAAATGATGCAGGTACAAACCGGACGCGAACAGACTGCCCTGCTCAAAGAAATAGAGGATGCCAAGAAAAGCGTCAAAGAGAATGAGGAAAAAATTATCAGCCTCATGGAGGAGATCGAGAAGCTGGACGTCCAGGTAGGAGAAGAACGAAACCTACTCAAGGGGGAGAAACAGCTGGTTGCAGAGGAGACGGAAAAAGTAGGCACTAACATTGCGAAGATTAATAAGGGCAAAAAATCTAAAGATACCGGCCGCAAGAGGCAGGCGAAACAGATCAAAGAGAACACCTTACGTAAATACAATACGCTTCGCGACCGCAGAAACGGACTGGCAGTGGTTAATGTGGTGGACGGCGTATGCCAGGGTTGTTTTATGGCTATTCCTCCCCAGCAATTCAATATGCTGCTTAAAGGCGATATGATGTTTGACTGCCCTACCTGCCAGCGTATCATGTATTATGTTCCACCTGTCGAGGGAGATAAATAGATGTTTTTTGTTTCATCTTTTTTAATTTCCAGCTACATTTGAACTGGGAGCGGGCGCATGATCGCCCCGGTCGACTGACCGGAGAGGAAAGTCCGAACTCCACAGGGCAGGATGGTTCGTAACACGAACGCCGGGTGACCGGGGGAAAGTGCCACAGAAAACAAACCGCCAGGCACTCAATTTGTTTTATAATGTCCATACACATGCTGCACCTTCGAGAGTAGTTAATGACATGGTCATTGTATAACAAGCTGAGTGCCTGGTAAGGGTGAAACGGCGAGGTAAGAGCTCACCGCTTCCATGGTGACATGGGAGGCAGGGCAAACCCCATCCGGAGCAAGACCAAATAGGGAGATGTTTGAGAGCGGCCCGTTCGAAATCTCCGGGTAGGTTGCAAGAGGTGTTGAGCAATCAACATCCCAGTGAAATGATCATGGCTCTTTACAGAGTACAGAATTCGGCTTATAGCCCGCTCCTTTTTTCATGATATTATAGTCAGCTGATACCAGATTGCAGAATCAATCCCAAACAATTCCTCCATCATTCTCTTTTCAAAAACGACATCGAAATAAAGCTCGATATGACATTTTCAGCTGCTGCTATAATTCCCGCTGCCGGCATCGGCACCAGGATGAAACTTGACCACCCTAAACAGTTTCACCGGCTGAGTGGTGCTCCCATCCTTGTCCATACAGTAAAAGCATTTTTAAAAAATAGCCATATCAACCAGATTGTTGTTGTTGTACCCGCTGACTGGATCAGGCAGACCCGTGAAATATTTGCCGCATATATCGATGAAGGTGCTGAAATTACGATAGTACCGGGAGGACAAAGAAGACAGGACTCTGTACTTGCCGGACTTAACGCTATTGACCGGGAAATTGATATTGTACTGGTTCATGACGGAGCCAGACCTCTCATCTCCCAGACGGTCATCGACGACTGCTATGAAGCTGCGATAAATGATGGTGCAGCAATAGCCGCCGTTCCTGTAAAAGATACCCTTAAAAAAGGTGACAAAGCTGCAATGGTCACCGACACTGTTGAGCGAAACAACCTCTGGCATGCCCAAACCCCCCAGGCGGCACGCAGGGAGCTCCTTGTAAAAGCGTTTCAGCAGCTGGGAGGAGAGGATGTGACTGATGAATCATCTCTTTTGCAACTGGCAGGAATCCCGGTGACTCTTGTGGTAGGATCTGAGAGCAACATCAAAATCACCCGGCCGGAAGATCTCCAACTGGCAGAAACAATTATGTGCAGCAGAACAAACATTCCAATTCGCATTGGCCACGGATATGATGCTCACCGGTTCGCAGAAAACAGGAAGCTAGTGCTCGGTGGAGTAACCATACCCCACCCCCTCGGCCTTGCCGGTCATTCAGATGCGGATGTTCTTACCCATGCACTGTGTGATGCTATCCTGGGCGCTCTTGGTGAGGGGGACATAGGTCGCCACTTTCCTGATTCTGATAAACAGTTCAGCAATATCTACTCCATATCTCTTCTAGAACATGTAATAGCTCTGGCCACTTCACATTCTTATTCACTTGCCAATTGCGATATCACCCTGGTCTGCCAGGCACCGCGACTCGCTCCGTTTCTTGATGAAATGAAAGAATTACTTGCCAAAACATGCGAAGTAAACAATAACAGCATCAATATTAAAGCGACAACTACCGAAAAGATGGGATTTACCGGAAGGGAGGAGGGAATCAGCTGCCATGCTGTTGTCCTCTTACATTTTTACAACTAACCAGACAAGTCGGAAAACCTTTTAGTTATACTGGGTAAGTACCGGGATAAACACCAATATGAAAACAGAAATCAACAGAGAACGACTGGCCGCAACTTTTACCGAGCTCTGCGAAATCAGCAGCCCCTCAAAAAAAGAAGGTGCTGTGGCGTCCTACCTGCAGCAGAAATTTAAAGACCTGGGCGCAGATTTAATCTATGAAGACAACTCTGCAACCAAGACCGGCGCCGAATGCGGAAACTTTATTATTCGGTTCACCGGCAGTCATCCTGAACTTAAGGGACTCTTCTTCTCTTGCCATATGGATACCGTAGAACCTGGTGAGGGTGTTAAGGTAATCCGCACAGAAGACATCTTTACCAGTGGGGGAGATACTGTTCTCGGCGGTGATGATAAATCAGGCATTGCCGCCATTCTTGAGTTAATCACATCACTAAAAGAAGATAATACCCCTCACTGTACTATAGAGATCATACTCACAACCTGTGAGGAGATAGGCCTCCTTGGTGCCAAGAGCCTTGAATATGAAAAAATTCAGTCAACATGCGGTTATGCCCTCGATTCAACAGGTATCGACCATGTCATTACCGGCGCACCTGCAGCCAATAAATTTATAATAAAAGTGAAAGGTACAGCTGCCCATGCAGGTCTGAATCCCGAATCCGGAGTAAACGCATTATCCCTTACCGCAGAAGCTCTCAGTAAAATTGCTGTTGGCAGGCTTGATGAAGAATCCACCCGTAATTTTGGTCTCATACAAGGCGGTGCCGCAACAAATATTGTCCCTGAACTGATCACTATTCATGGTGAGGTTCGCAGCCATTCCCGGGACAAGTTACTGACATATACCCAGGAAATTGTTGACACATTCAATACAGTCATCAAGAAATGGGAAGAACAGCAACCGGGAGGCGATCCACGCCCTTCTGTAGAATGCAATATCACTGCTGACTATCCGGTACTGTCTCTGGAGGAAAGCACCCCGGTTATCCAGAGAATTAAACAGGCCTCGAAAAAGATCGGCAAGGAACTGAAATTCATTGTGGCAGGAGGAGGCAGCGACGCCAATATCTTTAACGGATACGGACTGCCAACAGCAATTGTGGCCACCGGCATGGACAAAGTGCATACAGTTGATGAACAACTTGATTTAAATGACCTTGTCAGTTTATCCGAACTCCTCCATGCACTGACCACTTAGGAAATAAAATAACCCCCATGTCAAACCATACCAGTTTGCAATCTCCTACAGACCGCCCAACCCATGAATGCGGAGTGTGTGGTATTTTCAACCACGAAGACTCTTCGAAACTGACCTATTTCGGCCTCTATGCCCTCCAGCACAGAGGGCAGGAAAGTGCCGGCATCGTCACATCCGACGGAAGCAAAGTGAATATCTATAAGGCTATGGGTCTTGTCCCTGAAGTCTTCTCAGAAGAGATCCTTCAGGATTTACAAGGGCATATTTCCATTGGTCATGTCCGCTATTCAACCACAGGGGCGTCCAATGTGACAAATACCCAGCCATTGATGGTCACCCATAAAGGAACCACTCTGGCTGTGGCCCACAACGGCAATCTTGTCAACTCCATTGAATTACGCTCAAGACTGGAGGAACAGGGATCAATTTTTCAGACCAATATGGATAGCGAAGTGGTTCTGCACCTGATGGCACGGGCAACCCATCTCGGACTGGAAAAAGCACTTGAAGAGACCTTTTCCACCCTGAAGGGGGCTTATTCTCTTCTTATGATGACGCAGGATAAGATGATTGCCGTTCGTGACCCGGATGGTTTCCGCCCCTTATGTCTCGGTCGTTTAAACAATGGTGGATGGGTTGTCGCTTCTGAAACCTGCGCACTTGACCTCATAGAGGCGGATTATGTTCGCGATGTGGAGCCTGGTGAAATCATCATCTTCCATGCAGATAAAATGAAATCGCTCTATCCCTGGCCCAGACAGGACAGCCATTTCTGTATCTTCGAACAAGTCTATTTTGCCCGCCCGGATTCAGATATTTTTGGCATCAATGTGTACCAGGCAAGAAAACGCATGGGAGAAATTCTAGCGAAGGAGGCCAGGATAGATGCGGATTTTGTAATGCCCTTTCCCGATTCCGGAAACTATGCGGCTATCGGATACTCGCAGGCTTCGGGCATTCCACTTGAAATGGGTGTTATCCGTAATCACTATGTCGGCCGCACCTTTATCCAGCCGACCCAGTCCATGCGAGATTTTAATGTAAAAGTCAAGCTCAACCCGGTCCGCTCTTTTTTAAAGGATAAAAGAGTGATCATAGTTGAAGACTCAATAATTCGAGGCACCACCGGCAAGAGCAGAGTAAGAGCATTAAGGGAGGCTGGGGCAAAAGAGGTGCATATGGTTATCAGTTGCCCTCCAACACGGCATGCCTGTTACTATGGTATCGATTTTCCCTCTTCTACTCAGCTTGTTGCCTGTAATAAAGAGGTCGATGAGATTGCTGTTTATCTAGGACTCGACTCACTTCACTACCTGAGCCTCGAGGGACTGGTGGAGGCTACGGGCCTGACCAGAAAGCATTTCTGCCTCGCCTGTTTTGATGGAAACTATCCTGTTGAACCGGACAGGTCGTTCCATAAAGAAGCCCTCGGCAGGTAGCTGTCAGATACGAGCTACCACACAGTTTTTACCACTGTTTTTAGCATCATACATGGCTCGATCTGCTCGCTCCATCATTGATCGTTCGTCTTCTCCCTTGGACAGACTTTTATCTCGTTCACACTCCACCAAACCGATGGAAAGGGTGGTTTCACCATATTTTTTTTCAAAGAAACTTAAACGAATCCGCTCGACAATTTCCGTACCCTGATCAGGGCTTGCCTGGGGCAGGAGTACACAAAACTCATCCCCGCCAAGTCTGAAACACATATCGACCTTGTCTCGAGTACATTCGACTAGTATTTTTCCCAGACCGATAAGCACCTCATCTCCTGCCTGATGCCCATACTCATCATTATATTGCTTAAAATTGTCCACATCGATAAGTGCCATGATTAGCGGATAGTTCTGCCTGTATGCTCTTCCCACCTCATAAGGAAATCGCTCATTAAAAGATCTTCGATTTAAAAGAGACGTCAGGGCGTCATGCCGCGACAATCGTTCCAGCTCACGTACCAAATTTCGCTCCCGGACTGCCCGGGCAAACTTTGCTTCGAGCTCTGCCGGATCTATGGGTTTTTTGAT
Organism: Desulfobulbaceae bacterium S3730MH12; assembly: GCA_001750925.1. GTDB lineage: Bacteria > Desulfobacterota > Desulfobulbia > Desulfobulbales > Desulfocapsaceae > Desulfomarina. Next base: position 7,743 of record MAXH01000081.1, read on the forward strand.
AAAATCCATCGCTCCGGCCTTAATCACCTCGGCATAATTTGCGGTTTGAGAAAAACCCGTAGATATTATCACGTCCGTGTCTTTATAATTTCTTTTTATATGATCAAGAAGTTCCAGGCCATCCATGCCCGGCATGCGAATATCTGACAACACGAGATCAACAGGTGTGAATTCCAACACTTTGATGGCTTCCCGGCTATCTCCGGCAACCAGACAATTGTACCCCAGTGCTTTCACCAGTACACTGAGGTGCATGCGAACAAACTCATCATCGTCAACTACTAATATTACAATAGCCTCTTTCTTCTCTTCCATTTATCTCCAAATGAACCAGCCCAAAATTGATATTTGCTTTCTCTTCTTCCGGCGTTTGAAAATTATACCCGATATTTTTCTATTCTGCCCGAATGAACCCCTGCATGGACAAATTATTTTCTCCCATTCATTTGCAATTATTTTTTTACGAAATCATCAGTAAATGATAAACTCATAAAAGAATGATGTGTTGAATGGTCAGGAAAAAATTTGAAGTGATAATGGACAATACATACATTACAAAAATTTTTGAAGGGGGCAGCACCGGCAACCCACTCGGCGAAATCATTGCTCTGTCATCCGAGATATGCCCCACTGCAGACCATCTGTTGCTCCGGGATATCTACAAAGACCTCAGGTCATTTTTTTCCGGCTCCCATTTATTTTTTCAAAAAAGCAGCCTTCAGTATCACGATCTGCGCCACAGTCAGATGGTACTACTTGCGACTATCCGGCTTTTGCACGGACTTCATTGCAACCATATGCATATCAGCGAGGATATGCTGACCAAAAGCCTGCTGAGTGCCTGTTTTCATGATACAGGAATGTTATTACTGAACGGGGATACTGCCAACTCCGGCACAGAATATATTGCCCGGCATGAGGAGAGGTCTATTCTCTTTCTCGATCGTTATATTACCCACAAAAACCTGGATCGGAAGATCTCAAAAGACTGTGCTACCATTATTCATTACACCAAGCTTTCTCTTGACCCCGCTACTTTTGATCTCCACTCTCTTGAAGTGCAGCTTGCAGGGCAGGTAGTCGGTTCGGCAGATATACTGGCACAGATGGCTGACAGATATTATCTGGAATCCCTCCCTGTACTCTACAGGGAACTTAAGGAGGGTAGTGATTGCCAGTACACTTCAGCGCTGCACCTGATGGAACATACCGCCAACTTTTACCATAATGTCATCCAGGAACGACTGATAAACACTTTCTCAAATATATCTCAATCCATGCGTCTGCATTTTCGTGAAAGGTATAAGATTGACCGCAACCTTTATGCTGAAAATATCAGCAAGAATATAACCTACCTGGAACAGACAATTACACAATGTAAAACGGAATTTGGCTGTATGAAGGAATTACTGCAAAGAAGACCACCGACTATTTAGTTCTCGGATCTTTACCCGTTTCAAACATCTCAAACAGATCATAAAACAGCTTGGTTACCGTACTGAAATGGGTGGTTGAACCAGAGGCGGCATACGCCTTTGTAAGCTCCATTGCCTTGGCAACACTCTCTTGACTTTCAAGATTATTAGGATCTTTTAAAGCCGCAACGAGCCGCCTTCCGATATCATCTTCCATAGCATTCTTCCGTGATCAACTATTTTTCCTGTTACAGACGTTTATCACTTTACGGTTGAGGTTTTCAAGGAATTTAGAGAGCTTTTTTTCGGCATTTTTTATCACATTTGTAATCTTGACATCATCAAGAGCACCAACAACTGTACCGCAATTGACACACTGAATCAGGCAAAATTTCTGTCCTTGTTGAGTTGTTACATGAACAGCCTCAAACTCATGATGTTCACAGGCAGGGCATTTTGACCTGGCCATAGCTGCACCTCTTGATAAAAGGTACCTTGAAAAATCAGCATTTTTGCTCACAATCGAAGAATGAAGGCAATTTTCCAGGGTGCCGAAAGTTATTTCAGTGGTCATAACCATAACGCCAAAATGGTGCCTATTCAAGAAACTCTTTCAGAAGAAGTATAATTTGTCAGTGAAAAGCGCCCGGATGGACGGGCAGCAACAGAGGAGCTGCAAACAGCACATTGTCCGGAGTAAACGATTGGGATAGGATAAGCCCTACATAACCGTTGCCACTGCCGCCTCCATGAACGGATATACGAAATAATGGCCTCCCTCTTGAAAAAGATAAATTTCTGTTAATTGTCAAACATGCCAACCAGATACGGGAACGATTTACAATTCTTGATTTAGTACTTATGGTTGGTATTACTTTTTGAAAAAATCGAACAATTGGTTGAAAAATGGGTTAGCTGAAAAATAAAGAGACTCTATCATGAACATAACTCAATGCAAAGAACGCGTGAAGAATGTGAGGTTTCTGCTTTCACTCTTCATCTGTCTGTTGGTGATTCTCCCTGTAACTGCATCGGCAAAAATGGGTGCAGTCACAATCCTTGACGGAGACAGAATCCAGGAACCTGAAAATGGCAGAATGTGGCAGATGAATCGCTCAAAAAAAATGAGATCGTCTACAGAAGTACAGGAGTATCTCTCTAATCTGAATAAGGGTGAATATAATGATTGGAGACTGCCCACAAAGTATGAATTATATGATCTTTTTCTACTCTTTGCTCTAAAGGAAAATCGAGAACTGGACATCAAGCTCGAGATGAGCTACTGGCTGGTCGGTAACAATGGAAAAATGATCGTTGGGTCATGGGAACCTGGTGATACGTGAGGAGGGGAGCGCATATTTTATCCCGGGAAAAAAGGATATATAAGAGCTGTACGCCCATAGTTACGATCTAGTCAGGTTCCATCAAAACTTCCAGTCACATGTTAAGTATTTAATGAAATACCTTATTGACAGCAGCCCAAGTCAGCCCTATATAAGCATATGCACACATACGTAATGGTAGACCGTTTCCGGATGACAAACTGGTTATGATAGGGAGAACACAAAATGAACAGGAAAAAGGATTTATATATTGGCCAAAGCACAAAGAGTGTCAGAAAATTCGCAGCAGATTTTAAGAAAGTAGCTGAAAAGTATGATTTTGTTATCCATAACAGCAGCAGTATGGACATGTCTGAAACGTTTGCAGCCCACGGAGCAAACGTCCCGGAAGAGTTCGATCTCCATATGATACAGCTGTGCAAACCCGCCAAATCATCAGCCAGCCTGGTTGCCAACCCCGAACGATCTCTCTTTATGCCGAAATTTGTTATGGCATTTTCTAAAAATGGCCGGACAGAGATCCGTTACATGAGTTATGGAGAAGAGGATATCAGGGAGATGGTGGTTGGAGATGATTCTTTTCCTGATTCCCTGACAAAAACCTTTGTCAAGGTTCGTTCCATGATTGATGAGGCAAAGTGATTTAATTACGATTTAGAAGCGATTCAAAATAAGCAGGGATTTCTGTCTCAAAGGTCATTTTCTCTTTTGAATGGGGATGGAGCAGTGTAATGGAAGCAGCATGAAGTGAAAGTCTCTTTACACCCTTTTCCTTTTGTCCATACTTTCTGTCACCAGCAACAGGGCACCCTCTATCCGACAAATGGACCCGGATCTGATTTTTCCTGCCTGTAAGCAGATCAACTTCAAGCAAACTGAATTTTTTTGATTCTTTTATAACTTTATACCCGGTCCTGGCAAGCTTACCTCGTTTCGGGTCACTGACAGAATACATTTTATGAAAGTGGTTTTCTGCAAGGTATGAAGTGACAATACCCTCTTTTTCCACGAGGGTGCCATGCACTACGGCATAGTATTTTTTTTGAAATCCAGACCACTCTTTCTGAAGGTAATGTTTGGCAACCTCATTTTTGGCAAAAACGATGACGCCGGAAGTATCTCTATCCAGGCGATGAACTATAAATATCCGGTTTCTTGATTTTTGATTCCCTTTCCGCACATAGTCAGTTAGACGATAATAAGCTGTATTTTCTCTTACTTTTTCACTACTCACGGTAAGAAGACCAGATATTTTATCCACAACCAGAATATCTCGATCTTCATAGAGAACAGTAAGCCCCCTGGGCTGGTATTTTTTTGGAACCTTTTTAAAGTTCTTTTGGTTTTGACTCATCATCAGTTTCCTGCATGCCTGGTTAGGAATTTATCCAATTGATTAGCGAAATATTTGCGATCACTCTGGCTGAGTGCAGGAGGACCACCGGTATCAACTCCACTTGCCCGCAGAGTATCCATAAAATCTCTCAGACTTAACCGATCCTTAATATTTTCCTCCGAATACAGTTCTCCACGGGGATTGAGCGCATACCCTCCTTTTTCAACCACCTCCGCAGCCAGAGGAATATCACTTGTAATTACAAGATCACCAGCGCTGAGCTTTTTAACTATCTCATTATCAGCAACGTCCAGACCGGATGGCACTCGAATAAATTGAATGCAAGGCGACGAAGGTATCCGTACAGACCGATTAGCGACAAGAGTCAGCTCAATCCCGGTACGCTCTGCCGCTCTAAAGAGAATATCTTTGATCACCACGGGACATGCATCTGCATCTACCCAAATTTTCATTCAATCACATTATTTAAATTTTGTATCGATAAGTTTCCCCCACTTACAACAAGCACGACATTCCTGTTCTTCAATCTATCTTAACACCCATGAAATGAATTTCACAACGAAGCATGAAAATCGGGGTTGGCCAGACCCTCTGCAATTGTCCTGATAGATCATCTTCTGCTTTCTTTGTCTAAAGGCTACAATACAATACTAATCTATGGTATCAATACAAATTCCAACCCGAATAAATTGAAATTTTAGAATGCTTGGATAAGTGCCATGGAAGTATTTTCAACCATGTGATATTAAACGACCTTCCTCGATCTCTTGTTTTTTATTACAGAAGTCTGGAGTAAGGCACTAATTCCTGACATTAAATTTACCGGGTAATTTATTCGCAGTCTGATTTCACACAAACCGGTTGCAAGCGGAGAATCATAATGAACAATATCCTTACAGACACCTATAAAAAATGGATCATTACAGTAACCCCCGAGAACAAGCTTTGCTCACATTTTTCTTTTACCATTACCAGTCCCACAGGGTATGAGCAGCACGTCACCATGGGTGGTGACAATGAGAAGCGTGCCTTTGAGAGGGCTAAAGAGATGATCGATATGGAAATTGAATTTGACCGGGAAAATTCCTGAGAGAGGATCAACATATGCCTATCCAGACAACAACCATCGGCGCCTATCCCAAGCCGGAATATGTCCCTATTTCAGACTGGTTCCAGCAGGAAAGCACCATCGCCGAAGATCCAACCAGAGCACTTGATGAATCTGATGAGACCAGTGGACCGGAAGTTGAAAAACTGCTGGACAGGGCCACTGTTGAAGTTGTACGTGAACAGACAGAATTGGGCATTGATGTGGTCACTGACGGGGAAGTTCGCAGGGAAAACTATATTCACTATCACTGCCGTAACATGGCGGGTTTCAATTTCTCCAGGTTGACCCCTAAAAGCATGCGTGATGGTCAGTGGTTGGTATCTGTCCCTACTATTGACGGACCTGTCAGGGCTGGAGCAGAGTTTCTTGTAAGAGATTGGCAGATTGCCCAGGCAGCCACTAACCGACCGGTTAAAATTACCATTCCCGGCCCGTTAACCATTATAGACTCCACCTTTGATGCATATTACGGTGATGAGAGACAACTGGCAGCTGATTTGGCTGTTGCCATCAACCGGGAAGTTCTGCGCTTGACGGATAAGGGCTGCTGCTGGATTCAAATTGATGAGCCTATATTTGCCCGCAAAGCTAAAGAAGCCCTGGCCTATGGGATTGAAAATCTCGAGCGCTGTTTTCACAATGTACCAGATCAGGTTGACAGAAGTGTTCACATCTGCTGCGGATATCCTGACCGCGTTGACAGCATTGATTATCTTAAAGCTCCTCCCGAAAGCTATATTCTGCTGGCCCCCACACTTGACAGCGCGGCCATCGATGCCATTTCCATTGAAGATGCCCATCGCCCAACTGATTTAAAACTGCTGGAATTATTCGCTCATAAAACAATCATCCTTGGGGTAATAGGAATTGCACGATCTCACATTGAATCAGTGGAAGATATCGCCTCCCGTCTGAAGGAGGCCTTACTGCACATCGATCCCAACCGGTTGATAGCTGCACCGGATTGCGGACTCGGTATGCTGAACAGAGATCAGGTAAGGACCAAATTGAAAAATATGGTTGACGCCGCAAGAATCTGTTAACTGCTGGAAATATAACATGGAGAAAACATGAAAGACTGGCATAACATAACAAAAGGAGTGCTCTTAACGACCTGCTTTTTAGGCTGTTTTGTGCCGTCAACCCTTTGGGCCGTGGAAGAAGACGCGAACAACGGAACGGCTAAGGAACTCTTTGAATCCATCTGGAGCACCCCCAAGCTGTATAAAAACAAAGATAATCCCTACATTCAGGATTTTTCTCTTGTAGGTCGCTATCATGGTCAATATTGGGTGTCTGACTCCGGTGATGCCAGGGAAGATGACTGGGAGAACCGGAGGTTTTATTTTGGTTTTAACACCAAACTGTTCAAACAGTTTACCGTTGAGGTACAGATAAGTGCCAACGAAAATTTTGATCCCTTCTACAAAGGCCTCTATGATGCTTATATAAAGTGGCAGCCACCGGAAACAAAATTTGAAATGAGTGTCGGCCGGTTGGACTATGTATACACGGGAATGGAACGTACTACTTCTTCTAAGAAAATTACCACCATGGAAAGGGCTCTGCTGGTCAACCAGCTAATGCCGGGAGAAGTTGTCGGCATCTATTCAAAAGGGAAAAATGGTGATTTATCATATCAGGCCGGTCTTTTCAGCGGCAGTATCGAGGACGAATTCACCAGTTTTGATGGTGGTTTCGGGGCACTCATCGGACTGGGCTATAATTTACCGCTCTTTTATGATACAGGCACCCTTCACCTTGACTATCTGTATAATGACGGTGATGAAGAGAACAATGCCTTTAAACCCTATGAGAACATTCTTTCTCTCTGGCACCAGGGACAAGTTGGGCCTATGGGCATTGGCGTTGATCTCACCATGGGCACCGGCGTTGATGACCAGAGCGATGTCTTTGGCCTGACAATTCTGCCGACCTATGATTTTGCTCATGACCTGCTTATAGGTGGTGACAAGCTGCAACTTGCTCTGCGTTACCATTACGCCTCAAGCGCTGATGACCATGGCTTAAACCTTGCTAAAAGATACGAACGGCCTGTCGCTTCCGGTGAGGGAGACTCATACAATTCCTTTTACACCGGATTCAACTATTACATTTATGGCAATAAATTGAAGCTGATGGCAGGACTCGAATATTGGGATATGGATAATATTGAAGATACTGACACTGACGAAAATAGTGTAGACGGTTGGACCTTTATAACAGGGGTGCGCCTCTATTTTTAATATCTGAACCGCACCGTGCAAATTAATCCGTTTGCAGGGTGCAGTAAAAAAGAGCTACTTCTTTTTCTTTTTATCTTTCTTCTTGTCCTTCTTCTTACCTTTTTTCAGATCTTTGGATTTACACTCTTTCTTCTTACATGATTTTTTCTTTTTGTCTTTCTTCTTATCTTTTTTCTTAGCCATAACGATCTCCTGTAACATGTTGATTTAAAAACCCTGATAAGGCTCCAGCAAGAACTTTTCTTACGAAAAGCTATCGTATATGGTACATGTAGGTAAAAAAGCATCCTCTGTCAAGAAGTTCTGTCAAGTTGAATCATTATCCTCTTTGAGAACTGCGGGAGAACTTATGCCAACAAACAAATACAGTAATTTTTTACAGGCAATCAGCAGGAAAATACCGGCAGAAAATATTATCACCGACCCCCTCAAGCTGGTTGCCATAGGCGCCGATGCAAGTTTTTACCGATTAGTCCCCCAGGTCATTGTTAATGTAGAAAACGAGAAAGAGGTACGAATTATCTTACAGGAAGCACGTAAACGCAGACTTCCCGTAACTTTTCGAGCTGCCGGAACAAGCCTGTCCGGCCAGTCAGTCACCGACTCCATCCTGGTCCGCCTTGGCAGTGGATGGGATCGTTGCCGCGTATTTGATAATGCCAGCCTGGTTCAGGTTCAGCCGGGTCTCATCGGCAGCCAGGTAAATCATCAGCTCGCCGTATTTGACCGGAAAATCGGGCCGGATCCCGCATCGATTGACAGTGCAAAAATTGGTGGAATTCTTGCCAATAATGCCAGCGGCATGTGCTGCGGTATTGAAGAGAACAGTTATCAGACCCTTGAATCCATCCGGCTGGTGATGGCGGATAGCACAGTTGTAGATACCGGTGACACAAAAAGTGTTGAGGATTTCAAAAAAAATCATAGTACTCTTCTTAACAGCCTGACGGAAATCAGAGAGCGGGTTCTGCAAGATCAACAACTCACTGATCGTATCAGGTATAAATTCAAGATTAAAAACACCACCGGTTACAGCCTGAATGCACTTATCGATTTTGAAGACCCCATCGACATCATGTCTCACCTGATGATCGGTTCCGAGGGTACCCTGGCCTTTATCTCCGACGCCGTTTACCGAACCGTCATCGAACACCCATTTAAAGCGAGTAGTCTGATCCTCTTTGCCAATATAGAGGATGCCTGTCGGGCAATTCCTCTTCTTCGTCAACAGGAGGTTGCAGCGGCAGAGCTGATGGACAGAGCCAGCCTTACATCAGTTGAAGACCAGCCGGGGATGCCGGCATACCTTAAAGACCTGGATGCAACAGTTGCCGCATTACTGGTGGAAACCCGGTCTGAGGAACAGCATACACTTACCCGTCAAATAAAACAGATAACCGGCTGTCTCGCTGGATTTGACACGGTCATGCCGGTTTCTTTTACGGATGTGACGGATGAATATCAGGCTCTATGGAAGATACGTAAAGGACTGTTCCCTGCAGTCGGTGCAGTTCGAGAATCGGGCACCACCGTCATTATAGAGGATGTGGCTTTTCCCACAGAACACCTGGCCGGTGCAGCGCTCGACCTGCAGATACTTTTTACAAAATACCACTACCACGAGGCTATCATTTTCGGACATGCCTTTGAAGGCAACCTGCATTTCGTCTTCACCCAGGATTTTTCCATCCAGTCAGAAGTATCCCGTTACCGGGACTTTATGGACGAAGTGGTTGAGATGGTGGTAACTAAGTACGATGGCTCACTCAAGGCAGAACACGGCACCGGTCGTAACATGGCTCCGTTTGTCGAAAAAGAATGGGGAACAGCGGCCTTTCAACTGATGAAAGAGATCAAGATACTATTTGATCCAGACAACCTGCTGAACCCCGGCGTCATAATCAATGAAGACGCCGAGGCCCATATCAAAAACCTGAAGTCTCTGCCCGCAACCCATGAAGTTGCCGATAAGTGCATTGAATGCGGTTTCTGCGAATCGGTGTGCCCGTCAAGAAACCTGAGTTTCACCCCGCGGCAACGGATTGCCGGCCGTCGGGAAATCAGCAGAAAATTATCAGAAGAAAGCAGCGCCCCCGGATTGAAGCGCTTTGTCAAAAGTTACCGCTACCCCGGCATGGATAGTTGCGCCGCAGATGGACTCTGTGCTACAAAATGCCCCATCGGTATCGACACCGGCAAGATGGTTAAAGCCCTGCGCAAAGAGGCTCATGGACAGCTTGCTGACAAAATAGCGAGTACTGTCGGTTCTCGCTTTGGCACAGTTGCCCGAACCATCAGCCACACCCTTAACATTGTTGACAAGATACACAATTTTGGTGGAACCCGGTTTATGGAACAGGCTTCCGCCATTGCCAGG
>MAXH01000082.1 GCA_001750925.1 Desulfobulbaceae bacterium S3730MH12
GGCGTTGACAGAAAGGTCACTCAGGATGAGATAAAAAAGAGTTATCGGAAACTTGCTCGAAAATACCACCCTGATGTAAATAAGGCTGCTGATGCGGAAAGTCGTTTTAAGGAGTTGGGGGAGGCTTACGAGGTCTTGAAAGATCCGGAGAAACGGGTTGCCTATGATCAGCTGGGAGCCAATTATCAGGGAGGCCAGGATTTTCGGCCACCACCTGACTGGGACGGTGGTTTTGAGTACAGTGGCCGTGGATTTGGCCAAAACCAGGAAGCCGCTTTCAGTGATTTTTTTGAGTCACTTTTTGGTCAGAGTGGGGCGGGGGCAGCCGGTTTTCGCTCATCCTCCCCTCAGGGTCAGGGTGAGGATCATCATGCCAGGGTTTTTATCGATTTGGAGGACGCCTATCTGGGCGCCGAGCGTACACTGACACTCAGCGCTCCTGAGCTGGACAGTGCAGGGCATGTCCGGATGAAAGAGAGGACGTTGAAGGTGCGAATCCCCAAAGGGGTGAAGAAGGGGCAGCATATCCGTCTGGCAGGGCAGGGTAATCCGGGTATGGGCGGTGGTTCGGCCGGAGATCTTTATCTGCAGATTGAATTTAACCCCCACTCCATTTACCGGGTGGAAGAGCGGGATGTTTATCTTGAATTACCCGTGACTCCCTGGGAAGCGGCTCTGGGGGCTGCCGTCAAGGCACCAACACCTGAAGGGCCGGTGGATTTGAAAATCCCTGTTGATTCCTTTCAGGGTCGAAAGCTTCGTCTGAAGGGAAAAGGAATACCGGGGAAGAAACCCGGCAATTTATATGTTGTGCTTCGGATTGAACTGCCGCCTGTTTCCAGTGAGCGGGATAAGGAGATCTATCAGGAAATGGCGAAGGAAATGGCATTTAATCCACGGATTAACCTGGGGGTGTGACAATGATAAGAAAAGAGCGTTTGCCTGTACTGGAAGGTCTTGTCCTTGAAGAGGATTACTCCTTGACGTTGAGGCAGATCTGTCGAATATGTACAGTGCATACCGAACATATTCTGGAACTGGTGGAGGAAGGAATTCTGGAGCCAACAGGTACGACAGTAGAGCAGTACCGTTTTCGAGTTGACAGTTTACGACGGGTGCAGGTGAGCTGTCGCCTGCAACAGGATCTTGGTATTAATCTTGCGGGGGTGGCTCTGGCTGTTGATCTTCTTGAAGAGATTGAACAGTTGCGGAGCAGACTGGGGTTTGAAGAGAGCGATTAATAGGTGCTAAGGGAGGATATACAGATGGATTTAGAATATTCCTTTACTCTAACTGTTCCCCTGGCCGATATGGAAAAGGCAATGGAACTTCTGGCCCTGGCAAAACAAAAGAATCCCCGGATGCGTCAGAGCAGAAAGACAGACAGGCATGGTTGTGCCAGGTTTTATCTCAGCTTTCCCTTTTCCGCCGGCCGGCCCGATCTTGCCTTTCAGGAGTGGTTTATTAAAGAGCAAGAAGAGAGCTGGGATCTTTTCGGACCGAACCATGCTGTCTGGGGGCTTTCATAAATCCCTGTGTTTTAAAAAACCGATTCTCTATCTCCTCTCCATATGGTAGAACCTTATTTTTAGTATCTATCCGGAAAAATCAATTTTTTCTCTCATTTCATATTAATTCAACAAGGAGATCCCATGAATAAAAAGATTGTACTTCGAGATGATGAGATGCCCAGGCAGTGGTACAACATCGCACCTGATATCCCTAACGGTTTAAAGCCTCCGCTTGATCCGGAGACCAATGAGCCTATGGGGCCGGAAAAGCTTTCTGCTGTTTTTCCCATGGGTCTTCTGGAGCAGGAGATGTCCGGCGAGCGATTTATTGACATCCCTGAGGAAGTGCAGGAAATATACAAGATCTGGCGTCCTTCCCCCATGGTAAGGGCCACAGCTCTTGAAAAGGCCCTTGGCACCAAGGCAAAAATTTTCTTTAAGAATGAGGGGGTATCCCCGGTCGGCTCACATAAGCCAAACAGTGCTGTTCCCCAGGCCTATTACAATATGAAGGAGGGGGTCAAACGTCTCTCCACCGAGACCGGAGCAGGACAGTGGGGAAGCGCCCTGGCATTTGCTACCAGTAAATTTGGCATTGAATGCAAGGTCTATATGGTTCGGGTCTCTTTTGACCAGAAACCTTATCGGAAATCGATGATGCAGATGTATGGTGCATCGATTGTTGCAAGTCCAAGCGAAGAGACCAACACCGGCAGGAAGATCCTGGCGGAACATCCTGATACGCCCGGTTCTCTAGGCATTGCCATTTCAGAGGCCCTGGAAGATGCTGCCACCCGGGATGACACTAAATATGCTCTTGGTTCAGTTCTCAATCATGTCTGTATGCACCAGTCCATAATCGGGCTGGAGGCAAAAAAACAGATGGAGATTGCCGGAGAGTATCCCGATGTAATTATCGGATGCTGTGGCGGCGGTTCAAACTTTGCGGGAATAGCAGCCGCTTTTGTACCGGATTATCTTGAGGGGAAGAAAATCAACTTTGTCGGCGTGGAACCTGCTTCCTGTCCGTCACTTACCATGGGAAAGCTTGCCTATGACTTTGGTGATGTTGCCCAGATGACTCCGCTGCTCTATATGTATACCCTGGGGCACGATTTTATTCCTCCCGGCATCCATGCGGGCGGGCTGCGATATCATGGTATGTCGCCAATGCTTTCTGCCCTGGTGCGGGAAAACATCGTTCATCCGATGAAAGTACATCAGCTGGAATGCTTTGAGGCCGGGGCTCTTTTTGCTAAAACAGAAGGCATCATTCCTGCTCCTGAGACCTGTCATGCCATTCGTGCCGCAATCATCGAGGCAACTCGGGATCTGAATGACCCGAAAACAATCCTCTTCAACTTCTCCGGTCATGGACTTATCGATATGGCTTCCTACGATAAGTTTTATGCAGGAGAACTGCATGATTACGATTATCCTGAAGAAGATATTGCCAAATCAATAGCTAATCTCCCCAAGGTGTAGCTGGAAAACCTCCTCTTGTCGGAAGTTTGGTAAGAGGAGGTTTCATCGATTGAAGATGGAGCAGAAAATGGTCGAGAATGGAATCGTCAAAGTACTGGTTTCTGAAGAAGAGATACAAAAAGTTGTAAAGAGGCTTGGTGCTGAAATCACAACATTTTATGGGAAAAGAGAGTCGGATTTACTAGTGATCGGGCTTCTTCGTGGTTCGTTTGTTTTTATGGCGGATCTGGTTCGTGAGATTAAATTGCCGCTTATGGTTGATTTCATGGCGTTGTCTAGCTATGGGGATGGTACTGTCAGCAGCGGAGATGTGAAGGTAGCCATGGACCTTGACACTTCAGTGGAAAAGAGAGATTTGCTTATCGTTGAAGATATTGTAGATACCGGAAAAACATTCAGCAAGGTGATCCGGATGCTGAAAAATAGAAAGCCTCGTTCATTAAAGGTATGTACATTTCTGAATAAGCCGGAATGCAGAGTTGTTGATGTGAAGATAGATTTTTGTGGTGTCGATATCCCCAATGAATTTGCCGTGGGATATGGCCTCGATTATGCCCAGGAGTATAGAAATCTGCCCTATATTGGAGTTCTGGATCAGGCTCTTCTGCAAGAATAGCAGTTCCTTTCATTTATATCCATTACATTACTGCATCAGGTTATTGAGAAAATACGGAAAATGAAACTTTATTTCAAATGTGAGGAAAAGGGACAAGTTTTTGGTTCGGATGATTACACTCTCCATAAAGGGTACACCGTGATAGATAGTGCAGACGGCGGGCGGGAACTCCAAGGAATAGTTACACTGAATTCAACTTGTCCGTTGTGTGGTAAGAAGCACAAGTATGAAGTTAAAGACGTTATTTGCCCGCTAAGTGGAGTAGAAAATGGAAAATAAGTTGGTTCGGCTGACGACACATGTGAAAGGCGGAGGCTGAGCCTCAAAACTCTCTCCAGGGGACCTGGAACAGGCACTGAACGGAATTGAGTTTCCAACAAACGAACAGGTTCTGGTCGGAATAGCAACAGCCGATGATGCTGGTGTATACCGCGTGTCGGATGAGCTGGCATTGATCCAGACACTGGATTTTTTTACTCCAATTGTTGATGATCCCTATGATTTCGGCCGCATAGCCGCAGCAAATGCCCTCTCTGATGTTTATGCGATGGGCGGCACTCCCCGGACTGCCATGAATATCGTGGCATATCCGATTAAGAGTATGGGGCGGGGGCCATTGAGGGAGATGCTGGCAGGTGGTGCGGCTGCATTGAGGGAAGCGGACACAGTACTGCTTGGCGGGCACAGTGTCGAAGATGAAGAATTGAAATACGGTCTATCGGTTACAGGTTTTGTTCATCCAGAGAAAATTCTTACAAACCAGGGGTTGTGTACCGGGGACTGCCTGGTTCTGACAAAACCGCTTGGCACGGGAATAATTAATACTGCAATAAAGGGTGGTCTGGCATCGAATAAGACTATTCGCAGAGTAACCAACCTGATGGCTGCACTGAACCGGCAGGCGGCGGAGATTATGACCGGATTTAAGGTCTCAGCCTGTACTGATATAACAGGATTTGGCCTCCTGGGGCATATAGCTGAGATGATCTGCGGTACCGGCAAAGGTGTGACAATTGAGTCGGACAAGGTTCCGGTGCTGGCGGAGGCGGATGAATTCGGCTCAATGGGTCTTGTGCCGGTGGGTGCTCATAAAAACAGGGAATTCAGAAAAGAAATGATCCAGGCTCCTGCTGATTTCAACCCTGTTCTTCGTGATATCCTTTTTGACCCGCAGACGTCTGGCGGGCTGCTGATTGGCTGCATGGAAAAAGATGCGTCATCCCTGGTTCAGAGACTGCATGGTGAAGGGATCGAAGAGGCGGCGGTGATTGGTTTCGTGACTGAAAGCCCAAAAAATAAGATACAACTTCTGTGATATAAGGGAACAGGATGGGAAAAACAACAATAGATGCATGCGGTCTGACATGTCCTGCACCGGTTCTGCTGGTGAAAGATGCAGTTGAGAAGACAGGTGAGCAGGAGATAGCCGTACTGGTGGATAATGAAGCCTCCCTTGAAAATGTTACCCGCTTTCTAGTCTCCAGAGGATATTCGGTAACTGACAGGCAGGAAGGTGAGGTTTTCAGAGTTGACGCGCGTCGTGACCAGTATGGTTCAGGGAGCAGTGCTGAAAAAACGGAAAAATCTGAAAAAAATAGAGAGGAGGTGACTGGCAGGAAGATTCTGGTGCTGGTTACAAGTGACTGTTTTGGCTCAGGCGATGACGTTCTTGGCGGAAAACTTATGATAAGTTACCTGAAAACACTAAAAGAGATGGGATCAGATCTCTGGCAGATTATTTTCGTCAACGGCGGGGTAAAACTGACCATAGAATCATCATCTGTTCTTGAGGAATTGCAGGAGTATGAAAAGTCAGGGGTGATTCTTTTTGCCTGCGGCACCTGTCTTGAGCATTTTGGCCTCACAGCTTATAAAAAAGTTGGCGGCACAACCAATATGCTGGATATTGTGACAGCAACCCAGCTTGCCGATAAGGTTATCACTGTCAGCTAAAAAAAAATCTACCCAGGGCAACAAAGCCCATTCCCGTAGCCACCGTGCCAAAGAAACTCTTGAATCGCCAGGCCACTAAAAATGTCGGAATTGCCGCCAGCAAAAAGATATTATCCAATTCCAGGGTAAATTCACCATCCCGGCAGAGCAGTCCTGGAGCCAGCAGCGCAGCAAGGACTGTTGCAGGAACAAAGCTTAACCACCTGGCAATCCAGGGTGACAGTCTGCGACCCGAGAGCAGCAGCATGGGCAACAGGCGGGGCAGGTAGGTGACAGCCCCCATACCGCAGATTGTCAGGAAGACGAGTTTTTCATCCATTGTTCCACTCCGACACCGACGGTGGCAGCAACCATCGTTGCAATAATAACATGGGACTGACTGAAGCCGAGCAGATAGAGTGCTACTGACAACCCCCCTGACAGTATCGCCATCATCAAATATACAGGTTGAACAACCTGGGGCACTAAAAGCGCAATAAACATGGCCGGCAGAGCGAAATCCAATCCCACCGGCCGGACATCGGTGATCTGTCCCCCGGCTAAATAGCCAATTAAACTGCCAAACACCCAGGATGACTGGGCGGTAATATTTACTGCAAAGGTTTGACTTTTTTGGGGAGTACTCCCGGCCATTCGCATTGTGTGCAGGGCGAATGTTTCATCGGTTAATTCATAACCAAAGAGAGCGATCTGCCATTTCTTCCAACCTCTCAGTTTCGGTGCCAAAGCTGCAGACATCAGCAGGTGACGAAGATTGACCACAAATGTGGTTAATATCAGGGTGAATGGCGAGGCGGCTGCGCCAAAGAGTCCGGCACCGATCAGCTGCGCACTTCCGGCAAAAACAATCACGGACATGGCAACGGTATTGAACAGCCCCAGGCCGCTTTTCTGTGCCAATACACCATAGGCAAATCCCACAGGAATATACCCCAGCACAATTGGCAGGGCCTGGTATACGCCACTCCAGAATCCCTCTGATTTTTTTTTATGTGCTAACTCTTTCAGCTTCTTCACACTTTGTATGCTCTCTGGCCCATTAAAAAATCAACGACCGGGTTAAACGGCAAACGCGAACTTAATGGCCGGGTGATGCTCATAGCCGATCAGCTTGAAATCATCTACCGTAACCCATGTTTCCAAATCGTTAAGGGTCTTGATATCCGGATTAATCTCCAGCTTCGGCAGCGGCAAGGGCTCACGCTTTAGCTGAACGTCACGTATCAGTTCAAGCTGATCCTCGTAGATATGGACATTAACAATTTTATGGAAAGCTCTGGCTGGCTTCAGTCCGGTTATCTGGGCCATAATCATGAGCAGCCAGCTTACCTGCACCTGGTTAAAACCGTGGCCCAGCGGCAGATCATCTGAGCGCTGACAGGATGTTAAATATAGCTTTTCTCCGAGAATGCTGAAGGTATGGGTGTGCATACAGGAGTTCAGGCAGGCACGATCCCGTTCACCCGGATTCATAAAAGTCATTATTTCACTGCGATTATCAATACCCTGTCGAAGATCATTGTAAACATTGAGTAACTGGTCTATGGATTTACCTTCGGGATTACGCCAGTCCCGGCCCTGGGCGCCGTAGCACCGGCCCATATCATCTGTACCTTTACGAAATGGATTAGCCAGCCATACGGAATTTTCATTGGCATTTACGTTCCAGGTATTGCAGCCTATCTTTCGAAAATCAGCAGCACTGGTATAACCCCTGAGGTAGCCCAGCATCTCTGCAATGGCAGGCTTCCAGAAAAGTTTTTTAGTGGTTAATACCGGCAGTTCTCCGTTACTGACATCGTACTCAAGGTCAGCATTAATGACCGTAAGGCAGCGTTTACCTGTCCGCTTATTTTCCACCCATTCGCCACTTTCGATTACACGCCTGCATAATTCCAGATATTGTTTCATCCTGATCTCCTGACTTCGGTAAACGGGGCTGCCCCTTTTTTCAGAACTTCGAGTGGCCTTTTTACGAGTTCACCATATTATAATATTCTCGTCAATGCAGTGTATGCTCATAGATCCCTGCCTTCGCATCAATTTCGTTTGCTATCTCCACAACCCGCCTATGGTGAGTGAAAAGTAAGACCTGCGTATTTAATGCAAGCTCCGCAAGGATTTCGAGGCAGACTCTTGTACGATTGTCATCAAAACCTATCAAGATGTCGTCAATGACCAAAGGCATAGACTCTCCTTTACTAAGATGTTGCTCAAGGGTAGCGAGGCGAAGCGATAGAAAAAGTTGATCTCTGGTGCCGTCGCTCATTCCATCGACGGACACCTCTACATCATTTGAGCGAACTCCAAGGAGGACAGGCTTACCATTTTTGTCCAATTCATCCCGAAGATTCATATAAGAGTCAAGAGTAAGTTTAGAAAAGAGATCACCAGCTCTGGCCAGAACCGGAGCCTGATTTGTCTTACGATAATCCTCTATTCGTTCTTCCAGGATAAGTGCAGCAATTTTCAAACGAAGATATTGCTCGACACCAGAAACTATGGTGGCAAATTGCTGCTCAGCCTCCTCTGATGCATTTGCGGCTATTCCACTGCCATCCTTAGCCTTTATATCGTTTTGAAGCGTTTGCCGTTGATCTCGTAATGTATCCCGGTTTTCCTGCAGTTCTTTCAGTTCTGACAAAACTCTTTCCAGTTCTCCCTCAATAGCATCGATATCCGCATCGTTGGCCTCTTGTTCCAATTCTGTGATACTCAATCCATCTCCATTACGTATGAGTTCTTGTTCTAACGTATCGATTTTCTCCTGCAGCTCACGCATTTGTCGTGATCTTTCACCAGCTGATTCCAGTTCTTCTTTTGTCTCAACACCAGCTTGCTCCATCAATAAAATAAATTGTTCCTGTGCCGTTCGAATTGTTATGTCAGCATCTTCAATTTCTTCCTTTTTTTCTTTTTCCTGGGTTGTAATCTTTTTTAGACTCGCTCTTGCTTCACGAGCATCATTCAAGTCACGGTTGAGCTGAGCAGCAATAATACCCGCTTCTTGGCTATCTCTTTCAAAACCAATACTGTCAGTAAAAGTGAAGACCTTTTGATCAAAGTTTTCTACAACCTGGTCAATCCCATAGATTCGCTTGCGCAACTCTTCTGATTTGTCGAATTTGTTAAAAAATTCCAATAACTGATCAAATGCTGCAGTCGCTTGTTCCGGATGAACATCAGGTTTCAAACCTAATCCATCAATGGCCTGGTCCCATTCCTGTGCCCAGTTGACTAGATCATTCTTAATTGAGGTAAGCTCTTCCTGTGCCCTGTTGATATGTATCTCTGTATCGTTAAGACCATGCTCCAATTGGTGCTTCCGCGCGAGAACAGCTTCCTCTTGCTCAATTCTCTGTTCACACAGATTGATCAGAGCCTCGAGATTCATGTCTTTAAGGTTTAATGAATCATCAAATTTTACTATTTGCAGGGAGACAGATTTCCTGATTGATTGACAATCCCTGGCAAGTTTTTCTGCATCACCGGAAATGATTTTCGCGGCCTTAACATTCGATAGAAGATTATTCACCTTAAGGAGCCATTGTTTCATTTCCCTTGGAGTTCCCGTATCTACACCCAATAGCTTCCAAATAGAGTGCCATTCCTTTTGGAGCATTTCCCCAGCTTCATTGGTTTTATTGATTTCTTTTATGATCTCGTTGTGACGCAAATTGAGGTCATCAATCCTTACCTCAAGATCCGCCCGCTTCACTACCTGGTCTGCGGCAAGACGGAGTCGATCCGAGACATGATCAGCATCATCTACCTTCTGTTCATAAAAAGTTGCAAGGTCAGAATCAGACACCAACTCCTGTATATCTTTTTCAACATCAATTCTTTCAATAAATTTTTGCTTTATGAGGCTCCAGCCTGTATTTCGTACCGATCGCGATTCCTCAAGCTCTGAAATCGTCGGCACATAACTTGTCAATAACAAGGATTTCAGAGCCTGTTTTGCCTGTTTTTGGTCTTCTACGAGTTCTTTTTGCCGGCGGCCATAATCTCTTATTATTTCGGATAGTTCATCAAGCCGTTTCTCAAATATGTCCAATGTCTCTAACATGGGCATGGCAACTGTTGAGAGTTCTTCGATGGATCCGGAAAATCTCCCGAGTCTGTAAAGCTCACCCGCACAGGCAGTTTTTTCATCAGAAGCGCGTTTTTGCAAATCGGCCAATCGTTGATCTATATCACCAACTTTCTGAGCTGCTGCAACTGCCGCCTTTAATTCACTTAGATCCCAAGTCGATTGATCCTGTTCACCCAACTCTTTCTTAATTATTGCCTGCTCGTCTTTGATGTCACGAAGAGTGGCTTTGGCTGTTTCTTTTTTTTGATTTAGGAGGCTATGCTTCTGAGCCAAGCCGGAAATCCACTTTTTATTATTGGTCAGCGGTCGTAACTGGTCGGAATCATCGATACCAATATCGGGACGTACACTCTTCAGCAGTTGCTCTGCCTCATTTCGTAACAGGCGTCGTTTTCCATCTTGCTGAGGACGATCTTTGATTGCAGTTTCAACGGCTCCCAATTCTTTGTGAATGGCTAAGATAACTTCTTCGTTTTCCAACAATTCATTACGAACATTTAACGTTTCTGAATCTTCTTTTAAGTGAATCAGCTTAGTTTCAGCTCTTTCTTTTATTTCGCTGGCATTTTGTAGATTGTCATTAGTATTTTTTCGTTTGTCATCAAAATCTTCCGAGAGAAGCAAAACTTCTCCAACTTCTTCAATTTTAGCCAGAACTTCACGGCGTTCTGCCAGAGCACCTTTCACGCGATTAAGCCTGTCCAACTGGTTCTTTTCTTTCCTTTTCCCATTGATATTCTCTTCAATTTCCTGAATGGTACACAGGATGTCTGCAAGTTCTTTTTGCAGTCCTTTCCACTCTGCAACGGGGAGGCTCGAATCCTTGACTCGTCTTTTAGCTTCCTTATAAGATGATATTGCCTGGTTCACTAGTTTTGTGGAGGCTCTGGGCTTAAAAAGATCCTCAGCACGATCTTGTAGTTCTGACAATATCTGACGGAAGTCTGCAGTACCCACTGCAGCACTGAAAAGTGCTTGACCAAGATCACCAGATTGGCTCAACAACTCCTTGCCGCCCAAAACCAGTCCAGCATGATCTATTCCATATAATTTCGTAAACAAATTTTCATCAATTCCACCCGGTAAAAACGGCATCAAAACCGAATCATCTATGGCAGTATTTGTACCTGGTTCCAATAAGGTGTCCTTCGTACCTTTCCTCCGTACAAACTCAATTTCTTCGCCGCTTGTAAGCCTGAGCTTTCCGCCTATTCGTAACTGTGGATTTGAGTGAAGGTAATTGTCGCTAGTACGGATCGGAATACCAAACAGCCAGGCGATGAGAGCTCTCAATGAGGTGCTCTTGCCGGCTTCATTGTCTCCATATATCAAATGTAACCCTGCATTCCCTTCTGATAAATTCAATGACTTGTCGGTGAAGGAACCATATGCAATCAAATCAAGCCGGTCGATTCTCATTGGTTATCTCCCACTGTCAACAGCCTGCCGGTTAACATATGTTTTGCCTCTTCAACCAAACGCTCAATGACTTGATTTTCATCAATATTTAAAACAGAGTCAACGCCAAACACCTCTGATGGAAGCTTTTTCCGAAGATCGGAAATCACATCGTTAAGGCCGCTTATTTCATCTGGATTTTCTGGTGTTGCCAATATGTCCTTAAGCAGTTCTCCAAATGCAGTGTCATCAGACAACACGGATTTTAAATCCTGTTTACCAACGGTTGCATTTTCAACTCTCTCTATCCACAAATCATCACCGGAAATTTCGGCACCAAGAGCTTTTATTTGTTGCTCAAATCGTCCTGGATACGCTGATAGCTCATCCGATATTGGGGTTGCCCCTTCAAAACGAATTCGCATGGCTACAGGTCGTCCGTCTGCAGAAAATCTTTCGTTCTCGATGGTTTTTCGAGTACGATCAAGTACCTCGTGCATTTCAGCAGCATCAGTTATGTCGACATTGCACTTAACCCAACGCAAAACATCCAACGAGAACTTATCTACTGCGCTCACAGCTCCATCTTCGACTGTGACGAGTACACAACCCTTGGCACCGGATTCTCTAATATGACGTCCTTGAATACAGCCAGGAAACACAATCCACGGATCTTCCGACACAAATTCCTGCTTGTGGATGTGGCCCAATGCCCAATATTGATAGCCCTTAGAGCGTAAATCATCTGCCGAACAAGGGGCATACACTGCATGGCCTTCCCGACCATCAAGACTGGTGTGTAATAAACCAATATTAAACATTCCATTTTCAGCCGCGGGAAACCCTGTCGAAAGGTTTTCATCAACATGCTGCGTCCCAAAACTTCGCCCATGAATCGTAACAGCCAATTCATCCAAATCGATTTTTTCAACCTTCCGGGAAGACAGAATTGTCAGGTTGGCTGGGCTCTCAAGGGCTTTTGTCATTCGATTGGCAGCATCGTGGTTTCCAGCGACAATATAAACCGAAATATGATTCCGACCGAGTTGGCCCACCAGCCGGTTAAAAAATATGCCTGTACTGTAATCTTTCCAATCACCGTCATAGAGATCACCCGCCAGCAAAACAAAAGCAACCTTCTCTTCAATAGCAAGATCTACAAGATTTTCGAAAGCTCTTCGGCACGCTTCTCGAATGGATTCCACCGGTGCTGATTCATAACGTGATAGACCGCGTAATGGACTATCTAAGTGAATATCTGCTGCATGGATGAATTTAAACATTATTACCTCTGCTAATACACGGTAGTTGTCAAGGGATCTTCAGATA
>MAXH01000083.1 GCA_001750925.1 Desulfobulbaceae bacterium S3730MH12
GAAGTCTCCTCAGCCCAGGCCAATACAAACTCTGAAAAACCTGTTTCCTGATTTTTGCGAAAACGGCGGGTTTCGTGTGCTTTCGGGCTGAAAGCACCCCCTTTGGCCACAATTCCAGCCAGAAACAATTCCCCCACCACATCCAGAATACCGGAACCACAGATCCCCCTGGTTTTCATATCCTCTGGTGCAGAATAGCTCTTCCAGACTTTCCTGCCGATTACCTTATAGTCAACTTCATGGGTGACCGGATCTATTTTTACTCTTTCTATGGCCCCGGGTGCGGCACGCATGCCAAATTCAATTTGAGCCCCTTCAAGAGCAGGACCGGTGGCACAGGATGAACAGAGCAGCTTCTCACTGTTTCCCAGTACCAGCTCTCCGTTGGTGCCAATATCTATAATCAGCTGGGTCGATTTCTGCTTGTGGGGCATTTCTGCCAGCATGACCCCTATGGTATCCCCCCCCACATACCCGGCAATACTTGGCAGAAACAAAACGTTTGCCGCCGGATGAGTTTTAATTCCAAGATCCCTGCATTTCAAACTGATACTGTG
Organism: Desulfobulbaceae bacterium S3730MH12; assembly: GCA_001750925.1. Lineage (GTDB taxonomy): Bacteria > Desulfobacterota > Desulfobulbia > Desulfobulbales > Desulfocapsaceae > Desulfomarina. Next base: position 558 of record MAXH01000083.1, read on the forward strand.
ATGGATTGCCGGAGTAAATGGAATAGATCCCAGGGGTTCAGGGTCAAGTTGAAGCAGAATGTGGTGCATGGCCGTATTGGAGCAGATGGCAACATCAATGATATCCTCTTCCCTGATGGAGGGGGAAGCCGATCTGCCCTGATCCGACTCGTCATCAGTGCTGCTGCCGGCGACAGCCTTATCAATCAGGCCGTTAATCGCCTCAATTACATCTGAACTCATCCTGGCCAGACCATCGGGATTTCCCATATGGTATGAAATCCTCGAGACAACATCTTCACCGTATTTAACCTGGGGATTCATCATGGAAAGGGTATCAACGACCTCCCCTGTTTCTAGATCACACAGATAGCCTGCAATGGTGGTGGTACCGATATCAATGGCAAAACCGTACCCGATGCATTCACTGCCCGGCCTGACACGAATGATCTCCTTATCCATCCACACGCTCACTGTGATCTCCCAATCTCCGGATCGCAGTGCGTTGGAAAGAGATCGTAATGCATAGATATCAATTTCAAGAGAAGACAGACCATAATCCTTTGCCAATGCCTGGCAGACCCTTTCAAAATCTGCCAGACCATCTTCAAGTGTCGGTGGTTCCATCTTAATGGTGTACTGTTTTACTCCGGGGTCCAGCTCTATATCAATTTCCCGTGCTGCTTTACTCACAACCTGCTTCCCGGCCCGGGACGATTCCGGCACATAGATCAAAAGATCCCCTTGAACTGTTGCAATGCAGCCGAGCCGACAGCCGTCCCGTTTTTCTTCCTTACTCAGAATTTCATCTTCTGCCGCCTCAAAGGGCCCGGCATGATCCGGGCTGGAATGAATTGCAAACTTTTCAAATAGTCCATTTTCAATACGTACTTTGCACTTACCACAGACCTGGTGTTCACCGCAGGGTGCTTCAATATCCACCCCCAGAAGACGGGATGCTTCAACAAGGGTAATGCCAAAGGGGACTTTCCCTCTTCGTCCGGAAGGTTGAAAAATAACCACTGCTGTCTTCTGTTCCATCCTGTTTTCACTCCTCGTAATAGGGGGAATCGGAGAGGTGTTGCCATAACAGTGAAACGGTATCAGAGTTATGAAACCATTTCATGGGGGTTAGGCTGCCTCTGCTGGATTACGATGCGAAAATTTTCCCGCCGAACTCCTCCAAAGCTGTATTTCGGATCGCATCCAGATCCTCCTGTACACCGTCAGCCAAAGGTTTGACCTCATGCTCTTTCAAAATCATTCGGGCTTTTTCTATGGCTTTGTCAGCCAGGGTCTTTTGGCCGGCTGACTTCCAATTTTCAAGGGTCAGCCTGTTGCACAGTTCCGGCTGCCAATGCTCTTTCCTGAAATTTTCAAACGTATGTGCGGTATCAATGAATCCCCCTTGGGGCCCGACTTCCCGGATAACATCCATACTGATGGCCACATCATCAATATCAAAGCCGCGAATAAAGCGTTTGACGTAGTTTATGGTCTCGGCACAGATGACCAGGGCAGCAGGATGACCCACAAGTCCCTGCCCCAGGTAGCCCACATCATGTATCAAGTTTGATCCATCCAGAGCTGCAGTGAGTAAGGATATACCCCACTCCATACCGGCTTGTTCATCAAGACAGTGGGCCTCGCTTGCACCGGCAGTGCCCCACATGGGAATTCCATAATAGTGGTATAAATCCGAGCAGGCGGAAATCGCCAGCCGGTATTCAGGGCAGCCATAAACGCAGGCGGATGTCTTCATGTCCAGGGTAGACATGCCGAAACCGGAAATGATAGGTGCACCTTTGCAGCGCAGCTGGTGCATGACCAGACCGCTGAGCGCCTCAGCATTGCCCACGGTGATGGCACCAGCCAGGGTGACAGGCGCAGTGGCTCCAGACATCATGCCGGGGGTGTAATTAACTGGAACCAGATTATCAGCACAGTAAAACAGCTTTCTGATGGCTCCGGATGTGTGCATCAAGGGAGTCAAGGGTTCGGCATAATGGATATGGATAGGTTTCTCTCTGAGAATATCAGCACCGCCCACTGCAGCAGCAGCCATACTATTCATAACCGCCAGATCTTCAGATCCTGTTGCAGTATAAAAAATCGGTTTGACTGAATTTTCAAGTTCGGCCTTGAATGAGTCAATATATCCCATATTGGAAGGTGAATCATAGGGCAGGGCATAGGATCCTATAAAGTCGATATCCTCTAATGCATCGGCAACTTTTGCTGCATTGGCAACATCCTGGAGCCTTGACTGACGCAATTCTCCAGTCTCAAGATCAATGGTATTTATCAGGTCAGTACCCAGGCCGTAGTGAATCCGGTGGCCTTCAAGACGCATGGCTTCTTTTCCCAACCGATTGTAAATGGTTATTCTGGATGGTGCGCTTCGAATGCAGTCTTCGACCAGCCAGTTGGGAATTTGCACAATATTGCCCTCCTTAAGGTGGCACCCGGCGTCGTCCAGCATCTTCCGGGCTTCACCATCCATGACCTTGACCCCTACTGTTTCCAGAAGTTCCAAGGTGGCGCAATGAATACGTTTGATTTGAGCCTCGTTCAGTATGCGATACTCGGGAACGCATTGTGATTTAAAACCGGAATTCATAGTGCTTTACTCCTTTTATGAATTTTTTGTTCCGAATTGAAGCGCTCGATAATTTTTACTGGACAATCTCACAGTTCATCACGCCAACCCTGTATATACAGATGCTCATACCTGTTCTTAATTTACATCAATAGCTCTGTCAAGAAATTGCATTGGCATTATTTTGAAATAATTTATATACATCAGTTTGGATTAATATTGATGGCGCCGTAAAAAGCTCCCTACTCCGTCATTCCCGTGCGGGAATGACGGTTGGCTAGACATCCATTCTATACATGACAAGGTAAACAGGTAACGGTGTGATAAGAAAACAACCCCAGACAGGTTCAGATAAACCCCTGCTTCCCAAGTATAAAAAAATAAAATCTTACATACTGGAGGGGATCGCTTCCCACAGTTTCACTGATGCCCTGCCTTCGGAGAATCAGCTGGCTGATTTTTTTTCCGTCAGCCGTATGACGGCACGAAAAGCAATGGATGAACTTAAGAAAGAAGGCCATATCACTCGGATTAACGGCAAAGGTTCCTTCGTAAAAACACAGAAGCACTACTCTGGTTTTTTCCGTGTCCGCCCCTTCAAACAATGGGCAAAAGATCTGGATGTCGACTTGACCACGAAAGTGCTCAAAGCAGGTGTCATTGAAACGCCCGGAGAGGTGTCCGGCATTTTAGGGTTTCCCGAACAGGTGATCCTGGTATGTCGTCTCAATTATTTCGATAAATTGCCTGTGCGCTATGCTGTCCGCTACCTGCGCACCGAAATAGCCGCCGGCATTCTCCTGGATGATTTGACACAAGAGTCAATAAATGAACTTATTGCAAATAAATATCGAGTTGACATTACCAGGATCTCCCAGGATCTGAATGCAATCGGACTCTCTAAAAAAATAGCCGATATATTCAGAGTTTCACCGGGATATCCTGCATTTCACTTTAAAAGAACCGAATTTTCCAGTAACAGACCCGTCTCCTATGTGGAATATTTCATGCGGGGAGAAATAGCTTTCAGAGATACCTTCTCACC
>MAXH01000084.1 GCA_001750925.1 Desulfobulbaceae bacterium S3730MH12
AGTTTTAGCGGGTAGATAGAGTGCATATCCTCCCTAAGAGAACGTTCGGGGCCAAGCAGACCAATTTTTCTTGCCTCCTCAAAGAGCCACTCTCTGAAATCAGGATGAGCGATACTGATAAGGGCAATGGCTCTTTCCTGAAGACTCTTGCCAAAAAGATTGACCGAACCATACTCAGTAACAACATACTGAACCTCACTGCGAGGAACAACGACTGCGGAATTGATCAACTGCGGAATTATTCTGCTCTCTTTCTCATTTGATTTTGTGGCAGTGAGCATCAGGATGGATTTGCCACCTTTTGACATTGAGGCACCGCGAAAAAAGTCGAGTATTCCGGTGACCCCGGAAAAATTATTAAACGGTAAAGCATCGGCGGACACCTGGCCGGTCAGATCTATCTCCCGGCCGATATTCATAGCCACCATTTTGTTGTGGCGAGAGATGATCCTTGGGTCGTTGACATATTTCGAGGGATGAAACTCAACGGCAGCATTATTGTCCAGCAAATCATACAAATCTTTATTACCGATGGCATTACTGGCAATCAGCTTACCGTTGTTATATCCCTTCTTTTTATTGGTCACCACTCCCAGGGCCACAAGTTTCATGATGGTGTTCGATAAAAACTGAGTGTGTATACCCAGATCATTTTTCTGCATCATAGCCCGAATATTGGCCTCAGTCGTAGTCCCCAGTGACATCTGCATGGTGGAGCCATCGTCAATAAGTCGGGAGACATAGCGGGCAATCATATCCGCAGAGGCAACGTCAGGATAGGTATCTGTCTCTATCAGAGGTTCATCATATTCAACAAAGAAATCAATATCGCTTACATGGATATAACTCCTGCCAAGAACCCTCGGCATATTCCTGTTGACCTGGGCAATGACAATGTCTGCCGCCTCCGCCGCTGATTCAGTAATATCGACGGATATACCCAGACTCATCCAACCAAAATCATCCGGGGGGGTTACCTGAATAAGAGCCACCTGTATCGGTAACAGTCTTGACCTGATAAGCCGATGCACGTCAGAGATGTTAATCGGTGTAATAAAACGCAGATCACCCTTGAAACTCCGGGAATTAGCTGAACCGAGATAAAAGGAACGAATATTTAAGTTGCGGGACTGTGATTTTTCCGCAATCTTTGAAAGCGAGGTGGATTCCCTGCTGAACAGCCTTACAATCTCCAGATCGGTAAAATGGGCACTGGCATCAGCCAACCCTTTAACAAGGTGCTGTGGTTCACCGCAGGAAGAACCGATAAAAATTCTCTGCCCCGATTGAATCTTTGAGATTGCCTTTTCAACAGACAACCTGTTTTCCTGGTAATGATCCGCCCAATATCCTGATCTGCCCATAATCTATCCTCCTTTTCACGCTCAACCCGATATCTTCACAGATACCCATCCCGTCGAAAAAAACACCTCATCTCCGCATCATATATTTGGCAATCAACCAGCGAAACAATACTTCTCTTTGGCTAGGAGCTTGTCCGATGCTAAAACCAAACTTATTTCACGTTTTCACTCGATTGTCATTGTTGATAATCGGAAATCAATTCACTTATTTTTTCCAGCTTTTTTCATTACCCTGGAGCAATCTCCTTATATTTTCGTGATGTTTTACCCAGATAAGCAGACCGATTATGGCAGCAGCAGCAATGGCAATTTTTGACGAACCTAGTAACCAGAGCCATACAGGTACCAAACCTGACGCCAGCAGAGATCCGGCAGAGACGAACCCGGACAAGGCAACTGCAGCGATAAATACAGCCAGGCTGATAAGAATTACGGCAGGAGAGAGAAAAAGAAAAACCCCGAGACTGGTTGCAACTCCCTTTCCTCCTTTAAAGCCAAGATAAACTGGAAACATATGGCCGATCACTGCCATAATTCCAGTTGCTACGACAATCAACTCCCTGTTTTCCGACTCCGGCAGAAAAAGAGCTGCAAGATATATTGGTATATAGCCCTTTAAACAGTCACAGACAAGTGTTAGAAACCCCAGTTTCCTGCCCAACACCCGGTTCACATTTGTTGCACCAATATTACAGCTCCCCTCTGTCCGTACATCAATTCCTGCCATCTTGCTAAAAACAAGCCCGAAAGGTATGGCACCTGATAAATACCCGATAAGTGGAAAAAAAAAGCTCATGATTATTGCCGATATATAAAAGAAGATAAAAACTTTCGTGTTCTCTATCCGGTAAAATACCTTACTTTATATTTAATGACAAGATGGCTGGTAAGCAGCATTTTGTCAGAGCCTACCTTTAATATCCTGTTCGACCTGACATAAATCGCAGATCAACCCTGAGGTTTATTCTCGTCATGTAATTTAATTATTTCTTTTAATTATTAAGTATAAAAGATATACTCTCCCGACATATTCATCTGGTGCCCAATTTTGTGCCCAAATTATTAATTCACTCAAGCAGGAGGACATTATGCAAATCCATCCCAAAAAAATCATTCTTTTGGGGATTATCGCTCTATTTACTTTTACCGGTTGTGCATCTGATAAGGCCCAGGCGCCGACCGCAGTAAAGCCCGTCACCGAAAAGGCTGAAAAAGTCTTTAAGGGTAAAATAGCAGGCAAATCCAATAAAGCAAAATCTATATCCATCGTAGTAGGAAAAGGTGACAAGGCAAAAACCGTCATGCTCAAATTCGATGACAGTACCAAGGGTCTCGAATTTGCCAAAAAAGGTTCAGCGGCAATCATCAAATATGACATAAAAGACGGGGAAAAATTTGCCACCATCATTAAACCAAAACTTGCAAAACTCCCTGCTGGTGTTACAGAGATAAAAACCGAGGAACTTCGCGGATTATATGAAAACCACGCCGATATGACAGTCATTGATGCACGCCCTGCAAGCCGATATGCCCAGGCCCGTCTCCCAGGTGCTATTTCTATTCCTGTTCCAGAAATGAAAATGGGAAAAGAAACCGTTTTGCCGGCAAACAAAGAACAGCTCCTCGTTTTTTACTGTGGAGGCCCCACCTGAGGTATGTCCACCACAAACGCCGGTCTGGCGAAAAAACTAGGTTATAAAAATGTTCGTGTATATCTTGAAGGTGAGCCTGCATGGTCTAAGGCAGGATATCCCACTTACACCTCAAAGGGATACATTGATACGGGAAATATCGTCCTCATTGATATCCGTGCAAGCCATAAAGCAGTAGAAGGACGGATTAAACGGGCTGTATCAATACCATATGATGACCTTGAGGATAGGATTGATGATATCCCGAGGAATTCCCCTGTCATTCTGTACAGCGACGACCAAGAAGAGGCTACCGATGCGGTGGATGACCTTCGCAGTGACGGCTTCAAGCATGTCGCTCTGGTACCGGGTAACTATGCGGGCTGGGTTTCTGCAGGTGGTGCAATTGAAACCGGACCAATTGCCTCCACAGAAATACGATGGCAGAGAATACTGGGTAAAGGTGAAGTATCAGTAGCTGACTTCAAGAAGGCAACCGACGGCGGGGATCCCAACGTTTTTGTTATCGATTCAAGAACCAAAGAAGAAGTGGCGGAACTGGGAATTTTCAAAAATACCACAAATATACCACTTGATGAAATCACCAGCAGGATGAACGAGCTACCCAAGGACAAAAAGATCTACGTACATTGCAGTACCGGCGCACGCGCGGATATGGCGTACCAGGAGTTGAAGAAGAATGGCTTTGACGTAAAGTTTCTTCTTCTCAATATTGAAGAAGCAGAGTGTGACTGCGAAATACTCAGACCTTAATTTTAATGGTTGACACCATGAAACAAAAAAGGCCACTACCGGAAATTATCTGGTAGTGGCCTTTTTCATATTACCTGGAAAAACATCACTCTTCTTTTTTCCTGTGTCTCATGAATCTTTTCAGCAGCCGTTCCGATATCTCCTCATCCCGATATGAAACTACGGTTACAGGACATTTATGGAACATTCTCTCGGCCACAGAACCAGCAAAGATATGTCGAACGTCATGGGTCTTAATGCCCATAATAACCATATCAATATTCTTATCGACAACGAGCTTCAGCAGCTCATTCGTGGGATCGCCCACCCTGAAGGAAAAAGAAACCTGCTCATCGGGCAAAGTCATTGACGCCGTCAGTTTTTTCAGTTCCTCACGTTTTTCACTCTTCAGCGTTTTAAGATAGCTTTCGGTATCAACTTTGTATCCAAAAGAGGCTATCTTATTAACAGCCTGCAGATCACGCTCATTAATAACATTTACCACCAGCAGTTCTGCGCCAAGAGGTTCAGCGATCCCTGCAGCATAGTTCAAAATACCCTGAGAGTATTTTGAAAAAGCGATGGGAACCAGTATCTTTTTAACCATTAGTTATACTCCTGCAAAGGTTGATGCACTCTGTCAATCCTGACAATACAGATTCATATTTAACCATAACCTATGCTGTTGCAAGCTCCTCATCTTTTCTTATACGACCCTTCTGGAGTTTCCAGATTAAAACTAGAAATACAAGCGCTGGAAAAAACATAATCTGTTTTGGTGGTCGGTCGGTTTCCATCTGGATTGAAACAATTTCCTGATCGAAATCAATTTGAGCCTTTTCAGCCGGACTGGCAAAAGCGACCATATCAACAATGACCTTTCCCTCTTCATCCCGAGTTTCAATACCCATGGAACTTAGCCTTTCCTTACCAGTTGCTTCATCCCCAACCGGCAGCATGACGACCTTTTCAAACTCATCACCATTGAGCTTTTCTCCTTTTATCTTCAGCCGAAGCTGGGTTCCTGGATCAATTCCTTCTAGAACCTGTATCAACTCCGTGGCCGACTTTTCAGCCAGTGGTGGGAAAAATTTGTCCCAGACAAAGCCGGGTCTGAAAAGTGTAAAAGCGATAAAGATCAAGGCAAATGTTTCCCACCACCTGTTTTTGGTGAGAAACCACCCTTGCGTACCAGCCGCAAAAATGAGCATCGCCACAACAGCCGCTACAACCACCACAA
>MAXH01000085.1 GCA_001750925.1 Desulfobulbaceae bacterium S3730MH12
AAAGTCCAGAACCCCGTTAGCCTGCAAGGCTTTCAGGGTTTTGTTTTCCTATAGTGCCCAGCAAGATCTATGGACATCTGACGGATATGAGATGTTTCGTAACCTTTCCGAAAAGTCTGCCTTGTTCTCAAGTTTAGACCTTCAGCTTCCGAATGTTGAAGTCAGCTCTAGACGTGTTGAGGAGGCTTCACTTGTGGTGAGTAGGTCATTGTTGGAGCTTGAACTACGGGAAAAATACGGTGTTACCGTGTTTGCGGTACGCCGCGATTCACAAATAGTTCTTAACCCTGAAGTGGATAGATCTTTTTACGCTGACGATGTTCTTTAAGTAATTGGTGCCCCGGAAAAGCTATCCGAAATCGGCAAGTTGTTCAATACAGGAGAAAACCAATGCGATATTACAGCAAGCTGACCACAATTCCGTTCATTGGAACAGCACTTTTTCTGGTATTCTTGCTCCCAATTTACCAGGTCCTTGCCTCAAATAATGACACCATCAGGCAACATATCAAAAAAATGGCAACCGAACACTCCATTCTAAGCAACAGCCAGGTTACCATATATGTTGAGAATGGCTTTGTCCTGCTCACTGGTACAGTACAACTCTACTTACAAAAAATGGCCTTTGAACAGATTGCCTGGAAAACCACGGGTGTAACCGAGGTGGAAAATGAAATTGAGGTCAAATCTGAATTTCCTCTCAGTGATACAGCCATTAAGAGAAAAGTACGAATGACCCTGATGGATTGCGAATGCTTTCACGGAGGAAAATATATTATCACCGTTAGCAAAGGAGTTGTATCTGTAACAGGTGTCTTTTTCCATCCTCATGATGTGCAGATTCTCAAGCGGCAAATTGCAGAAATTGAGGGGGTTGTTGACATAAATATTCACGCCACACCCCTGATTACAGAGAGACCGGAATCTCGGCCATAATGATTACTCTAATAGTTCTATTTGACTTCACATCTGCTTTTCCTATAATAAGGTGTAGCCACGTTGAAAGGCGTCTGATTGCCCCAGATCTGTCCTGTCTAGTGGCAATGTTATGTCCCCCCTGCGAACTTATGCTGGGGTATAAAATACTTCTTCTTTTAACAATTGGTTCGACGGTTTAAAATCTACTCCTGTGAGCCGACTCTTGAGGAACTATGTTATTTTTCGTCCAACATCGTGGCTCACTATCCTCCTCTTTACATTGAGTCAAGTAGTATCCCAACAAGAACAGACCAGTGGCCATCTTAACCATTTAAGAAAAAATGCAATTTAAGGCTATTCCTGAGCACCTTCAAATAGAAGATGTAGAACATCAATAATTTGACGCTCCGAAACTTTTGTCTGTTGTGGGCACACACCAACCGGCTAGCAATATCCCCAACCAGGCTCCCAGTGTATTCAGGCCAAGGTCCAACAAGCTCGAGCTTCTACCTGGCAGCCATCCTTGCAAAATTTCCATGCTTAGGCTGAGTGAAAAACAGAACACCACGATGACTGCGGCCTCATATTTTCCGGGCAATGAATGCGATTGCCGCAACCAGCAGTATGCCACTGCCCCCAAAGGAATAAACCCAATAAGATTGAGGATTGCATCGACAAAAAAAGATCGGTTGGGATTGAAGTTATGCCATGGTGCGGACAGGAATGCTTTTTTTAACTGGATCGGCCGTGGAGGCAGTTGCAACGGCTGATTGCGGCCGGACTGATCCGGTATTAAATGGCCTTCATGTTCACTGAATGTAAAAAGGAGTAGCAGATCTTCCGCTGCGCAGTGAAGAAAACGTGATTCACGTACCGATCTCTCATAAAGACTCTTCACCTTCTCTGAAGAAAGAGCCTTGCCATACAATGCCAATCCATACATTTCTCCCTCCCAGCCATGTTTTCCATAGACCGAGTTTCCAAGAACAAGTCGCAGTTTTTTCCCATCATCCGGGATAGTTAATCGCCAGTTTTTATTTTCTTTGGCTATTATACCGTTGATGAACAAACGGGTTCCAATACTACTTGAGGTGACCGTTATAAAACTTGCGTCTCCAAGGGTTAGTGCATCTTTTGCAGAAACCCTCGGCCACCTTCTGGTATTGTCGTAGTCATCTCCATTCATAGCAATGACTGAAGATCCCCAATGCCAGATAGTCAATTGACGACGATCATCCCCATCATGCATCATCAGCATTGGTCTGAAACCTCGTCGACGCAAACTTTCAGCAGCCACACTCACATGGATTGTGAATTCACCGGAATGCTGTTTGCTGCTAAAACTGTGAACATCGTCCACGTAGGCAATACCAGGATTAATGAACCGGAGAGCATTTTTTTTGGGTAGCCAATGTATTTCGTTGGTAACGGGCCATACCTTTGGCCTCAAGCCAAAAAAAAGAACAATCACAACTATTGTCAAGGCAAGTATTGTTAACGCATGATGTCTTGTTTTCTTCTTATTCTTTTTCAAGAAAAGCATAAATATATCGTTTGCCAAACCAACAACCATGGCCAAGGAAAAGTGTATTGAGAATTGCCTGGAAAGGAGTTCAATCTGCAGTTATTTCAATTTGGCCAGGATTGCCAATTGATCTACAAATAGGGTACGATGGATAAAATCCGATTAGCAGCAGGGTAACACGGTAGAATAATCACAGTCAACTCGTCTTTGGCAGTGGTGATATCAGGAAAACATATCCGGTGGAGGTGTGAGAAGCCTGCAGTGACGCAGGGGATAAAAACAGCAGCAATGTGAAATCGAGGAAGAATATTCATCACATTTTCCAAATTGAGAGGGGGACTAATGTTTGAGAAGGATTCTGTTCAACGACTGCGGCGATTGTCGAGCCTGATCGGTAATACACCTCTGCTTGCTATCGAACTCATGGTTGGAGATGAGAAACGCACCATCTATGCCAAGGCCGAGTCTTTCAACATGACCGGCAGCATCAAGGACAGAATGGCTTACACTATCATGGAGCAGGCTTATATTCGAGGCACTCTCAAAGAAGGCTATTGTATTATCGAGGTTACAAGCGGCAATACCGGTATTTCTTTTGCAGCATTAGGTCAGGCCCTGGGACATAGGGTAACCATTTTCATGCCGGACTGGGTGAGCTGTGAGCGAAGAAAACTTTTAGAGAGTTTCGGGGCGGAAATAATTCTTTTCAGTAAGGGAGAAGGTGGATTCCCTGATTACATAAACCGGGCTGAAGATCTGTCCAGGTCCACTGAGAACAGTTTTCTTCCTGCACAATTTTCAAATAATGACAACATAGAGGCGCATTATACAGCAACCGGTCCGGAGATCTGGCATCAACTGCAATCTCGAGCGATCTCTCTGGACGCATTTGTTGCAGGTGTTGGAACAGGCGGTACCATCATGGGGGCAGGACGTTTCTTCAGGGAGCGCAATCCTGCAGTCAAACTTCATCCCTTGCAGCCGACCGGCACCCATCTTCTCTCTATGGAGAACAAGGAGAAAGGGCATAGAATAGAGGGAATAGCAGATGGCTACTTTCCGCCCATCCTTGATCTGAATACCCTTAACAGCTTAATTAGCGTGGATGATGGTGACGCTATCCTGATGGCCCGAAAACTTGCTGCTGAACTGGGGCTCGGTGTGGGTATCTCTTCAGGGGCAAATTTCCTGGGTGCCCTGAAAGTTCAAGAGCGTATGGGAAGCGATGCGGTAGTTGTTACTCTTTTTCCCGACGACAACAAGAAATATCTCAGCACTGATCTTTTCCGGAAGGAGCCGCTGCAAGATTGGTTTCTATCTCCGCATATCACTCTTCTCGAGGTTGAATCATTTGCGTGAATATATTGTACATCCCGTTAGCCCGGGAATGCTAAAAATATTCAAACAACGTCCTCCCTTCCCTTCCACTTTCGCATGCGCATCATCTGATCTTCGATTTCATTTATCAGATGTTGGGCCTCGGCTTCTTCCAACACCCCGTCACGCTGCATTTTCCAGACAAGATATCGTTCGTGGTTGAGAAGCAGCCGCCGGGTCGATTGGATCTGCAGGTTCTTGACCAGTGGGCCGTGCTTTTTTCCCAGGTATCTGGTAAAATCCAACGCCTGGCTGCAGTTGAGGTCGATCATTTCCTCTACACGACGGCATATCTCGGGATTAGGGCATAACTTGTCGATATGGCGCCGCATCTCCTCCTGGGCTTCGATAAAGCCCCGAGCAATGTCATAGCCAAGGGAGAGCCGCGAAAAGAGCCACTCCTCGATGAATTTCCTAATTATAGGGATATGATGCAACAATCCCGGACAAGAGGGTACAGTAAAGATATGGTCCAACTCCGGGCGCGGAGCGATTTCCGGTCTGTTATCCAGGGCCTGTTCCACCGAGCGTGACAGTTTAAATGCAGCCTTTCGGCCGATACAGCCCTCTTCAAACTGCCGCCAGTAGTCACTACGTTCAATTTCCAGCAGGCGGCGCATAAAGGCTACATCGATATCTTCCTGCAAGGGAGGCCTATCCAGGGAGCAACTGCCGTCCTTGCACGGATCCTCAATCAGACGACCAAGACTGTCCGTCTCCAACTTGTCAAAAAAAGGTTTGCGGACTTTTTGGCGTAAAAACTCGTTCAACTGTAGACTCAGGCTCTCCTTGGCCTTCTGCACCGAGAGCTCCTTGGCGGGGGGGAGACGATCCAACTTGAGAAGGTGGAGCAACCATTCCATGGTCGACCCATTTATCACTATGGTCAGCACGACAATGCCGGCGGCCAGAAAAAGAATCTGGTCTCGGATATCAACGGGAATGGTGGTGTCTCTTGCAATAGACAAAGCAAGGGACAACGAGACTGCCCCTCGCAGACCGCCCCAGACCAGGACTATACCCTTTTCCCTGGTGATGCCTATGCCGATGCGGCCGAGAATAGGCATCAGCAGCAGGACAGAGATAAAGCGAATCAGGGTCAACAGGACATAGAGGACCGCCAGTATCAGCCAGAGCCTGGGAGAACCCAGGTTAATCTGCAGGACAATAACGATGCCGACTATGAGAAAAATCAGGGTGTTGGCCACGTAGGCCATCATCTCCCAGAACTGATGGAGGAAGTGCGTCACCTCCGGGGAGATCCGAATTCGGCCAATGGTCGAGAAGAGCAGTGCCAGGGCAACCAGGGCAACTACCCCAGAGGCATGGATGGATTCGGCGGTGATAAAGGTCAAATAGGCAGCCCCGATGGAGAGACTGATCTCAATCAGAGGCTGGTTGATGAGTTTGCCGATAATCCAGAGTACCATCCAGCCAATACCCGCACCGATCAGCAGACCGGTACTGACCACCCAGATAAACTTGCCGATCACCGGCAAGGCATGAACCTCGGTGGTGGTGCCTAGAACAAAGCCGTAAAAAATCGAAAAGAAGACAATGGCGGTTCCGTCATTGAGCAGCGACTCCCCTTCAATCAGGGTCTCCAGGCGCTTGCGCGAACTTTTTTCCTTGAGCAGGGCTACAACAGCAACCGGATCAGTGGCGCTGACTAAGGCCCCGAAGAGGAGGGCGACACCAAATCCCCAGGGCAGCAACCACTGGATGGCCAGGGCACTCAAGACCATGCTGATGATTAGGCCGATGATGGCCAGTAGAATAATTTGCGGGGCAATCCGGAAAAAGAGGTGGGGCTCCATGCTGTAGGCCGATTCAAAGATCAGGGTGGGAAGGAACAGGTAGAGGATCAGGTGGG
>MAXH01000086.1 GCA_001750925.1 Desulfobulbaceae bacterium S3730MH12
ATCTTTACCCTGCTATCATTGATACCCTTTAACAGTACTGCCTGGTTAAGAACAGTGAAGGTGCGTTTGGACAACTGCCTGAAAGCATCCCTTGAAACCGGTGTAACTTCCTGGGCCGTATTGATCTGCGTTACAACCCGGATAGGTTTTTTATCGCTGCTCTCTTCCAGGATATCGAGAAGCTCAGCGTCTACCCGCATCGGAGCGGTTACCGGGATACGTGTTCCCAGCCGCTTTACTTTTACATGGTCTATCTTATCGAGTTCTTCAAGCAGCCATCGCAGCATCGAGTTTGGCAAGACAAAGGCATCACCACCTGTTACGAGCACATCACGGACACGCTCATTATTACGAATATAGTCAAGAGCCTCATTATACGCCTCTTTTGAGTACATATGATCTCTTCTGCCAATATGGGCAAGCCGCAAACAATGAGTACAGTACATTGCACACATGTTGGTGGCTTTGATAGTGAGCACCCGCGGATAGAACTGATCAATAAGGCGGGCGGGAGAATGGTCTGCTGCCACCGGCGGAATCTCAATACCCGCATTCTCGATCATCTCCCCCGTTGGAACCGACTGCAGCATTATCGGATCATTTATTACACCGGGCATAATAAGGCTTGTATAATAAGGAGTAAGGCGCATTCTATATGACTTGGTCACCCGTGCTATGGATTCCAGCACATCTTCCGGCAAATCTATCAATTTGGATAAGGTTGTCACAGAGTCAATTGCATTACGGATCTGTCCCTGAAAAGAATTCCAGTCATCATCAGTCATTTTCAGTTCTGATTTTATACGACCAATGTTTTCCTGAATCTGCTCCCATTTTTCTATGCCGCTGGGTGCCACCAGATCCTTTTGTGCCAGATACTCCTCTACCCGGCTGTTAGCCTCCCCTGCAATGGGCAGTGCCCGGGCAAGGCGACCTCCCACAGAGACCATATGTTCATCGATCTGCTGATGCTTGACCGCCAGCCGCTGCAGTTCATCCCCTGATATATCAAAATCATCTAAACACCCCTTTTTCTGTCGCCGCAGATCAAGCAGGCGGGCAAACAAGTCAATAATTGGTCCTGTCAGATTTTGATTATCTGCCTGTTCGTAGAGTGCTCTGACTTCACTCTTTTCATCATTCCCTGCGCTCGAAACCTCTGCTACCGGTTTCTGCAGTTCTGCTATAAGTTCTTCGGTATAACTGTCTATAGACGGTATATCTTCACTACTCACTGATTCTATTGTTGCCATGATTCTCTACGCCTCTGCGATAGTTTGTTTTATAAAACCTACACCCTGACACAACCCTTCCTTAACATCTTCTTCTGTTCTCGCCACTGACACCACCCGGGCCAGAAAGGTTCCCGGCATCACTTTCAGGTTAGTGCCCAGATGCTCAAGGATAACAAAATCCTTCACCAGTTCTTTACGGGCCACCTTTTTAAACGTTTCACGCTCATATGGATTCTGCGGAATATATCCATTGGTAATCTGCTCTATTGCAACCTTATGATTGTAGGTTCCCCAGTGAATCCCTCTGACATTCCCTTCCATCTCAACAGTTTGAGGAGGAAAACGATTCTCCGTTACCGCATAATACTCAAGCTCCGGCAACATTGGTGATCCTTCCGGCAGATTTTGTTCCATGGTGAAGCAGAACTCCAGAGTGGTTCCCTGTTTCCGTGCATTGATCTCCAGAAAAAAGATATTACCCTCCCTGTCAATCAGGTAATCGCAGCCAAAGATTCCCCGATATCCGGCCTGTCCCATAACTTTGCCGACTGCAATGGTATATTCTCTAAGCTGTTGCTGATGTTCTTTGGAGACCACAGATGGAAAATGTGAGCCGACAAACTTGTTGCCGCCTTCAATCTTCTGATCAGCAATCCCGGCGATATAGACCTCTTCCTCATTTGCCACAACAGCCAATACCGTCGGATCAAGATCATGGGGGATATATTTTGTCACCAGATACTCACAATCATCATCGATGAATTTTGCAGCCACTTCTTCCTGGGATTGTGTCACCGCTGAATTCGCACCGGCTGCAGAAAATGCAGCACTTACAAATACCCCTTCCGCCCATTCCTTTCTATATGATGCTGTGACCTCCATCAGGCTGGCAACACCCCTGCAGACTTCACCCTCAATAAACGGTACAACTCCCTGCAACTCTTTATGCTGAACAACCTTATCATTAAATTTTCTGGCAATTTGTTTATCCGGCCCCAAAATCGAGACCCCGTCAATCCTGTCCAGACTCATTTCAACAACACTCTCATACAGGTTGATATACAGAAGATTCTGACGCTCAAGAATGGTTTCAACCAACTTCATAATCGTTTCACTCTCAGAGACAGCAGTCATGAACTCCCGACTGCTTATTCTACAACTCATTTTAGGAGGTGAAGCAGAACCGCTGAAATTATGATTGGTGATCATATCAGCTCTTGCCTCTGGATTTATAACGATAATATTCGCATAGTTGTACTGAATACAGACATCAGGAACGATTGCAATAAACCTGACTTCCCGGCCGGGCAGTCTCCTTTCAAGTGTCTCTTTAACAAAAGAATTCAGCGTATAGTTTTTCAGATCCCCCACATAGAGAAAATAATGAACTTCCGGGTTATAGACAAAATTTGAATAAAGAATATCATCGCCTTGAATATGCATATCTCTCTCTGGTAAAAATCTTTTATTTCATTATTGGTGAAGTGACGCTATTTTAGTCCCCGTTTCGGTATAGTGCTG
>MAXH01000087.1 GCA_001750925.1 Desulfobulbaceae bacterium S3730MH12
GACTCATCCACGCTGGAATGACCATCAACAATGATACCATCAACCGGAACTCGCTCGCCGGGCCGTATAAGAATATGATTACCAACCATGATATCTGCTACAGGAATCTGCTGCTGTTCACCGTTTTTTAACAGTGTAGCCTCTTCAGGAGCCAGCTGCATCAGCTGTCTGATTGCATCCGTCGTTTTCGCCTTTGACTTTGCTTCAAAATATTTCCCTAGAGAAACCAGGGCGATCAGCATAGCCGCAGACTCGAAGTAAAGATCATGGGCCCGTGCCACACTGTCTATGCCTAGAATGATTTCCACCAGATTCCAGGTCGAATAGATGAAAGCAGCCCCTGTTCCAAGAGCAATGAGTGAGTCCATATTGGGGACTCCCCGGAAAAGTGCTGGAATGCCGATCAGGTAAAAGTTCCTCCCCATCCAAAGTACAGGAAGCACAAGAAGGAATTGGGTCAGACTATAGGTCAGGGGGGAATATGTTGGATCTATCTGTGGAGGAAGGGAAAGACCTACCATATGCCCCATAGAGATCACCATGATAAGCATAGCAAGAATAAATGAAGGCACCAGGCTGGATCGCATGGCCCGCAACTTGTCCTCAGATGATTCTATCTCGCTCTCGCTATCTTCAGATTTTTCTTCAGCAGAAAAACCCAGTCCACTGATGACATCCTGAATATTCTGCAGACCCGTGGTAGATGGATCGTACTGCACTCTAGCCTGCTCAGTTGCCAGATTTACGCTGCAGGTCTCGATCCCTGCCAGATTGCCAACAACCTTCTCAATACGTGCTGAGCATGCGGCACAGTGCATGCCGTTTATTTTCAGTTCAATTTTTTTATCGGCCATTTCCAAGTATCGGTTATAATATACTTTGCCATTAAAGTAAGAATGGTTATCATAGAATTGCTGCTAATAAATACAGCAGTATCTTTAACAGGAGGTTAACCATGGAAACCTTGAAAATCAACGGAATGAGTTGTGGACACTGCACCAGCTCTGTAACGAAAACGCTGGAAGCAATTCCCGGTCTTTCTCAAGTTACAGTTAATTTGGACAAAGGAGAGGCCACCTTTACTAATAGCGGGGTCGCACTGGAAGATATTCGGGCAGCAGTAAGCAAAATCGGCTTTGATCCTGGTAAGTTGACCTAACACGTATAAATCGGAATTTTAAAAGTCAATGGAAAAATTAATTCTTGGGTTCCTGGTGATTGTTGGAAATCTTGTGTTCAGCGGTGCACTGTTCGCCCTGGAAACAAATATTGAGCAGATCAGGAAAATTGCTGAAAAAGGACATCCCGTTGCCCAGTATAAATTGGGCAACAGTTTTTTCCACGGTAATGGAGTTGCCAAAAATGACACGGAAGCTCTCGTCTGGTATAGAAAAGCCGCTGATCAAGGATACATCATCGCGCAATACAATCTCGGCGTTATCTACCAGACCGGAAACGGTGCCACTAAAGACTATTTAAAAGCCTTGGACTGGTATTTCAAGGCTGCTGAAAATGGCTATGCCGGAGCCCAGAATAAACTGGGGATAATGTATGAAAAAGGTGAAGGCGTAGCCCAAAATTATAACGAGGCCAAAAAATGGTATTCCAAGGCCGCTGAAAATGGTTATGCCGGGGCCCAATATAACCTGGCCTTGGTGCATTACAATGGACGCGGTGTTCCCCGAGATTACATCAAGGCATATGTTTGGTGCTCATTGGCAGGAAACCGGGGACATTCTGCAGGGAAAAACTATCTCTCCCTGATTGAATCGAAAATGAAGCCCGCGGAGATCAAACAGGCACAAAAGGAAGCCACCAAATTTCAACAAGAAAACAACTGAAGGCGTCGTAAAGGGTAAGTGCCATGAAAATTATCATCTCTCAGTAAGTATTCCTTGCCATGCTATTGAAAATGATTACTATAATTGGACAACCAAATACATGGATAAGTACTTTCACGAAATTATTTTAGAACAATTAAAGTACAGCACATATATCCTATGTGGTTGGCACGAAACTATGAGAAATCTGAAAGGTTTTTTCATACCCATCCACAAGAAACATAAACCACCAAAAATGAAAAGGAGAACAGATGAAAAAATTTATTAACATGATTGTATACGCTTTAGTTCTGCTGGCAATGAGCTTACCGGCATCGGCTATTGAATTAAGCCCCGATGCAACCAACATCCCGTCAGATTACGCAAGTGTAAAAGGCGGAAAGGTCGTTTACAATAATAAGGCGACAGCCTACTCCTCGATTACCTTCAATGCAATTCTGAATTCTTATGGTTTGACTCTGGCTCCGGAACAAGTTGCCGGGGTTCCGCCCAGCTACGCAAAAGTTGTCAACGACAAACCTGTTTTTAACAAGACACACATCGCCTATGCGCCCGAGGATTACCACAAAATCTTTACAGCCTATGGTCTTGAGCTGTCCCCTGAAGATGCGGCCACATTGCTGGGTGCAGTGAACTATTGCAAGGTTGTTAACGACAAAATTGTCTTTGGAAAATATTCAATAGCCTACGGGAGCAAGGAGATGAGAACAATCCTTGCCGCTTACGGTCTACCCATGGAAATAGTAGTTGTAGAGGAAGTCAAGGTAGTCGCGGCAGTTGTCGAAACTGATTGTATCGACTCTGACGGTGATACTGTATGTGACGAAATAGACGTCTGCGGAGCAACTCCCAAAGGGGTAGAGGTCGACGAAAGAGGTTGCTGGACACTGGAACAGACATATCTTTTCGATTTTGATAAAGCTGAAGTTAAAGCTGAATTCTTCCCATTGCTCGATCATATCGCTAAGGTCATGAGCGACAACCCGAAAATTACTGTGCAGCTTGAAGGCCATACTGACTCCATAGGCTCGGTTGAATATAATCAAGGCCTGTCAGAAAGGCGTGCAAATGCGATCAAAGACTCCCTTATCAAAAGGACCATGGTTGACGCCAAACGTCTTAACGCTGTAGGATTTGGCGAAAGCAAACCTATTACTACTAATGAGACCAAGGCAGGCAGGGCCAAAAATCGGAGAGTGGATCTGAAACCGGTGTGGTAATCCAATTTTCCAAATAACTGAACTATGAAATAAAAACCTCCTTGTGGTGGCTATTGTCAGCGCCATAAAGGAGGTTTTTTCATGAAAGGGAAACCTTAACAGCTCCTTTACTTGTCTTGCCTTTGTTGCAGCCTTTTGTATGCTGCTACTGATTGCAACCGATAACTATTTATTACCATTCAACAGTCAGGAGAAACAGATGTATTGGAATTGGAAAAAGGGCGGAGTTATGCTCGGCCTCACTTTTTTTCTCGCAGTTGCCTCGATTAAACCCATTGGTGTTTCAACCCAGTTTGTCATTGCCGATGGCATTATAGCTGCTGCTCTAGATCCTACTCTTGTACAAAAGGATGAGAAGGCTAAATCCGGCTATACCAGCACCAACGCCTACCTGAACAAATCCGGGGGCAAGTATGCCAAATCAGTTGCCAAACCAATGAACTACAGTTTCGTTTTTGTCCTGAGTATGTTTCTTGGCGGCTTGCTTGGTCGCCTTTTAACGAAAAAGAAACCGGGCAGCCCTGTTGTACGCCAAATACCTGGTGTTCATACGCGCCGTTTCGGCAACAAATTTATACTGCGATACAGCCTTACCTTTATTGGTGGTGTCATTGTACTCTGGGGTGCCCGCCTGGCAGGCGGATGCACCAGTGGCCATATGATGAGCGGCATCATGCAGACCTCAATCAGCGGCTATATCTTTGCAGTAGCTGCGTTTCTAGCGGCAATACCAACCGCTTTACTCATTTATAAAAATTCGGGGAGTCGTAATGAATAGTATTTTACTGGCAATTTTACTGGGAACTCTTTTTGGTTTTGTGCTGCAGAGAATCGGCGCGGCTGATCCTGATAAAATTATCAATATGCTGCGTTTAAAAGATTTTCACCTGATGAAAACCATCCTCACCGGCATAGGTGTCTCGTCAGTCCTGCTCTTTGCCGCAATGGCGACAGGATTGCTGGACAGTGGTCATCTCAGTGTAAAATCCATGTACTGGGGAGTAGTAATAGGAGGAATCCTGCTTGGAACTGGTTGGGCCATCTCCGGCTTTTGCCCGGGTACCGGCGTGGTGGCTGCTGGCAGCGGCAGAATAGATGCACTCATTTTTTTACTGGGAGGGCTTGTTGGGGCAGGTTTATATACCCTTATGTTCGGTGTATTAAAATCTACTTTCCTCATGCAGCCACTCTATGGAGGAAAAACAACACTAGTTCAGACCGGTGAGTACCAGGCTGTTCTGACCACTTCACCTGGATGGGCTGTTGCCATCGCTATTGGAATCGCTCTCATTGGAATTGGTGCAGCATTGCCCGGCAATTCCAGGAATGAGGCTTAGACCGGTTTCTTTTGTGTCTCTATAGCTGCGGCCGCTCCTGCCGCAGCTATTTTCTGTTTAACCTCATCGGTCAACTGATTGGCGTCTTCCCCGTCCTGCACGTTTGTAATTCCCGGTACTTCGACAATCACCTTGCGGTGGGCATAATGTATACCTTTTTGGGCAAGAGCCTCAGTAATGCGTTTGAATGCCTCACGGCGAATCACGAAATGTGTACCCGGGTTGGCGGTGAATTTGACTCGAAGGGTCAAAACTGAATCCCCCACCTCCCTGATTCCCTGGGATTTAATCTGTTTAATGAAGTCTTTGCCTAATTCCGGGTCTGCAAGCATTTCTATACCAACCCGCTTGATAATTTTTCTAACCTTATCCACATCAGTATCGTAGGGAAACTGCAGATTAAACTTTACAACAATGCCGCCACGCATATAGTTAGTTATGGCTCCAAGATCGCCATATGGTACAATCTGCAGCATTCCTCTATGGTGGCGAAGCATCACATTTCTAAGAGTTATTTTTTCCACTGCTCCGGTTACTGAACCGGCTTCTATATACTCACCAACTCTAAATGCATCATCGATAAGGTAGAAAAAACCCGACAAAAGGTCGCTCACCAGTTTTTGCGCACCGAATCCAATGGCAATACCCATCACACCAGCACCGGCAAGTAAAGGAGCAATATTTACTCCCAGTGATGAGAGTGTGAACAGGGTCAACATCACTATCATAATTATGCCGATGAATTTACGTATTACAGGCAATAGAGTCTGGGTGCGATCAAGCAGAGGTGCGCCTCCCCATTCACTTTCACCGCTTTCATCCTCTTCAGCAGTCTCTTCTTCACTGCTGTCCAGCAGGTTGCTGATAATTTTATCAATCAGCCGCCATAAAGCCATAAAGATGATGACAATGAAGGCGACCTTTTTCATGGCTGTAACAGCCAATGGTGCATAAGTGTTTTCAAAACCCCAGAGATGCAGCAACCATAACAGCAGAAGACCTGCTAAAATAAACCTGCTGAGAGATCGCAGGTATGAGGTCAGAAGACCTGGTTCATCAACATTTTTCTCTTCGTTTTTATCTGTTTCCGTAGGATCACGGTCATCTGATATTACATGGGTAAAAAATCGAAAGAACCAGCCGATAAGGCTGTCGAGAATCAGAAAAATGGGAATAATTAAAAGACTTGCTGAAAATGCTGCAGTGAACTGGGATTCTGAGAGCAACAGCTTTCCGCTCCAGATTATCCAAAGAATGAACAGATAAATCTCCAACAGATAGAGCCATGTCAAAGTACCTGTTTTTGAATGTTTGAATAGTTTACCGGCGATTGTTTTACGATTCAAAATAAGAAGCAGTCCGGTCATCAGAATAAATATTGTGCCAAACAAAAATTTGATAATGAACAAGCTGTCGCCCTTTAACCCCCCATATATCAGCAGGCCGATAGACATCAGTCCTATGGTGAGAACAGAAACGAAAATGAAGTTAATGCGGTGAACAATCCCGGCTGTTTCATTATCCCAGGGAACCAGACGAATACTATCATCAGCCGGAGAAAACAGTATTGTTGACATCAGGATAGTGACCCTGATGAAAACGATTGTGACGAGGATAGTGAGATAAAAAGGACAGATAATAGAAAAATAATCAGAGTAGAACAGTATGTAGGCAAGGTAGGAAATAACAGCAAAAAACAGAATCGAAGCAAATTCAGGTGCAGCTTTGACAAGCCCAAGCCACAATTTCCAGTGCCAGGACAGAGTATCGGCGGGCGATTCCGGCTGCAGCTTTTTTAATACGAAAAACCGAAATAACCAGTCAAAAAAAGTGGCAAATGCAAAGACAACGAAAAGCATGGAAAGCATGCTGGTGATGCTGGTAAACCCACTGATTCTAGCAAGAGTGCGCAAAGTTTTTTTCAGATCGTAGAAGAGTCGAATTTTGTTGATGTTAAGAATAGTTAGACGCCAATAAGCGAGCTGAGAAAAATTTTCAAGAAACAGCTGCATATTGATCAGGCTATTTTTTGAAAAATATGCCGTTTTTCCTGCGGGTTGGTTATCTTCCTGTAAACTGACAGTTGATTCAATGGCAGGAGTGTCTGACGTCTTACTGTCTTTGGCGCTGCTGCCTGCCGTTACAAGAGGGGGCAAAAAAGCGGAGGACGTTATAACAGGGAGAAAAAAGATGCAAAGCAGGAATATGATACTTGCAGAAATATGCTTTTTCTTGCAATTTTTAATGAATCCAGTGTTCACCATGTCACACCCTCTCGGCTCCCCATGTCAACTGCAATTAATTCTAGAAATAGAATCAGCAATTATTTGATGTAAGTCAATTACTTTATTATAAATATATGCTCGACTCAATATTGCTGATGATTAAAAACTATGATGGCGTCGTAACAATTCAAATCTCTTGCTATGACGTCATTCCCGCGTAGGCGGGAGATAGCGTAGACTTCGATCCAGTTATTTCAGCAAACAGGGAACTTTTTAAGAAACCATCAAATATTACAACCCAAAAACTTCTTTTAAAATAATGGCCATGACTATACCAACAAAAGACTTATCCCGCTCATCTGGTTTAGATATTTCAGAACAGGATATAATTAAGGCCATGAAAGCCATCCAGGGGTATATCGATATCACTCCCGGTGACTTCAGAGAGATCTATCAGGCTGCCTATAGCCTGGCTGTCCAGCGATTATTCAACTCCTTTACAGCCACTGACCTCATGACCAGATCGGTGCTGCTGGTTGATCAGGAGATGGAATTAGATCAAGCCGCAGCATTGCTCGCAAAAAAACATATATCCGGCGCTCCGGTAGTCGACCACCAAGAGAAGATCGTTGGTATTGTCTCCGAAAAAGACTTCCTCAAAGAAATGGGAGTTGGTACTGAACCATCCATTATGCAGATTGCCACACACTGTCTGGAGAACAAGAGCCGAATGGTCGGAAAATTACATAGCAGAACTGTTGGTGATATAATGACAAGGCCACCTGTGATCGGCGCCCCGGAGATGACCATTGGCGCCATTTCAACACTGTTTATTAACCGGAAGATCAATCGCCTGCCAATTGTTAATAAGAACGGATTGACTGTCGGTATTGTTACCCGCACAGATCTTGCCCACTCTTACAGCGCCTTTGACGGGAGGATGTAGCTATGGACTACCTTCGAAAAATGAAAGGCAGTAGCCAGAGCCCTCCAAGCGTTAACCTGGTTGAAGTCCTCTGGTCCTGGATTGGCAGTTTTCTCGGAATAGCCGCAGTTTCTCTCATCCATTTTAAAATCCTCGACCAGACAGGATTGATAATGATCATCGGCTCGTTTGGCGCGTCTGCAGTACTTATCTACGGTGCCGTTCGCAGTCCTCTGGCCCAGCCAAGAAACCTGATCGGCGGACATGTTCTCTCGGCAATCATAGGTGTAACAGCTTTTCAGTTATTTAGTCAGCAACCCTGGCTCGCTGCATCACTTGCGGTTTCCACCTCTATAGCCCTGATGCATCTCACTAAAACCCTCCATCCACCTGGAGGCGCCACTGCCCTGATCGCCGTAATCGGCGGCGATGGTGTACACAGCCTTGGATATCTCTATGTCCTGATTCCAACAGCACTCGGAGCAACCGTGATGCTGCTCATCGCTCTTTTAGTCAATAACATCCCTAAAAACAGGCGTTATCCTGAATTCTGGTTATGAATGATACCATTTTCAGATTGTGACACAACCGGTGACCTACTCGGGCATGACGAAGATTGTAACTGAGGTTCATAGGTAATCAGATATTGTTTTGCCTGCAGATACATATTTCTCGTGTACGTTCCTTGACAATGAACTCAACGAATATAGTTTAACATTAATCTATTTAACAATAAATTACTTTCATCCAATATTATGACCAGGTTCAAAGGAACAAAACAGGAAGTATCAGCGCTGGGAGCCTTCGTAAAATTGATGCGGGCTTCTGAATCGATATCATCCGATGTACATCGCCAACTGGCTGACTCCAGGCTCTCAGTAAGCCAGTTTGGAATTCTTGAAGCCTTATATCACCTGGGACCGATGTGTCAAAAAGATATAGCCGGAAAAATACTCAAAAGTGCTGGGAATATTACGATGGTGGTAGATAATCTTGAGAAGCGTGATCTCGTTGTTCGTGAGAAAAGTTCTGTGGATAGACGAATCCACAGGATCCGCCTAACTGATAAGGGGAACTTACTGATTGCTGAAATCTTTCCTGACCATGCGAAAAGGATCAGGGAAAGAATGGCAGTACTTTCTACTGAGGAATTAAAAGAACTGAGTAGACTTTTAAAGAAATTGAAACGACCTTAGAAGGAAAAAGATAGCTCTTCAAGAGGTATAAAATGTTAAATATAATTAAAGCAAAAGACAGACACTTTAGTGATAGTGGATGGCTACAAACTTACTGGCTGTTTTCTTTCAGCAATTACCATGATCCACAGAATACAAATCACGGAACGTTGCACGTCTTCAATGATGATATAGTCCAGCCACAAACAGGGTTTGGCACCCACCCGCACCGGGAAATGGAAATCATATCGATTGTACTGCATGGTGAGATGACACATAAAGATACCATGGGTAACGAAATGGTAATGAAGCAGCACGACGTGCAGCGGATGACAGCAGGAACAGGATTGTACCACTCCGAATGGAACGAGGGGGAGGATACAGTTGGATTTTTTCAAATCTGGATTCTTCCTGACAAGAATGGCCTGGAGCCTTCCTACGACCAGAAAAGATTCGTACCGGAATACTGGAAAAACAGGCTGGCATTGATCGCTTCACACCTGGTTCAAGATTATGCGGTGAAACTTAACTCTGAAGCACTGATTTATAGAGCAGGTTTGGATCCGGATCGTGAGGTATCATATAAATTCGAGAGAGATCGCCGTCTGTTTCTTTATCTGATCGAAGGCGAGTTACTTGTGAATGAATTAAGTATTGAAAGACGCGATCAAGTTCGCATTAAAAATGAAGAACAGCTTGTTATAAAGGCACAGAAAAAGAGTGATCTCGTGTTAATCGATGTTCCAGATCAGTAATGTACCTGGAACGTCACTGATCAAAGTAAAATAATACTCGAAGGAGAATTAAAATGACACAGATATTAGTTATATACGAAAGTGATTATGGCAATACGGAAAAAATGGCACACGCTGCAGTTGAAGGTATCTCCTCGGTGCCTGGTGCAAAAGCAGTATTAAAAAAGGCTGAAGAAATATCCGCAGATGATTTTGTCGCTAGTGATGGAGTGATTGTAGGCACTCCTGTGCACATGGGGAATATGGACTGGCGGGTAAAAAAAATGATTGATACCGTTTGTTCAGGGTTGTGGATGCAAGATAAGCTAAACGGTAAAGTCGTCGGTATTTTCGCCTCAGGTGGTGGATTTGGTGGGGCTGGTGGCGGTGTGGAGCTAACTTTCGTTTCATTACTTAACAATTTTGCTGAACTCGGTATGATTTTCGTTCCACTGCCAAAAATGACAGAAGGCTATAAAAAAGGCGGGTTGCATTGGGGTCCCTATGGCCGCTCTGCAGATGAAGATATGAATAATGGTGGAGTTAATTCCGAGGTACTCACTCTCATGCAAAAACATGCTATGCATATCACCCGCACGGCTCACGCACTAAAGGAACAAAATATTTTTACTTGAACTCTCATAAATCAAGACTGTGATTATGAGATATTTAATGATGCTGACCGATATTCGGTGGAGTTTGAAGATAATTGTAGATAAAAATTTTAAAATACAATAATTTCAATTATCCTGGCAGGAAAGAGGAGGAAGGTTTTTAAATTATGATATATCAACCCTAGAGATAATGATGGATTTGAAACTGTATTGTCCTGAAAAACTGGTTTCCCCTGAAGCAGCTGTTCGTAATATAAAAAATGGCAGCAGGGTGTTCGTTGGAACAGGGTGCGGAGAGCCTCAGAGACTGATAAAGGCCATGGTGGGAAACCGGTTGGTTCAGGATATCGTCATCTATCAGATGCTCTCCTGGACCTTTGCACAATATATGGATGATGACGATTTCCTGGATCGGTTTTCCCTGAAGCTTTTTTTTATCAGCTATTACATGCGACAGGCCACATTTGAGGGAAAGATCGATTATATTCCGGTCTATCTCTCTCAGATTCCAGAGCTCTTTGCTTCAAAGGAGATCGGGCTTGATGTGGCCCTGGTTCAGGTAAGTCCACCAGATCGGTTCGGTTTCTGCAGCCTTGGGATTTCTGTGGATATTACTCTTTCCGGCATGCAAAATGCGAAAATGGTCATTGCTCAGATCAATCCGGAAATGCCGAGAACCTGGGGCGACAGCCTGGTTCATGTTGATGAGTTGGATTTCCTTATCACCCATAAGGAGCCTTTGCTGGAAGCGCTTCCAGAGTCCAAGAACCAGGAAGTAATCAAGAGGATTGGCCACTATATCCAGCAGCTGGTTGATGATGGCGCTACCCTGCAGATCGGATTCGGGCATCTCCCTGATGCAGTTGTCTCCTATCTTTCCGATAAAAAGGATCTTGGCATGCATACCCAGGTACTTACAGACGGCCTGCTTCCCCTTTTTGAGAAGAAAGCGGTAACCAACAGAAAAAAAACCTTGCTCCCCGGCAGGGTGGTGGCATCCCTGTGCATGGGATCCAGAAAGCTTTACGATTATGTTGATAACAACCCCATGTTCTATTTCAGATCCTCTGAGTTTGTCAACGATCCCAACGTAATTGCGAAAAACGATAATTTTATCTCCATCAGTTCTGCCCTTGAAGTGGATCTTACAGGCCAGATATGCAGTGACTCCAAAGACTATCTTTTTTACAGCGGCATCGGCGACCAGGTGGATTTTATCCGGGGAAGCTCCATGTCCAAAGGCGGTTTTTCCATCATTGTTATTCCCTCCACAGCCGAGAATGGCAAAGTCTCCAGGATTGTTCCCCACTTGAGTGAAGGTGCAGGTGTTGCCACAACCAGAGGTGATATCGATATTGTTGTCACGGAATACGGGATTGCTGAACTCAGGAGAAAAAGCATTTACCAGAGGGTGATTGAGCTGGCCCAGGTCGCCCACCCCAAATTCAGGCAGTCGCTGATTGAAGAGGCTAAGAAGCGGCGTTATATTTTTGGGGATCAGTTGCCTCCCACAACTGACGATCTGATGTTCCTCGATGTCTACAAACACAGCAACACTTTCGCCAACGACACAACCATTGAATTTCGTCCCCTGCTTCCCTCTGACGAGTTTGAGACAAGGCACTTTTTTTATTCCCTCCAGGAGGAAACCATCTACGGCAGATATTTCTATAAGCGGAAGGTTTTCTCCAGAGAGATGCTCCAGAAGCAGTGGGCCAATGTGGATTACCGCAGGAACATGAGCATTATCGGCTTCAGGCAGGTGGGCCGGAGCAAACAGATTGTGGCTATAGGGTCCTATTCAGAGTGTGAAAAAGACAAGGCAGAGGTCGCCTTTCTGGTCAAGGAAGACCTCCAGGGACTCGGGATAGGAACATATCTGCTGGAGATTCTGGAAATCATTGCAAGAGAGAATGGTTACAAAGGCTTTGTTGCCACCACACTTACACAAAATAAAAAAATGATCCGAGTGTTCCAAAAGCAATTTCCCAATCTCACCACCGAGAATACCGGCAGTGGAGAAATTGAGATAGACATGATGTTTGAGTAAGTCACCAAAGTTGTCCGGGAGAAACTTTTCAACCTCCCGGACAATTTCCTCATCAACTATTGCACGATGCTATGCTGCATCATGGGGATACCAAAATTTTGCAGTATGTTTTCCTCCACCATCTTTAAAGAGACAGATCACTCCCCACTTCCCTTTTTCATCGATGGTAAAATTTGCAGCAAACATACCACTGCCAAAATCCTTAAGGGTGGCAATCTGTTCCTTGCCGGAGGGCGAAATGAGCTTAATTTTACCCACCGCCTGGCTGATTTTCTCATTGTCTTTCATAAATGAAGCCATCACATGATGGGTGTGTCCTTTGGGATCAGTCATATTCATGCTGGCCAGTTCCATAACCTGAAATTCTGCATGAATACCATCAACCATAACCATCTCTTTAAAAGTTTTCATCTCCTGCGCACCGCCATGCTCCATCCCGCCGTTAGCCTTCTTTCCCATTTTGGAATGATCCATAGCCCAACTACTTCCAGCGACCATCACACACACTAAACCAATTAAAGTTATAATTTTTTTCATCCTGTTCTCCTTTTAGTTTTTTATTCTTTCGACCTTCTGTTTTTATCTAACCGAACATCAGAATATTACTTTCTATTTTCCGTCTATATCGTTCCTTTCCCCTCCTGTTAAAATTTCCAGTTTATCCTTATCCTTTTGCAAAACCTGCCTGTAAGGAAGACCAATGCCTCTCCAGAGACCATAAACGGCAGGGACAACCACCAGGGTCAGAACAGTCGCACTGACCATCCCGCCGACCATTGGAGTTGCCACCCGCTTCATAACCTCCGAGCCTGTTCCGCTACTCCACATAATCGGCGTGAGACCGGCAGTGATTGCAACCACCGTCATCATTTTGGGGCGCACACGCAAAGCCGCACCCTCTTCAATTGCCATATTGAGATGCATTTTGCAGAAACTCTCACTATATCTGGCTCTATATTTACGATAGGAAATATCAAGATAGATCAGCATCACCACACCTGTCTCTGCTGCCACCCCGGCAAGGGCAATAAATCCTACAGCAACCGCCACACTCATGTTGTAACCCATATAATCCATCAGCCACAGACCGCCTGTAAGGGCAAAAGGGACTGACAGCATGACAATCAGACTTTCGGTAATATTTTTGAAATTGAGATAGAGCAGCATGAAAATGATCACCAGAGTGGCGGGTACAACCACCATCAATTTCTTCTGGGCCCGGATCATATACTCATACTGACCGCTCCAGACGATGCTATATCCCGGTGGAAGATCGATACTCTCAGCGACGGCCTTCTGCGCATCTTTGACATAACTGCCCACATCCACTCCTTCGATATCCACATAGACCAGGGCATTCTTCCTGGCGTTTTCACTTTTTATGGCGGGTGCACCTTTCTTGATTGTTATATCGGCAACCTGGGTAATGGGAATCTGTGCCCCGGTCGGAGTAGGAATAAGGATGCGCTTCAACTTTTCCGGGGTGTCCCTGAGTTCTGTACCATAACGAAGATTTACCGGATAACGCTCAAGCCCTTCAACAGTTGAAGTGATATTCATCCCTCCAACGGCCATCATGATGATATCCTGTACATCTCCCACCGTCAGACCATAGCGGGCAGCCTCCGATCTATTGATATCAAAATCGATAAAATTGCCGCCGGTTACTCTCTCTGCATAAACACTTGCGGTTCCCGGAACACCTCTTATAACCGCTTCCACCTTCTCACCGATCTCTGTCAGAATCTGCAAATCATCACCCATCAGTTTCAAACCAACCGGGGTTTTGATACCTGTTGACAACATGTCAATTCTGGTCTTAATCGGCATGGTCCAGGCATTGGTCAGCCCCGGAAACTGGATAGCCTTATCCAGTTCGTCGATCAGTTTTTCCATGGTCATACCCTCACGCCAATGGGCTTCCGGCTTCAGGGTTATAATGGTCTCCAACATTGAAAGAGGGGCCGGATCCGTGGCGGATTCTGCTCTGCCAACCTTGCCGGTAACATTATCCACTTCCCAGAAGGATTTTATTATCCGGTCAGTCTGCTGCAGCAATTCTTTAGCCTTGGTAATAGAAATTCCCGGCAAAGTAGTGGGCATATAGAGCAGGTCACCTTCATTAAGGGGCGGCATAAATTCAGATCCCATACGTTTATATGGTATCCATGCTGCCGCCAGAGCAACCACAGCCAGCAGCACAACCACAAGCTTCATTTTAAGAACCAGTTTGATGACAGGATGATAAA
>MAXH01000088.1 GCA_001750925.1 Desulfobulbaceae bacterium S3730MH12
GTCTTTGGACTCCCTGGACACCCTGTTTCCGCACTTGTCTGCTTTGATCTTTTTGTACTGCCGGCCATCCTCAAGTTAAGCGGCATTGATAATAAGGTGGAGCTGCCACCGGCAACGCTCTCTGCAAGACTGAGCCGAAATATCAACTCTGCTCCCGGCAGAAGAGATCTTGTGCGGGTAAAACTGCAATATGATAACGACACCTGGGCTGCACACCCCATTATGGGTAAGTCCGGGTCTATTTCAACTCTCTCTCGAGCCCATGGATACTTCATTATCGAAGAGGACAGCCAGGGTGTTTCCGAAGGGACTAATGTTAAGGTAATCTTTTATCAATGAACAAACGCAATATTTATGTACCCAATATGCCCCTCTCTGAAGCAAAGGAGATCTGGCAAAAAACACTGCATGATCACGGGTTCCTCTTAAAAAAACCTGTCGAACTGATTGCAGTGGATGATTGCCTGGGCAGAATTACAGCAGAACCTGTATTTGCCTTCAGGTCATCGCCATCCTATAATGCGGCAGCTATGGACGGTATAGCAGTTCAGTTCAGTGATCTCAGCTCGGCCAGCGAAGTTTCACCTGTTCGGTTGAAAAGGGAGCTATACATCCCCGTCAATACCGGAAACGCAATCCCTGACGGATTTAATGCAGTAGTAATGATCGAGGATGTACACCAGGTTGCAGAAGACGAAGTAGAGCTTCATATGGCGGCTACTCCCTGGCAGCATGTTCGCACTATCGGTGAGGATCTTGTTGCCACCGAATTGATTTTACCGGAAGGCCATGAAATTCGCCCCATCGACCAGGGTGCTATGCTGGCAACAGGGGTAACTGAAATTAAAGTACTGCGTCCTCCAAAGGCCCATGTTATCCCCACCGGAAGCGAACTGATTCAACCGGATCAACCCCCGAAGCCCGGCAATATCATCGAATTCAACTCACGTATCCTGACTGGCTACCTTAATGAGTGGGGAGCAATAGCAACCCGGGGTCTGCCGGTTCTTGATGATCGGGAGAAACTTAAGCTGGCAATTACAACAGCAGCTGAAGAAAATGATATCGTTATCCTTAATGCAGGGGCCTCCGCCGGAACCAAGGACTACAGTGCAAAAGTTCTTGCTGAAATCGGCAAGGTGATAGTTCATGGTGTGGCAATTAAACCGGGAAAGCCGGTCATCCTTGCAATGATAGGTGACACCCCGGTTGTTGGTTTACCCGGGTACCCTGTATCCGCCCTTCTTACAATGCGCCTCTTTGTGCAGGAAATGATTTCTGCTTTTATGGGAAAACCTCTGCCTGAAGCTCAAATTGTCGATGCCATTATGTCAAGACCGCTCCATTCCACCATGGGAGTTGACCAGTTTGTGCAGATAACCCTCGGCAAAGTTGGAGACAACCTGATGGCTACACCTTCCGGTAAAGGTGCCGGAACTGTAATGTCTCTTGTCAGGGGAGATGCACTGCTCACCATCCCTGCAGGCAGTGAAGGTGTTGGCGGCGGTGAAAAGGTTGGTGTTGAACTGCTGCGCTCCCAAAATGAAATTGATGCAACTCTTGTATTTATTGGCAGTCACGATAATATTCTTGACCTTCTTGCCAATCAGCTGCATAAGCAGCGTCCAATTATCCGGATCTCTTCCGCCCATGTCGGCTCCATGGGCGGCATCATGGCCATCAGACGTGGCGAGGCACATATTGCCGGCTGTCATCTTCTCGATGAAGAGACCGGCGAGTACAATGTCTCATTCATTAAACGTTTTTTATCGGATGTTCCCCTGCAGCTGATCAACCTCTGTTACCGGGAACAGGGATTAATTGTAGCCAAAGGCAACCCAAAAAAAATCCAGGGGTTTTCCGACCTGTCTGAAAATGGTTATATGTTCATCAACCGGCAGAACGGTGCTGGAACCAGGTTATTAACCGATAAGATTTTATCAGATGAAGGTATAGATACGGATAAAATCCAAGGGTACGGTCACGAAGAATATACCCATATGTCGGTGGCGGCTTCAGTTGCCAATGGCAGTGTCGATGCCGGTCTTGGTATCCGTGCCGCAGCCAATGCCCTGGATCTCGACTTCGTGCCGGTTGCAGAAGAAAGATATGACCTCATCGTTCCAACCACTTTCCAGAATGATCGAAAAATAAAGGCTGTACTTAAACTTATTAAAACAAGTACCGAATTTCACGACCTTATTCTTTCCCTCGGCGGATATAACCTTCGGGATTGCGGTAATGTTATGTATGAGCAGCAAAAAACTAGCTAAAGGAGAAAATTATGGCAGATAAAATTTTTCGGGTCAATATGTCTACCCTCACCACCTCGATTGAAGACGTTCCGAAAAGCTGGGCAGGTCATGGCGGCCGTGGACTCACTTCCACAATCGTGGCAGCAGAAGTAGAGCCTACATGTCATCCGCTGGGAGAAAAAAACAAACTTGTTATTGCTCCCGGCCTTCTATCCGGTACAATTGCAGCAAACTCAGGCCGACTCTCCATTGGTGCTAAAAGTCCCTTAACAGGAACCATTAAAGAATCTAATGCCGGAGGCACAGCCGCACAAATCCTAGCCAAGGCAGGCTGTAAAGCACTTATAATTGAAGGATTGCCTGAAAAAGATTGTTGGTACTCCATAGCACTCACCCCTGATTCTGTTACCATAAGTGAGGAGACTGAGCTGCCGGGCAAAGGAAACTTCGCCGTTATTGAAACCCTTTCTGATCGTCTTGAAGGCAAACACGCAGTTCTGACAATCGGTCAGGCCGGTGAGATGAAAATGAGTAGTGCCAACATCTCCATTAAAGATCCGGATGGCAATCTGAGATCAAGCGGCCGTGGAGGTCTCGGTGCCGTTATGGGCTCTAAAAAGATCAAATTTATCACTATTGATGCCAAAGACGGTAAAGTTGCAATCGCTGAGCCTGAAAAATTCAAAGAAGCAAACAGGGTCTTTGCCAAAGCACTCGTGGATCATCCATTAACTGCCGGCCTTGGCCAGTTTGGTACCAATGTACTTGTAAATGTTATCAATGAAGCGGGTAGCCTGCCTACTAAAAACTTCACTGCCGGACAATTTGAAGGACATGAGGCCATCTCCGGGGAGACAATGCATGATATTATTGTTGAGCGTGGGGGAAAACCCAGACATAACTGCCATGCAGGCTGTGTCATCCAGTGTTCTCAGATATACAATGACGCCAAAGGAGAAAAACTCACCGCAGGATTCGAGTATGAATCAATCTGGGCCATGGGGGCTGACTGCTGTGTAGATAATCTTGATCAGATCGCTGAGGCGGATAAAATCATGGATGATATCGGCATTGATACCATTGAGACCTCTGTTGCATTTGGTGTCGCCATGGAAGCCGGCGTACTTGAGTTTGGTGATGGTGCCGGAATTTTGAGAATTTTAGAGGACGATGTGACAAAAGGGACAGGACTTGGACGCATTATTGGAAACGGAACAGGTTCCGTCGGTCGCGCCTACGGAGTGACCAGAGTCCCTGTAGTCAAGAACCAGGCAATTCCCGCCTATGATCCAAGATCCATTAAGGGTATGGGTATCACCTATGCCACCTCTACCCAAGGCGCTGACCATACCATGGGCTACGCCGTCACAGCAAATATTCTGGGTGTTGGCGGCAATGTTGATCCAATGAGCAAAGAAGGTCAGATTGAGCTCTCCCGAAATCTGCAGGTTGCCACAGCGGCAATTGACTCCACAGGCATGTGCCTCTTTATCGCCTTTGCTGCTCTTGATGACGAGACATGTCTCCCAGCACTCGTTGATCTTTTAAATGCAAGGTTTGGCATTGGGTTGACCGGGGATGATGTGGTTGCCCTGGGCCAGTCTATCCTTAAAACAGAACGCGGATTCAACATGGCTGCAGGGTTCACTGCAGCAGATGACCGGCTGCCGGATTTCTTTTATACTGAAGCGCTGCCGCCCCATAATGTTGTATTCGATTTCACTGATGAAGAAATGGCAACTTTCTGGGATTTCTAAATGAAAGTTACGATCAAACTCTTCGCCTTTTTTCGCGAGTCCCGGTTCAAAATTGAGAACCGGGATCTTGAAAAAGGAACAACCGTCGGCAATATCGTCGATGTGCTCGGTATTGATCGCAAAGAGATCGGAGTCCTGATGATTAACTCCAGACACACTACTTTGGAGACGGAGTTGAGTGAAAACGATATTCTCGCGATCTTCCCGGTTATCGGAGGTGGTTGATCAGTTGATTTGATCAGCCCCTCCACGACAACGATTTTCACCACTCGTCAGGGCTCACCAGATAAAAACTCTGCAGTTCATGATACAGCTCCGGATGCTTTTTCTTTAACTGTACCGGTTTTTCAAAAAACGTTTCAGTGGCAACAGCAAAAAACTCGGCAGGATCAGTAGCGCCGTATTTATCCATCAGGCTCTTTTTTCCTGCCTCTGTTTTTCGTTGAAGAGAT
This sequence comes from Desulfobulbaceae bacterium S3730MH12, assembly GCA_001750925.1. Taxonomy (GTDB): domain Bacteria; phylum Desulfobacterota; class Desulfobulbia; order Desulfobulbales; family Desulfocapsaceae; genus Desulfomarina. The sequence goes on from MAXH01000088.1 coordinate 4,465, forward strand.
TCATATTCTTCGGAAAAAACTCTGGACCAGGCCGAATAGGCTGAACGTGTCCCGAGTATCGGAACCCCATCACCCCTGCCATCCTCCTGATCAAGCTGATGAGCAAATTCATGCATCGTCACATTATGGCCATCACGAAAATTCATTGCCCCGCCTTTCACACTGTCCCATGCCAGAACTACAGCACCATGGCTCCATGATTCACCAAGACGAACAGAGGAGTCCGTTGGAGGCAGTGCAAGACTGTCACGTGCTCCTGCCACATATGTACTGGGATAAACCAGTATGGAATACAGTTTCGGGTAACATTCACACTTTCGATTAAGCAGAAGCATACAGGCCTGGGCAGCAATAGTAACCTTGATTTCATCAGTGAGGATCAGTCCACCGCACCCCTCAAAAGATTTTTCTCCGATAAATATCCTGATATATTCACCAAGCTGTTTTTGCAGTTCCGGAGGCATCATTTGATAGGGGGGAAGATTATTATTCAAGATTATAGACCATGCCTGGGGAAAAGGTACATTTAACAATTCCCGACGTCTGCGATTGCTGCGGCCCTTTAAAAACAACTTAACAGCAAACACCCCTGCCCCAACAACCAAGAAAAAAATAATGAGTTTCATATCTGATTTAACGCCATTCAACTCTCCTTCCTCCCACGACCTGAAAAAATGATGAAAGCCAGAACCATATGGAAAATCGCAAGATAGGGCAACAAGCATCTCCAGGCAGACCCACTCAACTGAGATGATCCGCCAGCACCTCCATTGCAAACAAAGGCAATAAAAAACCCGACAACTCCTCCAATAAAGACAAGTATTAAAGTGATCCCCAGACGCTTGGATGAACAGCTGAAAAAATACCCGGCTATTAGCCACCAGACTGGAAAAATAAGGAGCAAAAACAACAAACTTTCGATCTTTTGAGTCATTTTATTTTTTCGCCTCTATGTTTCCCTGGTTTATATGGTTCTTTCTTCCAGTAACTCCCTTAACGGTAAAGGAAGATATTTCCTTAACTTCAAGGTTATTACTTTTTCATTTTTTTATCGGCTTGTCCTGGGAGAGCATCACGTGTTGATGGGTTGCAAACTCCTTTCGCCTGGCCAGAAAGACCTGCCTGCCCTTCGCCAGATATCCCGCCAGTCCACCTCCTGCGGTGGTCAGGATGAGCAGGCCAAAGGTAACAAACTGGGAGTACAGCATGACGGCTCCCAGAGCCAGCGCACCAGCAAAAGCAGCACCAACCTTAAAATTGGCCCCGGTACGAGCACGCCTGGTCTCCTTAAGTATCTGTTGCTGGCTTTTGCTGACAATCCTGGATTTCTGTCGTTCAGCATTAACCCGAATCTTTTCCCTTTCCTTAGCGTGTGTCTCTTTGATTGTCTCCAGCTCATTCATATGGCGATGCCGGGCAATGGAAGAAAACCAGAAAGCCGCCAATACGCTGAACAGAATCTCCAATAAGCCAATTGTCAGCATGAACTGGGTATTATCAAGTCCAACTCGGGTAACAGCAAAAAAGAGTGCTATCGTAACCAGTTGCACCAGGATAATTCCTATAATAAATCGCAGCATAACCTATCCTCATAAAACCTGTCAGAATCCTGCCTGATATTACTTAAACTAACACCCATGAAATAAATTTCACAACGATGACACCGCATCGCTGTTATGAAAGTTATCTACTTCATGCCTTTGACGAATTACAGAAAAAAGTTTACAGTCAAATTCCACTTTCACAACTCTTTTTTTTACCATACAATACTATATCATGAAATCAATCCTGTTACTCATGCTCTCCTCTCTTCTCATCCTGACACTGCTCAGTCCCGCGACTGCCGGACAGACAGATAACTGCCACTGCTTTCGCGATCGCAGCTATGATCCGGGCCATAAATTTGCAGCAGACGATTATCTGCTTACCACCAGCTTTAACTCGCTTATTGCTGCAACACTGAGTGTGAAAAAACGACAAATTGTCCTGATGAAGATGAAAGGTGGCGTTGATCCCGATGAACTGCTGATTGCTCTTTACATTGCCGACAAAACAGAGGCCCCCGTGGACGCTCTGCTTTCCATCCGTGATAACGGCGGAAGCTGGCAGGATATCCTGAACTCACCCTCTCTTCAGCAAACCGCCGGCACTGATCCCGTTTTTGCCAAAATTGCTGCAGGAACAATAGCTCACGATCTCACCTCTCCGATTACCGATGCCATGATAAACACGCACTATCATGCCCGACCGGAACAAATCAGTAGCCTGCGCAATGAAGACTTTTCAAACAAGGAACTCAACCTTATTTTTGCTTTAAATAAACAGACCACAACCCCTGTGAAAGAAATAGTTGGTATGGCCCGGCAGAAGAAGATGAGTTGGAGTGAAATAGCCCACCACTTCAACCTTACCCCTGCCGGGGTTGGCAAAACAATACTGGGCAATCAGACTTGACAGGATTGCAACCCATGCTCAGACCTACAGCTCTTATTCTTACAATCGCCCTACTTATCCTGTCGCAGCAGGTTACAGCAGCACCGGTCCAACAGCCTGTTTTTAAAAAACAGATCAAGTGGACCGGTACCTCCTGGTTCGGGTCACCCATTGTTCATCATCTCGGCACCGATAATGCCAAAATCATCGGCACCTTTTACGACATCATTGTCTGGGATGCTGATGGTAACGAACTTGCAAGAGCACCTCATGGTGTCGGTTACCCCCATTCATCACGCATTTACGCTCCAGCGGTCTGTGCAGACCTGGATGGCGATGGTATTTTTGAGATCGTGGTGGGGAGCGGTGATGTAGTTGCAGCCTATGAATGGAAAAATAATGCTCTGGTGATCAAAGCTGGCTGGCCCGCCTCGACCTGTTCTGCAGGAGAGTGCCCGGAAACCAGGGGGCTTGCAGCCGGAGATCTTGATAATAACGGCTCTATTGAAATCATTGCAACTACTACCCAGACCCGATCCGACGGAGCACAAGTTTTCGTCTTTAACCCGAACGGATCCCGCTACCAGCCCGCAGAACTCAGCTTTCAGGCCTGGCCCCGCTACAACCAGGCTGGTGATGACGCCACTGTCAACGGGCCGGGAAATCACGGCTATGGCAGCTATGGCCTTAACGTCGGTATTGGGAACCTTGATGATGATCCGGAAAAAGAGATCGTGGTCACCTTTGACAACCACCAGATCAATGTATTCCAGCACACCGGCGTCTCCATGTTAGCCTCGCCCTGGTTCACAAATCGGTCTTCGGCTTACTCGGGAAACCAATTGAACTGGGGGCAGTTCATCCGCTGGTTCGATCCTGTAGTGGAGGAAAATCATTACCACCGACATACCGGTGAATGGCCGCACCCTGACGCCCGGAAATGGATGCAGTGGACTGCTTCGCCTCCTTCTGTTATTGATCTGAATCGCGATGGAAGAAATGAGGTTATCTGCGTCTCCAACGTGGAAAAAGACGTTCCCTACGACACCAAACATCACTCCATCATGGTTCTGGAAGGAGGATACGGGGACGGGTCACGCTCAGCCATGCGACTGCCTGGCTGGGAAAATCTCCCCTCATCCGGCTATCCACAAAGAAGAGGCAGTCGCTCCTGGTACCCTCCACCTAACCCGCCCTCACCCACCGTTGTCGACATCAACAGGGACAACAGCCCGGAAATCCTGTATGCAGCCCATGACGGCTTTATTTACTGCACATCGGCCACTGCCGGGCAGTTATGGCGCCTGGACATCAGACATAACCGGGCCATGATGTACGCTTCCGAAATCACGGTGGCCGACCTGAACCGGGACAACACACCGGAACTGATCCTCACCACCTATGGCGATCCGGAAAACATTAGTCCAGGAAGGCCCCACGGCTACTTGATGATTCTCGATAATTCCGGCAACATCCTCTTTGACATGCAACTGCCCGAACAGGGAGCCAACGGCAACGGCAAGGGTGCACCGGCAGCACCCACGGTCATGGATACGGATGGAGACGGCAGTCTGGAAATCCTGGTACAGACCTTTGGTGCCGGCCTGTTTATCTATTCGGTACCGGGTTCAGCAGAAAACCAACTTCTGTGGCCCACAGCCCGTGGCAATTACCTCCGGGATGGAACGGCATCCGGATTTAGAGCAGGCCACTCACTTGCACCAACCTACCTGCTTCTTTTGAAGTGAAAAAAACAGAGCAAAATGAAAATTATTTCTGCCTGAATTCTTTGTGGCAGGAGACTTTACAATCAAGCAATCCCTGAAAGGCTTCTTCGATTGCCTGCAGATCTCTGCCTTTCATGACAGTTTGAAATTGTCCAAGCCGATTCATATAATCGTCCATTGGCGTTCGCCATTCATTTTGACAAAGGCGATCCATTTCATCGGATGTTGCTGTAAACTGGTCGACATCCCCTGCCTGAGGGAGCTGGCCATTTTTAAGATCCTTTTTTATAGCCAGTTGTATCGTACTTAACCGCTGTTTCACCGATTTAAATTCATCCTGTTGTTTTTTGTTTGTAGTCATGGTGTTGCTCCTTTTCACCCTCTTCCTCAGTGTTTAAAAGCTGAAGAATTTCCCAATGCCCGATGACCTGTGCAAAAATTTCGCTCAAGCATAACGGCTAAATCAGCGGCGCGGCTTCTTTCATCCAGTGAATTAATTTGTTAAACTGTTTCATATTGTTAACAGCTTTTCCTCGCTCTTTAAAATCTCCGTTAGCGGGACTCCCCAATATTTGACTTCAATTTTAAGTTTTTCTAAATTTTCCGTTACACCTAATTGATCTGCGCAAGCCTTGCATGCAGTTATATGAACACCTGCTTCTAATGCCTCCTTAACCATTTTTTGAATATTGACATCTTCACTGACTAATTTAGTGGTCGCTCCCCAAATAATAAGGGTAACTTTTTCCCACCAACCATTAATGAGAGAATTCACGGTATACATGAATACCATTTTTTCTGCTGTAATCGGATTCTCATTCGTCCATAATAAATAAAGATGTGTTTTTTTACTCATCTATTACCTCTCTTTTAAATTAGGGTTTATCGCCTCACTTCACCGGCAGTAAAAAGCAAAGCACAGCAGCGTTTTGGATGTTCATGTTCAGCCCACATGTCAGGAAAAGTGTTCAACCGGATCCTGAGCAACATAAAATTTATTCGGTGATGGATCAAAAATCATCCTGGCAAGGTGGTAAAAACGACTATGGCGGTAAAATGAAAGATGTAGTGCCATACTGCGACAGGCAACACAGGTAACTAGCTGTAAGTGCACAATGTTTTGGTTTTGCTTCGCAAAGTTGGGTTAGTCTACTTACTAATGTTCTGGGTGAATAAGCTTAACTTTTGGAAAATAAGTTGAATATTTCCCCAGATCTCTTGTGATTAACTGGAAGCTGGATACTGAAGCATGTGCCCCAATGAAAAAATCGGGTAATGGAGAGTTTTTTGTCCCTTTATTCTTTCTGTATTCTAAAAATACTTTTCCTGTAAGAAACAATGCCTCTCTTGGGATTTCCAATACTTTTATTCCAAGAGTTGAAATTGCAGATTCAACCTCTTCGATATTTTCAAAGCCTATGGAAATCTCCGTATAAACAATAGAATTGATATATATTGTGTTAGTTTGACTGTATCTCTCAAGAACACTCTCTGACCAATCCCCCCAATGTGGATCATTGGTAAATAAATCCAGTAACACGCATGAATCTACAAATACTCCATTCATCATGTTTCTCTGGTTAAAGCCAAAATTTCACTGGTTGACATCTTTGCAGTTGCAATACCTCTTAATTTTTTAAACCTTCCTTTAATTTCGCTAGAGCTTGTTTTTACGATATAAAATTTCCCATTATCTTCGATAAACTGAATTTCAGTTTGTGGTGTTATCCCCAATGTTTCTCTTACATTCCTAGGTATGGTAACCTGTCCTTTAACTGTAACTCTCATAATATCTCTCCTTAAAGTTTGTAATACCAATATAGTCTTACCTGAAAAGGAGTGCAATTATCAAATAAAATTATTTTTAAGCTAACGTTGCGATAACCTGCCGCAAAATGCGTAAATCAATGCTGGATAAGCCAAAAACTTTATGCGTACAAAGGAAGCTGGCTATACCTCCGATGTTTTGCGGTCAGCGTTTATTGTATTGTTATCTTTTCTTTTTTCAGCTTCACTATGCCAATGCTATATGCCAAGATGGCTATGGCGTGGAAATGTTAATTTAATGAGCATGACTAGCTTTGTCTAAAACTCCAGCTGCCCACTGATTGATGCTTTTTCCGCTGGCCTCAGCAGCAGATGCTACAGCGGCATGAATTTCTGCAGGAACTCTTAACATTAGGTTACCGGAATATGGTTTGTTGGGTTTCTGACCAAGCTCTTTACAGGCAGCTAAATAATTATCAACTGCATCATGGAAAGCTGTTTCAAGCTCTGTTACTGACTCACCGTGGAAGCCGACAATATCACGAATACCGATTATGCGACCAACAAAAATATGATCCTCAGCGTCAAATTCAACATTGGCGAAATAGCCGTTATAATTAATACCTTTCATGGTGTTTCTCCCAGTTTCATAAGGAACTCACGGACAGCTTTGATGCGATATCTTAAAGCAGCTTTAGCAGGATGAGGCCTGTGAAAATATGCGCGTATACCGTTCTTTTCGAAAGTAACACTTGAGCCAGATCCTTCAATCGTGCGGCAACCAATAGCACCTAAAAGAGATTCGATTTTACTCCATTCCATATTGCCATTCACAGGATCATTGAAAATAGCTGCAAGTATTTTATGGTGCTTTGCCTTCATATAGGTATGATAAGAACGAACGGCAGCAAATGCAAGCAAAATGTGATTGCACTGTGATTGTTGATTCTGAGAAGCGAACGTTTCAGCTAACGGGCTTGCGGAGATAAGCCCACGGAATATGGAGGAAGCAATGAGTAAAGAAAACACAAAAGATTTCCAGCAAAAGGCGATGCCCGCAAGTCCGGTTGAGCGTCTTGTTAACTGATTTATTGAGGATTGGCACTGTCAGGATAGAAACACTGGTAGGGATTTGCAAGAAGAAAATAAAAATATATAGAAATTAATTCTGTTAAATTAATAGGTTGAGCCGGTAATTATAGTTGTCGCTGACCGGTAATTATAATTGTCGTTGAACAGCTGGCCATGGATCTATCGGAATGGTGGAGCGAGAGGTAATGGTAGATA
>MAXH01000089.1 GCA_001750925.1 Desulfobulbaceae bacterium S3730MH12
GCAATTCCGGCCGCCCATGATCCGTATAAAACAGGTTTTACAGCTACATGATGTACTATATCAGGTTTCTCTCTACGATAAATCCTTATCATCTCTAAAACGCTAAGGATCTGCTTTATAACGCTTCTACTTCTTCTCTCCAGGCTGATCGGAATCAGTCTAAACCCTTCTTTTTCGATACGTGCTTTGTGGTGATTAACCCTGGTTGTGATTACGACTTCAAACCCTGAGTCTCTAACCGCACGTGCAATGGGCAGACGATGGGACCAGAAATACCAGTCTTCGGTTATGAAAAACAATAATTTAGGCTTCATGGTTTAAAACAGTTTTGAGTTTTAGGATTCAAGTGATCTTACCAAAGCTTGAAGCATGGCAGAGATTTGTTTGAGTTCGTCCACCATATCCTGTTGCACTTCTATTGTTAAAACTCCAATTTTTTGAGCAATATAAACCTGAGTGCGTAATTCAGCCGCAGAACCCTTGGCAATGTGTAAAAAATGCATATACTCGGCAACCGAATTACGTTCCGTTCCTTCTGAGATATTAGAAGCTATAGAAACGGCTGACCGGGTCATCTGATCTTTCAATCCAAAAATCTCTGCAATCCTTCAAAACCTCATAAATTCTTACTGCAATACGGCTCAGCTATAGTTCTTTCCAACACTTTGAATGATTGATAACAACCTGCGAGCAGTTACTTGAATACAATACTTTTCTTCCACCTTTTTCCGGCCTGCAGTGCCCATTTTTTCCCTCAAATCAGGATTATCACGCAAAACAGTCAGGGCTTGCAGCCATTCCTCTGTTGAACCGGCCAGGAATCCATTGACCCCATGTTCTACGATCTTTCTGTTGGCGCCTACAGAAGAAGCTACAACAGGCTTTCCGCATGCCATGTACTGTATCAGTTTGTATCCGCATTTCCCCCGCTCCCACGGGCTATCCGGAAGAGGCATGATTCCTATATCAAAATCCTGAATATGGTCAACTTCTGTTTCCTCTGACCATGGGAGAATACTCATCGGAACTCCATCCATATCGATCTGCCCTGATCCAACGAGGGAAAACGACACGTTTCCCTCGTTATATAACCGCCTTATGGCAGGCTTGACAAGATTAAGATATTTAGCTGTTTGAGGCGAGCCTATCCAGCCAACTCTTAGTTCGACAGCTTTTGTGCGCTCCTTTATGCTGTAGCGATTTAAATCAATAACCGTAGGAATGAACTCCACACGCTGTGCGCCGGCACAGACCGCATATTCCGCAAGGTAGTTATTTCCCACAATCACTGCGTCGGCATGCCGCATGATCATAGCGATTTTGTTCCCTAAAAAAGTCCGAACGACCTTACGCAGATTTTGATCATACCTGTGAAATATAGCATCATCATAGTCAACGATATATGGAATACCGAAACGTGACAGCGCTATTTCCGCCCATGCCGGCAGCCACGGAAAAGCTTCCTTTTCTATCCACACCAGATCAAAGCTGCGGCTTTTGAGCAGGTTGCAGCACCTTCTAAGGCATGAAAAAGCAACAGACCTAAGGTCCTTTCGATTATTGGAATAGAGACAGGCAAGATAATCATCCCCCAGCAACGGAAAGACCGTCACATCAATGCCATGTTCTTCAAGATAGGGAAGATACTGGTATGAGCGAAGCCTGCTGCTCGCGCCGACGCGGCTATAGCGGGAGGAAAGAAGGACCTTCATTGCCTGCGGTCACCCGTTGTACTTCTAAACAATGCCGGCATTGCGCGCCATAACATGGCATAGCCGTTCAGTGTCTCTTGCGCATGCTCGCGAGATCGATTAAGCGCCGCAAAGGCTAACCGCGCAAAAGGTTCAATTAAAAGTGTTCCCAACATCAGCACAGTCGCGGGCCAGTATGCTAAATGCTTATATCCGTAAAGTATTCGACTCCGCAAAGAATAGAAGAGCCGTGTTGCCTTGATCTGTTCCGATGTTCCACCGCCCTTATGATATGCTTGTACACAAGCCAGATAGTAACTCCGCCACCCAACTTGCCGAGCACGGAAAGAAAAGTCAAGATCTTCAAAATAGACAAAAAACCTCTTGTCAAATCCATCCAACTTTTCAAAAACAGACCGCCGTACCAAAAAGAATGCTCCCATCACGTGATCCACCTCACGGGTGTCACCGTGATCCCATTCCGTCATAAAATGGCCTGGAAAAAGATGTGGAAACAAACGATCCAGACCAAGCATCTTGGCAAAGAACATTGACGACGTTGGGAAACGGGCGCAGGTTCGGGCGATCGTGTGGTCATCATCTGTAAGCTGGATGCCGCAGATTCCCACGTCTCTATTCTCCGGCAGTTGCATGAACCGGATGGGCCTGCCCATGGACTCAGGAAACAGCCTTGTATCTGGGTTAAGAAACAACAGGTAATCTGACCTGCTGTCAGCGGCTCCCTGGTTGCATGCTGCCGCAAAGCCCCGGTTTTCCGTATTGCGAATGACAATGAGAGGCAAATCCAGATCGTCAAAACATTCAGCCGATCCGTCCATCGAGCCATTATCCACTACCACCACGCGCTTCAGCCCAAAA
>MAXH01000090.1 GCA_001750925.1 Desulfobulbaceae bacterium S3730MH12
AGCCGTAGGGTCTAAGACACTTGACAAGCCCGGCAGATACCCGTGAAATAAAGGACATGAGATTGAATTTTATGCTGGTATTTTGCCTCAATCTCCTCCTGAGCCTTTTGGCTGAAAGAACAGTCTCGAAAAGGCGTAAATTGATGGCATCGCTGACAAAAGAAGAAATGGAGATGGGGGTTGCTCTTGCGAAAATAGAACCGAACAGTTCCCCGTGATTCTGAAAAAAGGGAAAAGGCTTCAATCAGATTATTTTTCTCCAGATAGTTAAGGGTGCGATAGACAGTTGCAAGATTGAGATCCTCCTCTTTCAATGAAAAAATGTCCTGGGAAGAGAGCGGCTGGTCTGAAGATTCTATTATATCGAGTACTAACTGCCTCTTGGGAGTAAGTGATTTCATTGACTTATGCTTTGGTCAATGTTTTCAGTAAATAACTGATAAGAAAGAAGGCAAAGTTGACGATAACAATTGTTGCCCCGGCTGGCAGATTAAAAAGAAATGCCAGAACAATCCCCATCACTACAGAGCATATTGCTGCAATTACAGCAAATAGTATTGCAGTCTTGAATCCCCTGGAAAGCTGCAGAGCAGTAACTGCCGGGAAAATGATCAGACTTGATACCAGCATAATTCCAACCACTTTTATCCCTAAAATGACAGTAAAAGTAGTGAGTATTACCAGGATCTGATTCGTCCGCACAGTATTCAGTCCTATAACCCTGGCATACTCTTCATCGAAGGCTATGGCAAAAAGCTCCTGATAATTTAAAAAAACCAGCAGCAACACTACGAAAGAAAGCGCTACTGTCATAGCCGACTCCACCCCGCTCACCGCCAGAATATCTCCAAACAGATAACCAAACAGATCCACATTGAAACCTGAGCCAAGACTTGCCATGATAACACCGGTTGCAACACCGATGGCAGAGACAAGACCGATAGCCGCATCTCCATACATATTTGCCCGGTTTGCCAGATGCAATATCCAAAAGGAGGCCAAAATTCCCATGGGAACGGCCACGTAGAGTGGATATATACCCAGCATAAGCGCAAAACCAATAGGGGCAAGGGAGAAATGTGCCAACCCCTCACCAATTAAAGACAATCGTCTCAAAACTAGAAAAACCCCGAGAACAGCACAACAGACACCGATAAAGGAACCGGCGACAACGGCACGCTGAATAAACCCGAACTGAAAGGCTTCAACTATTTGAGGAATAACAGGATCCATATTAGTGTTGGTGACAGATCAAGTGCTGAGCAAAATCACCAAAATAGTGTGACATATCCCCTGACAGACAAAACTCTTTAAAGTTGCCGAAAAATACCACTTTACGATCCAGATACAATAATTTCCCAGCATACCTGCCGATGGTTGCACTGTCATGGGTTATGAGAAGAACAGTCTTCTTTTGATCTTTATTGAGGGAAGCAATTGTCTGGTAAAAATGGTCACGGGTCACTGGATCCAGGGCGGCAGTCGGCTCATCAAGGATAAGAATATCAGGATTCGACACCATTGCCCTGGCGAGAAATACCCGCTGACTCTGGCCACCGGAAAGTTTGCCTACCTGCTCCTGGTAGAGATGCTCAATGCCGAGGTTTTCCAGGGTTTGCAACACAGCATCCCTGTCCGTTGCATTAAATCTTCGGGGAAACGATTTGCAACCGAGAAGCCCGGTGGCAACTACTTCCCCCACCGATGCAGGAAAAGACTTGTTGGCAACTATGGTTGCCTGGGGTAAGTAACCGATCTTAGACCAGTCGGAAAAATGGGCCAGCGGTTTTCCCATAATTTCAATACGGCCACACTCAATATCATTCAACCGCAGTAAAGAACGAATAAGGGTGGATTTCCCGGATCCATTCGGTCCGACAATGCCTATATATTCCCCGGAAGCCACCTCAAAAGAAACATCCGACAACACCGTAGAGTTGCTCATCTTAACCGACAGATTTTTAACGGAAATTATTGACATTGCAAACTCTGCTTCAAATTTTGTACATTTTTTTTCATCAAAGAGAGATACGTCTCGCCCTGCTCCAGTTCTTCTCTGGAGACATTATGAACCCCATGGAGAAGCATCAAACGTCCTCCGGTCTCACGGGCTACAATTCGGGCCACCTTCGGTTGTATAAGCTCTTCATGAAAGATGACGGTACTGCCTGTTCTGCGTACAATTTTCACCAATTCAGCAATCGCTTTAGGGCTCGGTTGGGCGTTCGGCGAATAGCCCCGGAAGGGAGAAACAGCAGTCAAACCGTATCTTTTGGCAAAAGATCCAAAAGCAAAATGGCCTCCGCTGATGATGGTTCGTACCTTGCAATTCCGCAAAATCTGTTCCGTTCCGGCATCAAACAGTTCAAGTTCTTTAATGTACACCCTGCTATTATTCCTGTAAATTTCACTGTGCTCGGGGTCAACCTCTGATAGCACTATCTCAATAACTTTCACCATTTCAACAGCCATATGAGGATCGAGCCAGATATGCGGATCTCCACTTGCGTGAGGATGTCCATCAATGTGGTCGTCAGTTGAATTCCTCTTCCCCCGATCAGCATGACCATCTTTCGTGTTCATAATCTCTTTTCCAACTTCAACCACTTTTCCTTTATCAGCACCCAGAGCAGCTACAATAGTTCCAGCCCAGGGTTCCAGAATATCGCTTAAATAGAGAAAAAGATCAGCCCGTGTGACGGTTACCATATCATGGGGTGTTGGTGAAAAACCATGGGCCTCCACTCCGGGGGGGAGTAACAGTTTCACATCAACAAGGTCGCCGCCAACATGAGAGGCAAAATCATACAATGGGAAAATAGACGTTACCACGCTTACATTTCCTGCCTCCACCACGTGTATGTGAACAATGGAGAACAGAAATAGACAGGCAGCAAAGCGCAGTCTTTTCTTGATAAGTTTAGAAATGGTCATCACCATACCTTACCTGGGATGCAAATGATTCGCAAACACAAACAAGAAAGGCTATCTCATATTAAGACACATATGTTCAACCTGCGGTCCGACAACCTTCCAGTCAACGCATGGTCTGGCAAAGTTCTTTGGTTGAACAAGCGGGCAACCGAAACCTGAGTCGTCGATATAGATATGGGCATATGCTTTTGGGCTTGTTGTCCATTCATCCTGATCAGGATTTCTGTTTACGCCAAACAAACGTATGCCGTTTTTTTCAAGATACTGGACAGCTTCTGTTAAATAGCCGGTATCGCGGCTGTTGGAACGCATTGTGAATAAGATAATCCTGGCCCCGGAGCGCTGGAATCGCTTGAGCCATTTGATCGCTCCCGGAACAGGTTCACCGATACTTGGGTAGCGGTGATCAACAACAGTCCCGTCAAAATCTAAACCTATATACATCTATATATCCTCCAATAAAATTCGTCGTAAAACTCCTCTGGCTCATCATTACCCTCTCCTTTCACCCCCAAGCAGCAATTTCAGGGCAGTCTGCCTCTTGCTGCTATCCTGTTGTCGTACTGCCATTGCCAGTGCTTTTCGTGTACCAACGAATATTGCCAGTGAACGGGCCCGGGTCAGACCTGTGTAGATAAGGTTTCTATAGAGCATTTTAAAATGCTGGGTGAGAACCGGGATTATCACAGCCTGAAACTCACTCCCCTGGGATTTATGGATGGTTATAGCATAGGCCAGATCCAGCTCCATTATATCATCTTTTTTATATAATACCCGGCGACTATCGGG
>MAXH01000091.1 GCA_001750925.1 Desulfobulbaceae bacterium S3730MH12
CACCCTCCTCACCTTTCCGGGTCGTACACATGTGCAGATAGGCAATATTAACCTGTGCGCAGCTCAGATCATGACCCGGTTTGTCCTGGATCCGACGATACAATTAGATACACAATGCATGGCTGATGCTCCGAAATTGCAGTTTGTCCTGCCCGACGGCAGTATGAGCGGGGATATGGACTGAACAGGCTTAACCTTTTAAACCCTGCGTAAGAAGCAATTTCCATTTGTTCTCTTACCGGAAATCTTAGTATTGCATCATGTGATTATACAATATAAATGCTATCAATATTTACTGGTTAGAACAAAAGGAAAACAAATCAAATGATAATTAAAGGGTTAATTTTCGCATCATTTCTGGCCATATTTGCAGTTCCAGGGGCTTTCGCCCAAGATTCTGTACGGCACCTGCAGGACTTGATCGGGGTCAGGGGGGTAGATGGGGACAACCAGATGGAACGACTCGGCTATCATAGGTTACGTACGGATAAGTCTGGAAATGATTTCTATAGCTACTGGCGCGACAACCGGACTGGAGGTTGTGTCAACGTTCGCATTTCAGAAGGCTTTATTGCGTCTATCGTCAACACCCCCGACTTTGACTGCCAGGGAGACGGAGGATCGACCGGGGATCAATCTCAAAGTGACAAGTTCACTACTGTATGCGGTGTGGTGGTCGACTGTCGGTCCTACAGGTATCGATGTGAGGTAGTGGACGTCTATAAGGGGATTCAGTTGACCAAAACTGTGCTCCATTATCCTGATCTAAAGATCAAACTGCTTTGGCATGGTCGCAATAGTGTTACTGTTCGTATGGAGGGAATGCATGATCAGGAAACACGCTATTCAACCTCTGAGAGTGAGACCAGCTTTCGTCTTAGCGACAAAACCTATTTTTATATTTCCAACAAAGACGCCGCTCGTCGAGAAATCGGTGATTTCAGAAAGAGATAGGAATAATCTTAACCTTGCATCAGTAATCGTGAGGTTAAGGCTAGAACAGGAAAGCTCAATCCACCTTCGGCAGTATAAAAGGTCACCTCACTGGCAAATGCTCAAAGCTGTTCATCTTCCGGAGGAGGAAGATCCTCTTTCTCCTCCGTAGAAACCTTCTGTTTTTCAAGCTTGCGCTGCTTTTTTTCCTCTTTCTTCTTTTTCTTCGCCAATTCTTTCTGGCGCTTTTCGTATGAATAATTTGTTCTGGCCAAGGCGTTTTTCCTATTAGTGGTTTATATTCGGATCAAAGATATTATTACAAAAAAGACCCCACTAAATGCGAGGTCTTTTTTCTCTTGTCAAATAGGGTCTTACTGTTGGACAACATTCTCTGCGGCTGGTCCCTTGGGACCATCAACAACATCAAAGGTCACTCGTGCACCTTCATCGAGAGACTTGAAGCCATCACTCTGAATTGCTGAATGATGAACAAAGACATCCTTGCCACCATCTTCCTCAATAAAACCAAAACCTTTTGCATCATTAAACCATTTTACTGTTCCTTCTGCCATTTTGTACTACTCCTTTGTGCTGGTTCACTTAAGAACCTTTTTGTTATAGAACCGGATCGTCAAAATACGACCCGGCAACAGTTTTGTTGTCAAAACTGAATTGAAACTACTACGCTACGGCCGGATTCAGGGAGAAGTTTCTTTTCCTCCCAGCAAACCCTATCTTTTTTACCGACCCTGGAGGATGCCGTTGTTCTTTTCTTTCTCGGGAACCCTGGACCATACCTTGAAGGCTGGACTCTTTTTTATAAACCAGTTTTTGCCTAGAGAGCACTCAAGGGATCTGGTCATTTTGTAATGCTATCAATAGCATGATAACTTAACAATACTTGTTAGTGGTAGTCTCACTATCCAGATTCTATTATGGTGGAGATGCTTCCAGACAAGCTTTGACTGTTAATTATCAGGAATTGAATTGCATTTAGCCTACTTTGTTTGACAGAACACTACCTGTTTAAAAACCGGAACCAGTCATTGGAGTGCTCTGGGCTAGCTTTGCATAGGCCGGTTGTGACTGCGCACCTTGAAGTAGATCACGATGAGTGACAGCAACAATGTCACGCTGTTCGCAAGGATCACCGGCCATAGACTGAGCATAACGCCATACACCAGCCATAGCACTAGACCGGTCGAGAACAACAAATACATCCACAAAGAGATCGCGTGAGTATCACGAGTGCGCATTACGCGCAAAACCTGTGGCACAAAGGCAACCGTAGTCAGAAGCGCGGCCATAATGCCGATCAAAGATGAAATCGTCATTTGGAGCAAAACGACTTTACTGAATTGAGCACTTCTTCCTCTGGTGATAGTTAAAGGGTGACAAGACGTTGTTTGCCAAGGACTTACGAAATAACGATGACCATAGTGCCTGCTCTATGAAAGTACAAGTTCTATTATCAACTCACCCCTCAACTACTAAGCTGTCCAGCTAATAAAAAAGGGCCGATTTAGATTTTCGGATCCACATTAGACTCTAACCTTGAATTATTAGTTTTTACAATTCGACCTGCCACAGGTTAATGTCCAAGATTATTTCAGAATATTTTGGATATTGTCTGGAAACATCTCGCATTTTAAAATGCTCCCTTTTTGGCAAGGTTGTTGGGCACGATCATTTATAAACTGGTCAGGAAGAAGGTCAGATTGCGGTTTTGCTTAAATTGATAAGGTTGGCAAAGGCTGTCTTCCTCTCACATGGAATTGTCATGTAGTCAAATTCCAAAGGAGCCAGGTGTCAGATCAGGTCTGAACTTTTACAATTAAAAAGATATTTCCCCCCTGGCTTTGCGCTCAAGTGGAAGCAGACTATAGTAAATAAAACGGTTTACAGGTGTTTGAACACCACCTTTTTCGCCATACCTTACGACAGCACCACATTGCTCGTTCAGCTCTGAGGGGCGGCCTTCCATAATATCCCTCTGCATTGATGCAGTCCCATCCGGCGGCAACTGGTCCATAAAATTAATAATTGATTCCACATTTTTTTCAGCAATATCCACACCGATGGCCAGCGCGACGTCGAATACCTCTCGAATCGACTTCAACAGTAAACCACGCGTTTCATCTAAGCTCCGAAATACACCGATCGGTGATCGAGTGAGAGCACCTAAACCGCTCCAAGGAGCAATAAGCATGAATTTTAACCACAATTCTTGAAGAATGTTCTGGGTTACATTTACGGTAAGGCCCTGTGTGTCTGCGAATACCTTGGCTACTTCATCGACTCGCGAGCTCAAATGGCCATCCAACTCACCAAATGACAAGTATGGTTCGACCCCTGCGTGGCAAATAATCCCAGGGGCCTCGACCATGCTAATCATCTTACAGAGTCCTGGAACAATACTTTTGGCGCCTATAGCCTGTGATAAAGTGGTATGTGCTTCCACACCGTTTTGAATTGGCATGACCACGGTTTCGGATCCGACCAATAAACGGATCTCATCTGCAACTTCTGATACCTGCCAAGATTTTACACAGCACAAAACAAGGTCAACAGTGCCGATTTCTTCAGGGTGGTCTGTCGCTTTTGCAGGATTAACAAGAAAATCACCATTAATACTCTTAACCTGCAAACCATTGGCAATAATTGCACCAAGATGTTTCTTGCGTGCAACAAAAGTGACGTCATTTCCAGCCTGGGCAAGTCTCCCTCCGATATAGCCTCCAACACCACCTGATCCAAACACAGCGATTTTCATTTTGTCTCTCCAGTGATGTTGGTTAAGAATCTATCATATGTGAATTTGCCCTAATCTCTTTGCAGAATTATGTCAGATCAGCGTGGGGAGTGGTGATAATTTGAAAGACTCGCTCAACTAAGAAAAATAAGTAGTTTGTCAATTCAAGTTGAGCGATTTATATCAGCATGATTGACCGTGTCGTACCTTGAAGGCTGGTGCCTAAACAATTATTTTTCAATTTACGCTGCTTTATCTATCCGCACTTCACCAGCAGTTATTTGTGGTGGATTCGGGAGAAGCGCAGCAAGACTCTCTTTGACCCAACTTGCGGCCGACTTATTGGACTCTTCAGCTGCGGCCTCCGTCTCAAACAAACTGATAGTTGCCATTACCCCGTCTCCGGCATCTACGAGGTGATAACCAATGAATCCCGCACCTGCACTGACAATAGGTACAAATTCCTCTTTGACCAGCTTAGTTATTTCTTCAATTGTTCCTGGACTTAATCCCTCATACCGTCTTATGCTTGTATACATAATGTGCTCCTTCCTAAGAAAAGGTTTAGCTTCTTTTATCATTGGAAGTAAAAACAAGCTTTCCTCCAAGATGCCCTGCCAATCCTGCCGCTCCAAGCAGCAAAACAGCAATGCCTAAATAGATCCACTTATAGGGAGAACCTTCCGCAACCACTTCAGGATTGATAATTCGCCAAAACACAAGCACACTGGTCGAGGCCAGTACCACTAAGGAACAGATTATTTTAATTTTGAAAATAGCAGTTTTAATCCCCTGATAGCTTTTCTGCCATGCCAGATAACCTGTAAACAGAACCAGAGGCAGGGCCAAAAGAACCGCTATGAGATTATAAAAGGCTGCTGATTCCAGACTTACCAGGTCAAATCCTATTGAAATGGCCAATAGAGTGACAACAACAGGCAGGATGCCATTAGGGAAATGGGCAGATATGGGATGAAGGTGATGGCGTACAAGCAAGCATGCAATGGTGTTAAGCAGTGGCGGTGAGACCTCTTCTTCCGAAAGTGCAGGGACCAACTCTTCAACAGTTAGCGAGCCAACTTCCTTCCCGTCTTTATCCAGCTCAAGAAACATTTCGGCAGGAACTTTACAAATCGGACATATCTCTTGAGGTTTTTGGCCTGTATGGATATAGCCACAAATCGTACATCGCCACCTCTCCGCCACCAGTTCTTCAGATTTCTCTGAATATGTACTGTAGACAGGACAAATTTCCGGAAGGGTAGCTCCTCCGCTCGGAATGTAACTACACACCACGCATTTCATCTCCCCCTCCCCACTGACTCCATTGGAGCTTAAATTTTCTCAGCTATGTCATCTTTGACCACATTAGAAATTTCTCACAAAGGATAGGCGCAAATGGAACGATACCAAATATTGCGTTTACTGTTCATCTAACCACATATCTGTTGCTCAGAATGCACCACAATTGACAATGCAGGAAATGCCACATTGTAGTACAGTTGATATAATTTATAACATTTTTTTTGCATTGTCAATGGGTGCTCATACACATTGTAGCCTGTTACTACTGTTGCTCTAAAGTTTTGACCTCTCGAGGGAGTGAATGCCTGCATTCTGCTTCGAATTTAAGAGCATCAGGAAACATCTTTACTCCCAACGACCTCTCTCCGTTTGACCTTGCCACTGGAGACACTAGTGTTAATGTAATAGTAAATAATATTGTGTTTCTGAGTTACGAAGAGTTTTCCACTTTCCCCGCCTACTATCATGATAAGTGGAAAGTGCGAAAATCTATTACAGTTGATATCATGGAAAATTTCCATCTATCAACAATGTTGTGGCTACAAACAAATCAGGAGAAACTAATGGAAGATTTACAACTTTTAATTGACCTTCATAAAGGTGCAGACAGGCAAGGTCCAGGTGGTGATACTGAAACTGAAAAGGCTCTTGATATATCCATGTTAGATCGGTCTGAGCCACTAAAAATTGCAGATATTGGTTGTGGGACTGGGGCTTCTACATTGGCACTTGCTCGACTACTGAAAGGTCACATTACAGCTGTGGACTTCCTCCAAGAATTTCTTGATGTTCTTAAAACTAATGCTGAAAAAGAGGCGTTGGCGAAAAGATATCGACCCTTTGCTGTTCAATGGATAACTTACCATTTGGAGATGAGGAGTTTGATGTTCTTTGGTCTGAGGGAGCGATATACAATATTGGTTTTGACTGTTATGGTAGATTGAACTCTTCAATAACTAGAGACTAGAGATAATGAACCTCTGGAGGAAAATAATATAACGGCAACTATCCAGCCATTGAAAAAGTTGTAACTGCAGTTGTCGTTTGTCGGAGCACACAGTGCCTGGCAAAATGTAATTATGGCCTTGCCGCAGTTTTGATTCAGCTTGAGAGACTCCGAAAAGGCCATTTAAGTGCAGACTATGATTATTCAACCACTCCCGTGTCAGCTTTTGCTTTCGCAGTTGCAGTCTTAAGATCCTCAAAATCTTTTATAGATTTTTTTACTGTCTCACCCTGTTCTATTTTCATCCGAGCCATTTTCTCTTTCACTTTTTCCGGTTTCACCTCCAATCCCTGTGCACCGAACAGGGTGGCTGCCAGATATTTAAAGGAAAAGAGCATTAATTCAACATCATCTTCTTTAATTTTATTGATGGTCTCTTCATCGATCTCGTATGTATCAAGAAATGAGCTTTCAAAAACAAATTTTCTGAAGGTGGTCAGATCGGTTGAGGCCATAAAGAACATTCTTTTCGCCTGCTCAGACAGGGACGCTTGAATTCCGTAGGATTTACGCCTCATTACCAGTCTCAACCATTCTCTGTTCATTTCATCTCTGACATCAACTCCCTGATCGGCACGCCATTCTCGAACAGTCCACTCCTTATCTTCCTCGAAACCTTTACAGTGATCCTCCCGAACAATGAAAAAGAACTTTTCTTCCGCAGATTCGAGCTCATTACCCTCACTGTCCCTGCTCCCCCCCTCATGGAAATCGGCCATGCCGACGGGATAATATCTGCAGGCGGTTGGTCTGTCGGTATATACTGTGCAGCCTTCCGGAGTAACAAACGGGCATTTTTTATCATCTTCACGTAATTTGATCATAACCCCGGGCATATCGGTTTTTTCAAGATATGTAGGTACTGTATATTTCTCAAGAAATTCATGTGCAGGAATTTCAAGGCGTTTAGCCAGCATTAAAATATCATAGGGGGTAAGAACAATCTTTATGCCGCCGCAACATGCGGTAAAACATCGTACTCCAGGATGACAACGAAATTTCAGATGGCTGTCCAGAGTCAATTTTTTCGGTTCTATTGAAGAAGGATTTTTTTCTTTGCCAAAAATGGTTTGCTCCTTACCACTTTTTTCTTTGTTGATCATGCCATCACCTTGTAGAATATATAAAAGAATTAACCTCAGAGCCAGCAACGCTGGAAATTAGTTTATTATTATGCACGCAACAGCATACAATAAACATCTACACTGTAAGTGTAAACAAATTTCAACAGGATCCCGAACTCCGGTTCTCAGAACCATATTTAATCAGTAAATGGTTATTGCTTGCAGTTTTATCGAATAGTTCGTATATGTCATTCTTCGTACAAAATGTTTTATATTCAAAATGGTGAAAATCACCATAAGGACAACTTTGCATGAAACTGTTTGCCCCACCAATTGACCTTACATCCGTCAATACTGTTGTTTATCATTTGCCGGACGGTCCTGCCTTATCATTGAAAATTGACGGTATTGAGGAGTATCTTGACCTGGAGTTAGAACTTGGTCATATTTGTGATACCTCCAATATTGACGGCGTCCTGCATTTCTTCCCTAAAGGTAACGCTTAGTACAACCACCTTTTCAGTTCCTCTATCATAATGGCACCTCGAATAACTGACTCATCTTCAGATATTCAAATTAACACTACAGTTGACAGGCATGTACATACAAAACTGTGCCATCATGCAAGTGGTGAAATGGAAGATTATGTTCTGGCTGCAATTCGACAGGGTCTTGAGGGCTTAATCTTTCTCGAACATATGGAGGAAGGCATAAGTGGCAATGAAAAGACCTGGCTCACAGAAGAGGATTTTGACTCCTATTTTTCCGAGGGGAAGCGGCTACAGGAAAAATACAAGAGTCAGCTGACTATCGGGCTGGGTGTTGAATGCGGGTATAATCCTGACAGGCGACAAACACTTATCTCAAGGCTTGACAGCCGGGACTGGGACGAAATCGGTATCTCATGCCATTTCATAAAGTCGGCTAACGAATACATCAACCTTTTCAGCCGAAAAGAAGATAACCTGAAAAGGGCAAAAGAATCCGGGTCAGAGCAACTTCTTGATGCCTATTTTGATACTCTCCATGAAGCGGTTGCAACTCTTCCCGGCACTAAACTCTGTCATCTTGACGGAGCACTTCGTTTTCTACCTGAAATATATCTCACCGACAGCCACCTGAAAAAAATCGACCAGGTGCTCCTCGCTGTCAAAAGAAGAGGGCTGACCCTGGAAATCAACACATCAGGCCTGGTGATCAGAGGAGAACAGTTCCCGAGCCGTGCTATTCTGCAGATGGCAATTTCTCACCGGATTCCTCTTGTTGTCGGCTCTGATGCCCACAAGCCGGAACAGGTAGGACGACATTTCGACCGGATAAATAAGCTTGTTGAAGGACTATAACACCCTCCCTTTAAAAATCAGGCAGCCAATCTGCCCCCATCCGACGTATGACATTAAAGCCACCGGGTAGAACCAGACTGTTTTTGCGCCCGACAAAATCAAGAAATACCTGAATCTCAAAAGATCTCGATCCGGCATTACAAAATATTATCAACATCTTATCTGTAGGCAACTCCTCATATCTCTGTCGAATTTCATCATAGGGCAGAGAAGCCCAGAGAGATTCTCCAAAATGTGCGACAAGGGGTGCAGCCTGCTTTGTATGCCGTACATCCAGAACCAGCCAGTCCGGCTGGCTGGACGGATCGGCCATATAACTGTAAAACATTTCCATGGAAATCTGTCGCATCCGCTTCTCACAGAGATTATCAGCCACATATGCAGCAGCATTGATTCCATCAATCGCGCTGGAAAATGGCGGTGAATAGGCCATCTCAATATTTCCAAAATCGTCAATTGAAGCCCCGCTGCAGAGAGCTACTGCCGCGGCATCAAGTCTTGCAGAGAGCGCATCATTCATTGGGCCGACTCCCTGTAATCCCAGCACTCTTCTGGTTCTACGGTCAAAAATCAGCTCCAGGCAGATAATCTCCTGGGTAGGAAAAAAGTGTGCCCTGTCGGAAGGCGAGGTAAGTGACACATCCGCATCAAAACCCTCAGCAAGTGCTGTTTCCAGGCTCAACCCCGTAGACCCCACTGAGAGTTCAAAGGCTTTAAGAATAAAACTGCCGACGCCTCCCTTAAAGACACTCGGAATACCTGCCATATTGTCCGCGGCAACTCTGCCCTGTTTATTGGCCATGCTGCCAAAAGGGGCATAAAATCGCTTACCGGATACAAGATGAGATATTTCAATACAGTCTCCGCCGGCATAAATATGAGGATCGGAAGTCTGCATCCTCTCATTTACCACAATGGCGCCGGACGATGAGACATTTAAACCGGCGTCCCGGGCCAACTGGGATTGCGGCCGTACACCTGCTGCCATAATCACCAGATCCGCCTCAAGACTTCTCTTCCCTGTCTTTACTCCTGTAACCTTGCCATCACGTGTCAGTATCTCCTCTGCCCCCTCACCGGTAAACACATCCACCTTATTTTCTTTAAGGTGTTTCTCCAGCATGGTCGCCATCGTCCAGCTGATAATCCTCGGCAGCAGTTGATCCATATACTCTATAAGTGCTGTCTCCACTCCCCAGAGGTCGGTAAATGCTTCAGCCATCTCAATACCGATTGCACCACCGCCTATGACCACAGCCTTACTCACCTGTCCTTTGGCAATTCTTTCTTTGATTTCTATGGCCTTATGTATATCGCTGACAGTAAAGACACCGTCTGCATCACTCCCTGGAATCGGCAGTGTTACCGGCTGACTGCCGGTGGCAAGCATAAGTTCATCATAATCGATGCTGTTCTGTTTACCGGTTGTCAGGTCTTGAACAGTAACATTTTTATTCATACGATCAATTGACAGAGCACGGGTTGAGGTCAAGGTGTTGACCCCTTTTGTCTTTATAAAAAAAGCCTCGTCTCTGAGCGCGTGATAGCTTGTAGACCTCAGCTCTTTTTCATCCACCACATCTCCGGAGACATAATATGGAATGCCGCAGCCTCCATAGGAAATCAGACTATCCTGATCTATTATGGTCACATCCGCATCCGGCAGCAGACGTTTTAACCGACAGGCTGCCTTGGGTCCGGCTGCAACTCCACCAATAATGACGATTTTCTTTCCCATCATATGCTCCATTCAATTTAAGACTTTATAAATTTCTATCTTTTCCTGATTCTTGATCCCGAAAGACGTTCAAGACAAAGCCGGTGACGGTTGTCGAACAGATAGTGACCAGACATCCAGATTGCACTGATAACACCAAAACCGGTACCTGCTGCTATTAAAAATATAATAAGAATCTGATACTTGACCGCCTCCATCGGAGGTGTTCCACCCAGGATCTGTCCGGTCATCATTCCCGGCAGACTAACCAGTCCCGCCGCTGCCATTGAGTTAATGATAGGAATCATGCCGGTTCTCATACACTCTTTTCGTATATCACTGCTTGCCTCCTGCCAGGTCTGGCCGAGAAGCAGTCTCTGTTCAACAACTCCCCGCTCTTTATAGAACTGATCCGTCAAACGATCAAGAGCAAGAGAGACCCCGGTCATAGTATTTCCAAGCAGCATACCAAGAAGAGGAATCGCATACTGCGGCGTATACCAGGGGTCAACGCCTATTATCACAAGCAGAGCAATAAGTGAAACGGAAAAGGAAGAGACAAACATTGCTCCGGTCCCGATTGCGTATCCCGTGATACCTTTAAGACGGAGATTCTGCCGGGCCAGAACCTCTCTTCCTGCAGCAAACAGCATAACCGTCGCCATAAGTAAGACAATGGGCAGGCTGCCGGAAGCAAACAGAAAACGCAGCACAATTCCTATGAAAAGGAGTTGTGCCGTCATACGGCAGCTGAATATCAGAATCTTCCACTCCAACCCCAGACTGAGAAAAAGGGATAACAGGGATAAAACACAAACCAGAGCAGCTGCAATACTCAGATCCCATGCACTTAATGCTATAACTTCCATTGCCTCTCTTTTTACCCTACCCTGTTATACTACTTTTCCATAGATACTGACCGCCGTTCAACAGTTTTTTCTATCAGCCCGCCTTTTTCCAGGCATAGCTCCCTCTCTGCAACCCGCTGCAGCTGCTCATGATCATGGCTGACCCAAAGCACTGATGCGTTGTTATGTTGTAGATAGTTTAAGATTAAGGCTTCTGTCAATGCTGTATGATACCCGTCAAGAGCGGAACAGGGTTCATCCAGAAGCAGAACAGAGGGAGTGTTGCACAAACCGCGGATGAGAGCCAGTCTCTGCTTCTCACCGGTTGACAATCTGCTGATCTGCCAGTTGAGGACATCTTCTTTAAAGCCTACAGCTGCGAGTTTTCCCTGTAATGAATCGGCATCGAACTCTGCAGAAAAATGGTCCCCAACGATATCATACCACCAGAACGATTCCGCCGGCACCATCGTTACCATTGAGCGCCAGAGCGGTGCTGGAAAGGTGGTGCTGGAGACACCGTCCAGCAGGATTTTTCCGGAATGGGGAATAAGATCCGTTATGGCGCGAAGCATCTGTGTCTTGCCGATACCCGACTTGCCGCTCAAACCAAGGCATTCACCCTCCTTCAAAACAAAAGTATAGGGTCCGTTCACAAGAAATCGCAGATCTTCTACACGAAGCCGGCAACTATTATTTTGCGGGGGGGATATTGATGATAAAGGTTGTACCATTACCTACTTCACTGTCCACTGAAATTTCAGCGCCATGGCTGTCAACAATGTTCTTCGTTATTGCCAGTCCAAGACCGGTGCCTCTATTTTTATCGGTAAAAAATGGCTTAAAGATCTGATCCATCTTGTCTTCTGGAATACCCGAACCACTGTCACGGATAGCAACCCGGGTTCCTCCTCTCACATTGCCTGTGCTCACCTGCACCTGTCCACCTTCTCCAATGGCCTGAAGAGCGTTGACAAAAATATTCAACAGAGCACGATAAAAGAGCTTTTCATCCAGATAACTCTCCTTCAAATTCGGCGCCAGATCCGTCACCAGTTCAATCCGCCTTTTCTTCAATTCCGGCGCAATAAATAAAAGTACCTTCTTGACAACCAGATTGAGGTTAATACGTTCAAGGTTCAGTTTCTGAGGCCTGGCAAAATCAAGGAATTCAACTACTATCGAATTCAGTCTGATTGTTTCGTCAACAATTATCTTTGCCAGATGTTCATTCCCCGGAGCAAGTTTTTCTATTCTCTTTGCCAGAATTTCCGCCGTACTCCTGACTATACCCAGGGGGCTCTTTATTTCATGGGATACTGTCGCAACCATAGTGCCAAGGTGTGCCAGTCTCTCACTCTGATTCAACTTTTCTTCAAGCCTCAGCCTCTCCATTGCCCGCTTTTCCATTATCTTCCCTGCCCGGGAAACAATTGTGCGCAAGACGAGAAAAAGAATGGCCATCACTACGCTGGAAACAAGAATTATCCTCCCCTGTAAGCGGATAATATTAGCATAACTGCGAGAGAGATTTTTTTCTATCTCGATAACACCCATGATAAGGTTCCCTTCCTCACCATCTTGACGCACCTGTCTAAACGGGATGAAGGTCTTTAACTCACACTTCACATCATCGACTAAATGAAGCAGACTGAAAACACTGCCACTGTATGCAAGCCTGGAATTCGATACTCCGCCCAGGGCTTTTATATATTCCTTCTCTCCCATATCCTTTTTGCCGATAAGCTCAGGGACTGTCGAAAAGGAGATAATATTCATACTCGAATCATAGATGGTCACAGAATCAATCTTCAGCCCCTGGATAACACCTCGTATGATCCCGTTCAACAACTCAAACTGCTCCGGATTACTCAACTTAATTCCGCCATACCGTACAACCGCCGGAAGGACAAAACGTCTAAACACCTGCTGATTGAGGTTTTCAGCAAGGAGCAGAGAGTATTCCTCGTTCTGCTCCATCATAACCTTTCTTGCATTATCAGAGATTATCCAGGAGAGAAAGAGTGTAAAGACCAGAATAACGACGAGGCTGGAAAAAGAAAAATATTTTACAAGTTTAAACGGCACAAGTCCGGCTTCCATCTTCTGCTGTCTTACAGAATCAATTCCATGATTTGACTGTGTATTTTTAGCCATGACACACTCCGCATACCCTGCATTTTTTTGTATCACAGGGATCACTCGTTTTACCCGCGAAAGCCCTCTGATACTCCCGCCACAGGTAACTCTGTTTTATAGAGTGATCAATAATTGACCAGGGGAAATAATCAGAATCGTCATAACCACAGAGAGCGTATTGCTCTGCAGTAAGTCCCTGCCGTTTCATTGCCTGTTTCCATGGTATACCATAAACTGCCATTTCCAAAAGAACTTCGGCCAGCTTGCGATCTCCCCTTGCAAGTATAGCCTGAAACAGGACATTATCCGGCTTATCATGACTCACATGAACATTTGCATAAGCCTTAAACCCGTTTTTAAGAAACTTAAGTCGATTCTTCAGTCGGTTAACCACCTCCTGCCGACTTTTATATTCCCCTTTTTCCAGCTGTTCACTGACGCCGAAAGCATGGAACTGGAAAGGAGTCCAGGGCTTTGGCACAAAGCAGTTAATTGAGATGGTTATCTCACACAGCCTTCCACGTAATCGCCCGATCGGGTCAATTTTTCCTTTTATCCTGTCCACAAGTTGGATGGCTTCTTCAAGATCTTTTTCAGTCTCGGTCGGCAGCCCGATCATCAGGTACAGTTTTAGTTTATAAATACCTGCTGCGACAAGGCGCTCTGCGGCCCGAATAATATCCTGCTCATCCAACCCTTTGTTAATCACAATCCGAAGTCGTTCAGAACATCCGTCCGGGGCAATGGCAACACTCTTGAGATTACTCCCGGCAAGAAGGTCGAGCAACGGTTTTGACAATCGATCAGCGCGCAGGGAGGAAAACGACAATGCACAGCCGCTTTCACCCAAATAATTGGAAAGTGTATCGAGTTCTGCGGCATCGGCCATCTCCATGCCCAGCAGCCCCACACGATCGGTGTCCTCCCACCGCTCGGCAATTCCGGCAGCCACAGCATCGCCGCTCCATAATCGTGGTGGTCGGTAAATATATCCTGCAGCACAAAAACGACACCCTCTTGAACACCCCCTGCCAAGCTCAGTCAGAAAAAGGTTTGAGAATTCCGCATGGGGAGAAAGCAGTTGAGAGTGAGCGGCTGTAGTACACTGTTGCTGAAATACCTTTTTTATCCTGCCGGCCAGTTCAGGGGGTGCAGAATGTCCGGCAAGACGACCATCTTTACCATATACAGGATTGTAAAGAGCGGGGGCATAACATCCCTCATACCGCTCACTTACCCCCTTCACGATCTCCAGCCTATCGGCTACTGTAGATTTAAGAACCAGATAGTCCGTCACATTTTCCAGTACAGGTTCTGCTTCTCCGATAAGAAACAGGTCAACAAAAGGGGCGAGGGGTTCGGGGTTCATGAAGGTGGCAACCCCTCCGCAGACGACAAGAGGGGCCTGACCGGACACCTGGGTGTCACGATCTTTGGCAAGAGGAGCTATACCTCCCCTGATCAGAATCTCTGCCACATGGAGATAGTCGTGTTCGAAACTGACAGAGATAAAAATAAGAGGAAACTGTGTCAGTTCTCTACCCGACTCAACGGACAGTAAATCATCACCCTTTTCAGGGAGAAAAAACCGTTCACAAACAAGAGTTTCCTGTTCATTGAGTAGTGCATAGACGAGTTGAAAACCGAGGCTGGACATTCCAACTCTATAACTGTTGGGGTAAATCAGGGCGATCGGCTGCCGCCCTGTCCATTTCTTCAGGAAGCTTCCCTTTTCCTGATTCAGGAGAAGTTGTCGACCGCTGCCGACACCAACAGACGTTTTCTTTTGCCTACCGATATTGACCAGACTCCTAGAAGCTTATACGGGAATAAGCATTTTGTTTAAAATCGAGGTTTTCAAAAAAAATAAGCACAGCCATATACGTGATATCGAAGTTTACGCTTATTTGCGAGTAATATTTTTTTGGAAATAACGAAGAGTTTGGACAGATAGCGCAGACTTCGAAATGCATTCTCGGACAGGCTCCTAGTTTGCTTTTTTCCGCAGATAAGTCGGGGTCTCTAAATAATCGTCATTCCAGTTCAGAGAGCTGTTTTCCTTATCTTCAGATGCATCGGGAGGGCTCAGGTTATCAAACATATCAAAATTTGAACCGGGCAGAGGTGTCACCCTCGGATCTCGGTTTGGAGTGGCGGGAGATCCCGTCAAGGTTTTTTTAGGCGCCTTCTTAAGCGGTTGTTTTTTAGCATGCTCTTTCACTGGGGTAATAGTCTCTTTGTTGCTGATGATATCTCCAACTCCTGTTGCAATAACAGTGACATGCAACTCATCACCCAGGGAGTCATCATACAGGGCTCCAATTACAACCTTGGCATCATCATCAACTTTTTCCTGAATCAGAGCAGAAGCCTCCATAAACTCAGACATGGCAAAACTTTCTTCAGTGGCTGAGATATTAATAAGTAAACCACGGGCACCATCAATACCAAAATCCTCAAGCAGCTGATTATCAATCGCCTTTGTTGCTGCCTCTGTTGCTCTATTTTCTCCGGAGGCAAACCCTGAACCCATAATAGCCGGGCCCACCTCTCTCATAACTGTCCGCAGATCTGCAAAGTCTGCATTAATTAAACCAGGTACATTAATCAGATCCGTAATACCTTTTACGGCCTGGAGCAGTACATTATCAGCCATCGCCAGCATCTCGGTAAGTTTGCTGTTTTTCTGCATGATAGAGAGAAGTCTGTCATTTGGCACAGTGATAATAGTATCTGCATACTTCTGCAGTTCCTGCCACCCTTCCTCGGCATTTCGGGATCGATATTTCCCCTCGAAACTAAAAGGTTTTGTTACTACAGCTACGGTCAGTGCACCAAGCTCTTTGCTCGCCTTGGCCACAACAGGTGCTGCTCCGGTTCCTGTTCCTCCGCCAAGTCCGGCAGTGACAAAGACCATATCACTTCCCTTCAGAACCTCTTTGACCTCTTCCAGAGACTCAAGAGCGGCCAGATTTCCGGTTTCAGGGTCGGCACCCGCTCCGAGCCCTTTGGTAATACCGGGGCCTATCTGAAGACAGATATCAGCTTGTGACTGATTCAAAGCCTGTTTGTCAGTATTGGCTGTAATGAACTCAACGCCCTGAAGTCTATTGGCAACCATGGTATTAATGGCATTACCTCCACCACCACCGATACCAATGACTTTCACAACTGCAACTCCTTCCGATTCAGGCATTCTGAACGGCATGTATACCCCCTGATCTATGCTTAAAACTACCGCCGTTTTCGACGATTATAAGTTTTTACGAGACTATCACCACTACTGCAGCAATATAGCACCTACAGAATTCGACTGAAACAAAAAATTATGGTATCACATAATTTTTTTAAGCCAGTCCTTCACCCTGCCGACAACAGTCTGTTCCTGCCTGAAACTCTCTTTATGCTTATTCCTTCCAAACATAACCAGACCGACGCCTGTTGTACAGCGGGGACTGTGCAGATCTTCCACCCGACCTGTCACACCGGTCGGGTAACCAATTCTTACAGGCAAATCAAAAATCTGTTCGGCAAGCTCCACAAGGTTCGGAAGCAACGCTGTACCGCCGGTGAGAACAACCCCACCATTGATTTTATTCTTTTGGCCCGATGCAATAAGTTCCCGATTCATCATCTCGAGGATCTCAACGATTCTTGCCTCGAGTATATCGACAAGAACTTTCTGGGTCACCTTTCTTGGCTCACGATCTCCTACCGTAGGAACATCGACAACAAGATTCGGTTTTATAACGGAGGAAATGGCACCACCGTAATCTTCTTTCAGCCGTTCCGCTTCCTGCAGTGGTGTTCGCAGCCCAACGGAAATATCATTAGTCAGATTGTGACCACCCAGCCCAATTTCACTTGTGTGACGAATAGTTCCATCACAGAATACTGCCAGATCCGTAGTTCCCCCACCGATATCAATAAGTGCGACACCCAGTTCCATCTCATCACCACTCAAAACGGCATTCGCTGAGGCGATAGACTCCAGGACAAGCTCCGCTACTTCCAGGCCTGCCTTATTACAGCAGGTTACTACATTATGCACAGCACCAATATCAGCGGTTACAATATGAACATTCGTTACCAATCGTACTCCGGACATACCCACCGGATTTTGAATTCCGGTATGATCATCCACCATATACTCCTGCGGCATAACATGGATAACCCGCTGGTTTTCAGATATTTTAACTGTCCTTGCAGCAGCTAAAACTTCATCAATATCCGCCTGTTTAATCTCTCGATTATTTATGGCCAGAATTCCCGGGCTGTTAAATCCCTTGATGTGATTTCCGGCAATCCCGACATATACGTAAACCGAACTGAGATCACATTTTGCTGTCTCTTCGGCAAGTGCAACCGCCCGCCGAATTGAATTAACAGTACTCTCAATATTGACGACGACGCCCTTTTTCAGCCCCTGGGACGGTGCTGTTCCGACACCAATTATTTCTATACCGTCATCAAAGATCTCGCCAACTACACAAAACACCTTGGTCGTACCAATATCAAGGCCAACTACAAGTTCTCCATGCTCCTGGTCAATGGTACCGCCGTACTCACTGTCAGGGATATGAATCTCCGGGACTTCGTCAACTTTATTTTTCTCACTCATTAATGATATTCTCGTAAAAACTTATTTTTTTAGATGGCAGCAAAATCAACCTGATTCACTCTGTGCAACAAGCACCTTATCATTAAAATAATCCATCCGGATATATTCGACACGGGATATTATCTCTTCTCCCTTCTGTTTTTTATAGAGAGCCTGAAGAACTCTTAGTAATTTCTTATATTTCTTCTTAGTGTTACCATCCCCAAAAAAAATCGGGAACGGGTATTCCACCAGATAAACCACCAGTTCACCCGCCAGGTTCACGTGCACCTCGGAAACTGCCTGTGCAGGCAGATGGGGGTCATTGCTGTTCACTTTCTGCAAAAAAAATAATACTTCTTTAAGCGCTTTTTGTTTGATATCCTGATCAGCAACCTCTGTCAGTCCTGTTATAATCGGAAAATCTACATTACCTCCGACTGTGACTGACTTAAATGGAACACCCTTCTTATTAATATAGTATAACTGATCAGGATCTGAGGCTGTAGAGTGAAGCAATGCAACAGGCACATGTTCCGTAATCTCAATTTCAACTGTTGATGGCCAATTCCGTTTCACCTTTGCCGAAGAAACCCATGGATTTTGTTGCAGACGCTCTTCGATTTCCCCTTTTTCCATGCCCATAAGGCTTGTTTGATGGAGAATAATCTGTGATTGTTCACGGAGTTGTTCATTCGAAATGGAATTGCAACCGGAAACAACCAGCTCAGCTACCTGGAAAAACGAAATAGAAGCCAGTCCTTTCTCTACCCATATCCTCCCACCTGAAAAAACAAGCCATCCCGCCCCTGTTATGAAAAAAAAGAGAACAACCCACCTATACAGGATTTTTCCCCTGGTTACAGGTCTGCCATACCCCTCATTTTTCTTCCTTTTCTTTTCACTAACCAGATATTTAATCCTGGATAATGACCATTTCCTTTTCTGTTGACGCAGTCCATGTTCTCCAGGGGCTGCTTGAAGTGGAAATTCCCTGCTCTGATAACCGGAACCCGATTTCTTCTTTTTAAAGAAAGAGCGTATAATCTTCATTGATTATATAAAATGAATTTCAGGTTCGAGATCTATCCCACTATCCCGTTTGACCTTTTCCTGTATATTGCACATCAGGGTGAGCACGTCAGCAGCAGTTGCACCACCATGGTTGACAAGAAAATTAGCATGGTTTTCAGACACTTGCACTCCACCGATTTTCACTCCCTTAAAGCCACTGGCCTCAATCAATCTACCTGCACTGTCATTTACCGGATTTTTAAAAAAAGATCCGGCCGTTGCATAGCTGCCCGGCTGCTTTTCTTTTCTTTTCTTCTGAAGAGTTTGACTATACGCTCTTATTTTTCCCGGCTCATCCCAATCCAGCCGAAACGCAACCTCCACCACAATTGGTTTACCGGAAAACTTGCGGTAATCATGCCAGCATCTATAGCCAAAGTTCAAGTCTTTTCTGTCTATTACCCGCTCACCTGCATCAGTCACCAGGGTAAGGTTTTCTATTACCGACGATAACTCGCTTCCCCAGGCTCCGGCATTCATGATAACAGCCCCTCCCACCGTCCCCGGGATACCACCGGCAAACTCCAATCCAGTCAACCCTCTCTCCATACAGTTCAACGCCAGACGGCCAAGACTGCAACCACCTCCGACCCTGACATCAGTATCGTTTGGGTTGTTCCCGGAACAGCTGGAAATGGCTCGAAACTCCTCACCCAGGATCAGGATCACACCTGGAAAACCACTATCCTGTACTAACAGGTTAGTTCCCCTGCCGATAACCCGCCATTCCACTTTCTCTTTTGCAAAAAACTCAAGTATCCCGGAAAGCTCATCTATCTTGTCGACTTTAACAACTGCATCCGCAGGTCCACCGATAGAAAAGGAGGTGTATTGACTCAACAGACAGTTCCACTCCACCGGATGTGAAACAAGATCTGCCAGACTTTCCTGCTGGAAACTATTCATTTTTCCACTCTCTACTGCTCTCTTCTCAGAACTCCAAGCAATTCTTCTCCAACCGTGACAATATTTCCTGCTCCAAGAGTCAGTACCAGATCTCCTTCCTGCAGATGGGGAATCAGCTCTACAGCCATATCCTCAACCTGTTCCATATACATGGTATGTTTTTGCCCATGTATTTTTGCAGCCTCGAGCAGAGTAGCACCTGTCACACCTTCAAGGGGCTCTTCGCTTGCCGCATAAATATCTGTCATTACCAGTAAATCAGCTCTATGAAAACAAGTTTGAAACTCTTTAAACAGGGCTTCTGTTCTTGTGTACCTGTGTGGCTGGAAGAGGACGACGAGCCGTTTATTCGGCCACGCTTCTTTTATTGCCGACAACGTTGCCCTGATTTCAGTAGGATGGTGTCCATAATCATCAACTACTGTGATATTTTTGCATTCCCCCTTTTTCTCCATCCTGCGCTGGACACCTGCAAAACCTTGCAGTCCCTCCCTGATCGTTTTAAAAGGAACCTGAAGTTCCAGACCAACACAGATTGCTGCCAGCGCATTATACACATTATGTTTTCCCGGCGGGAAAATGGAGAGTGATCCAAGCTCCCGTCCATCACTTTTTACGGTGAAATGAACCCTCCCTTCCTCGAAAAAGAGGTTATCTCCATAAATGTCCGCCTGTGGTGTCAAACCATAGGTTATAGTCCTCTTTTTTATCTCCGGCAGAACCTCTGCGATATTCTGATCATCAAGACAGACTATGGCGGCACCGTAAAAGGGAACTTTATCAATAAACTCCAGAAATGTTGCTTTAATATGATCCAGATCACGATAATGATCCAGATGCTCAAGATCAATATTGGTCACTACTTCCAATACCGGAGACAGCTTAAGAAAGGAGCCATCACTTTCATCGGCTTCAGCAACCAGGAACTCACCTTCCCCGAGTTTTGCATTCCCCCCGAGTGCATCAACCTTGCCCCCTATCACAATAGTCGGATCCAAGCCTCCACTTGTCAGCATCCAACCAACCATGGCAGTTGTTGATGTTTTACCATGACTGCCGGCAATGGCAATGCCATATTTTTTCAGGCGCATCAGTTCTGCCAGCATCTCCGCTCGCATAATAACAGGAATATGTTTTTCCCGTGCTTCTTGAACTTCAGGATTAGTGGTAGCAATGGCCGAAGAAGTGACAACCACATCTGCACCATCTATCCATTCACTTTTATGTCCTTTGAAGATTACGCCACCGAGACTTCGTAACTTTTCAGTAATGGCAGAACTGCTCAGATCCGATCCGGAAACCTTATAGCCGAGGTTCAACAACAACTCGGCGATACCGCTCATACCTATACCGCCGATGCCGACAAAATGAATATGTTTAGTTTTTCTGTGCATTTTCAGTTAATGGCGTCGTAAAAAGTCTTCATC
>MAXH01000092.1 GCA_001750925.1 Desulfobulbaceae bacterium S3730MH12
ACATAGGAGATATGTGGACTTTCGTGTTAGTTCAAAACCGTAAAATTTTATTACGCATATAGTGCGGACACTTATTTTCTTTCCTGTTCATCCAACTTTCTTATAAAATATTTTTTCCCTTCATACTCCGTTTCAAGAAGTCTATTCTGATTTACCAGGTTATGGATAAGAGACCAGTCCTTCCCGGCCCTGTTCAAGAATTTACGTACAGCTTCTTCCCGCATCGGATGCACGGAAACAATGCTTAGCAGGTCATTTTCGACATCTCCTGTCGAAGAAAACGCATTGCCTTCATAGCCGAATAAACATTCGACATCCTCAAAATGCTCGCTGATAATCTGATAGGCTGCAGTCAAGGCCTCTTCATCGGGAGGAAGAACCCATTTTTCCGCTGGCGGTCTGGTAGGAATTGACAGGTACGCTTTGACCGGCCTGAGCTGAGAGAGAAAACCAGCTAACTTTTTAATGTGGTCAATGCTGTCGTTTACATTCCTAACAAGCATGGTTTCTGTAACCAGTTTTCCCGAATATTCACGGGCAAAATGAAGCATCCCTTCCAGAATGACAGATAACTTCAGATCCTGATGAGGACGATTAACCCGGTGCCAGATATTTCTGTCTACGGCATCTACCTTAAGAGAGACCCAATCCGCTTTCATCAAATCCTTTCTAACATCTTCCTGCCAGACCAGGGAGGCATTGGTAATCACGCCCGTCTTAATACCAAGAGGACGCAATAGATCGATTTCATCTCCAAGATGAATGTCAAGTGAAGGTTCTCCGTCAGGAACAAAGGCAAGATAATCAATGGATTCTCCCTTTTCTCTGGTCTTGTTGACTTTCTTCTCTACTTCCTCTGCGATCGTTTCCGGGCTGTAAAATATCCGACGTGCAGGATTCATTTTACTGGTTCGGCCAACCTGGCAATAAATACAGGAAAAGGTGCAATTTTTAGGAGGAATATTATTAACGCCAAGGCTGCGTCCTAAACGTCTGGAGGGAACAGGTCCGAAAGCGATCATATCTTGAATGGTTAGCATATGTCAGCTCCTGTAAGATTGCTTCTTAAAATAAAAATAACAAATATCCCCTATAAAGTATTTAAAACTTTTACTGGTTCTATATTAAACTCAGCTAATCCGCTGAAAGCTCAAATCTAGGGGGATTGAACTACATTTACATCCCCGTCGTCGCCGAAAAGACAGAAGAAAAAAAACCGACCACCCCTATAATATTACAATACTACAAAGATAGATTGTCAATTTGTAGCGGAGTTTCTTTAAAAGGCATTAACCCTTTTTATCTCTCTAAGCAAGTTCTGGAAATTTAGTTGAGATATTTCATTTACAAATCCCGAAAGAGAATTATTTTTATCATAAGCACAAAACAGCTTCGGTATGCCGTGAATTCTAAAACGAATTTTAAAAAGGAGAGTCATGAAAACAACACTCAAGATGGCAGAAAGAAAAAGAGTACTGAAGGTTACGGGATTTCATGAAAGCCTGGGAGGATTTGGCAAAAAGCTATTGACTGGGATGGGCCTAAAAAAAGGTGCAAAATTCGAGATTGATCCAGCGCATGTATCGCAAGTTCTATTACAATACGAGGGGAAGGAGATACAGTTGGGTTATGAGTCTCTTATGGGTGTTGTTGTGGGTGACCGGAGGCTGACAGAGCTTACCTCAAAGGAGTTAGGAACAATCTCTGCCTTGGAAGTCGGGCGAGGGGCGCTGGCAAAATTTACAGCCTTAGGTCTTAAAGTAGGAACCATTGTTGAAGTAAAAAAATTCGTTCCTGGCTCTGGTCCCCTTTTTATTGAAATTCAGGGGGCGCATGTTGCCATTGTCAATGTTGAGGGATTTGTCATTGCCGGTGAGGAACTATATAAATATGATTTACCCGGAGATGTGGTGTTTGTTGAGGTGAAGGGAAAAGAGAAGCAGCTTTGCAGCATGAAACCTGGAGAAAAAGGAACGATCAGTTCCATTGCCGGCACCCCTGAAATTAAAATGGAGCTTGACCGGCACTGGATTAAGGAGGGGAATACAGTTAAGGCATTACATCGCCAGGAATCAGAATCTCATTCATTGATGGTGTTGGTAAAGGGGAAATGCCATCATATTCCCAAAGGTCTTACGGAAAAAGTATATGTTGAGGTCGTATAGCGTATGCCTGTTTTGAGTCAGGTATGCCAATCTATCTTCTAAAAAGGAGGTAAGAATAATGCCAAGAGGTGATGGAACTGGCCTAACTTTGCTCAAACACAGAGAGGGAATCCTAAACTATTTCCCACACCGGAGAACCAGCGCATCTGTCAAAAAAGAATCTCCCTTCCAACTGCTTCAGCTGAAGCTGTTCACGTTAACACAAATGCTGGCAACAAATAATCCGCTGAATACCGTGGTTCCACTTTTAATATTTATAAAAACCACTCATTTCGCATGAGTGTCCTTGCCTCTGCTGTTAAGGGAATAAGATCGTTCTTATTGACAAGCTTTATGTCAAATTTCCGGTTCAGGGCCGCAAAGTGTTTCAATCCAAATCCAATTTTATTGAGATAGGAAAAAACGCCGATAGCTCCCGTGGGAAAATCATTTGCCTTTGTCCCATAGAGTGCCCGGAGGTCCGGCAAGTCGCAGAAGAGCTCTTTAACAGTTGAGCCGTAGGGCTGGAAAGTCGGAGGTACTTTTCCTTTTTTTACCTGTTCCCCTATTGTTTTAGCAGTCATGGCTGCAGCCATGGCGGCTCGGCATAAGCCGATACCGAGCACATGTCCATCGCCATACGCTAATCCCTTGAATACCTGGTCTTCGGATGCAAAACCACCCGTCATGACGATAGCCGGCAAAGTTTCGCCTTCGTCTTTTAGTTGCACACAGAGACGAACCACCGCATCCTCGAGACACACGGTCGGCAGGGACCATTCATTCATCATCTTGGAAGGGCTGTATCCGGAACCACCTCCGGCTCCATCAAAGGTTATCATGTCCACTTGCCCCTTACAGGCTATACGAAGTACCTGCTCTATGCTGTTCTTGTCATACCCGGCCATCTTGAAGTAGATATTCTTGGCACCCCATTCTCTCAATTTCTTGATATGGGCAAGCAACGATTTTTCAGTCCAAAGCGGTAGCCTGGCGTAGGTGTTGAAATTTGGGCAGATACCTTCCTCATACGCTTTTCGCACAGCCGGATCTACAGGATCGGGATATACAATATCTCCGAGTTCTTTCCTCTTCAGCGCAGATTCGATATCCTTGACCCGTTTGACCGGCTGTGTACCCTTTGCGCCCTGACCAAACTTGATCTCAATTGCTTCCGCGCCGTATTTTTGCAGGGCGATCTCGGGAACGCCTTTCAGGTCGTCATCCACGTTGCACTGCAACACGATCTGGCCGAATCCCCGGTCATATCTACGAAAGCAATCGAGAGCCTCTTCCAACAGCGGGAATTCTGTAACCTTGTCGTTTTTTATTTGCAGATTTACATCGTTATTCCTTGCATCTTCACCAATCACACAGGTTACCCCGGCCATCGCCGCACCGGAGAAATAGTCCCGCCAGTTGAGCTTGATTAAAGCCGGTAGTATAACTGGAAGAGCCAGCTCTACCGGATTTATAGTTCCGTAGGTTCGCTCAAGCTTCACATTGAAAATAGTTGCGTCTTCAGAAGTTGCCTCCGCCCCCGCAGCCCCAAATACCCGGCCGTTGATATTGAAGTGAGAAAAATCAATGGGGTAATCCTTTTCGGAGGCAATTTGGTTGGTTCCGGTTGTCATTGGATAAACCGTCTGCGATCCCAGCACCGCTGCCTGTGCCAGTTCACAGGTACCGCCACATTTTTCGGTACAGAAAGAGCACATACCTGATTGCGGGGAAATAAATGCACTACGGTTTTCTGCAAAGGTAAATCCGGAACTCAAGGGTGGTGAATATGACATGGAGTCTCCTTGTATCGTTAAATGATTTCTGTAATGAAATTAAAGTTGTTTTTCAGTCTTATTTATATGAAAGTCCAGTACTATTCGTGAGGAAAGGGATTCTGAGGAGTGTTGACACAACAATCCACAGCCTGCGAGGACGTTTGGCAACACTCCTCAGAATCCCTGTTACATTACTTTCATGTTTCGTTGTGAAACCCATTTGAGTAATCGGTACGCCAAAAATATTCCACCGTCAGGGCACACTCCAGTGTATTCTCCAGATTGTCATATACCTTCTGACCTACGTTAATAGAACCTTCATTAATATCTTTAAGATACTCAACTATGCTGTTTTAAATCAACCGGAAATAGTTCATTTGGTTCTTTGCTTTCTGTTGCATTGCCGCTACCTGCCTCCCCCCAGAACTCCACCGACATAATGTCTGACA
>MAXH01000093.1 GCA_001750925.1 Desulfobulbaceae bacterium S3730MH12
ATTGACCGTTTTACCTGCGAGGCAATTTTTTCCTGCCTCACAAATGTCGACTTTGACCCCCAACGGTTTGAAAATTTTATAAACAAGACTGTAGAGTTGCGTGAAGGATTAAAAGAAAAAGTAAAAGCTGCCGGCGGCAATGTTGACTTTGATGCCGCTGCCGCCAATTTCACTCCCGGTGGTTCTCTGGATGCAATGATTGCCCAGGGTCAAGAGCTGAACTTTTTCAACAACCTGGATGAGAACGAAGATCTCCGCTCTCTCAAACAGACCACTATGTACGGCATTCGTGGCTTGGCTGCATATGCCGACCATGCGGCAATCCTCGGTCAGGAAGATGATTCTGTCTACACATATATACATGAGACCATGGCTGAGTTTACCCATGGCGGTCAGGGCCTTGAAGAGCTCGTAGGCATTACACTTAAATGCGGTGAGGTCAACCTCAAGGCCATGGAACTGCTCGATGCAGGAAATACCGGGACCTTTGGACATCCGGTTCCCACCGAGGTGCCTTTAGGTGCCAAAGCCGGTAAAGCCATCGTAGTTACCGGTCATGACCTGAAAGATCTCGACCTCCTGCTGAAGCAGACCGAAGGAAAGGGAATCAACATTTACACCCATGGTGAGATGCTGCCATGTCACGCTTATCCGGAACTGAAAAAATATGACCATTTTTACGGTCACTATGGAACCGCCTGGCAGAATCAGGCCAAGGAATTCCCTGAATTTCCCGGCGCAATTCTCTTTACCACCAACTGCATCCAGAAGCCAAAAGATTCTTACAAGGCCAATGTATTCACCACTGGGCTGGTAGGATGGCCCGATGTAGTTCATATTGGAGAAGACAAAGACTTCACCCCTGTTATTGAACGTGCCCTGGCGCTGCCCGGATTTGCCGAAGACACTGATAAGGGAAGCGTTCTCACCGGATTTGCCCGCAACACCGTACTTGGCGTTGCCGATAAGATTATCGAAGGCGTGAAAAGTAAAGCCATCCGCCACTTCTTTCTCGTCGGCGGCTGTGACGGTGCCAAGCCGGGACGGAACTATTTCACTGAATTTGTAGAGCAGGTGCCGGAAGACTGTCTGGTACTGACTCTTGCCTGCGGTAAATTCCGATTCTTTGACAAAAAGCTTGGAGATATTGGTGGTATTCCACGTCTGCTTGATGTTGGCCAGTGTAATGATGCCTACTCGGCCATCCAGATAGCTGTGGCTCTTGCCGGGGCATTTGAATGCGATGTAAACGACCTGCCTCTTTCAATAGTTCTCTCCTGGTATGAGCAGAAGGCTGTGGTTATTCTTCTTACCCTCTTCAGCCTGGGTATTAAGGACATTCGCCTCGGACCCTCCCTGCCCGCATTTATTTCACCAAACGTTCTCGATGTACTTGTTCAGAACTTTGAATGTAAACCTATTGCGGAAACTGCAACGGCTGATCTGAAGACGATTCTTGGTTAGTCACACGTAATAATCCGGATATCTCATCCGGTACCAGGCGGGATATCAATTTTGATATCCCGCCTTTTTCATTTATGACCTTCCCCTGGAGAATTTCAATTTCACAGTTATTTTTTTTTAATTACAAAATGATACCAAAACTTGATCCAGATCAAAGATTTCTACCCGTTTCGTGCTAATATTGCAGACATAGTCAGAATACAACACTACACCAACCAGCCTGGAGGATGGCATATGAAAGCTGTAAGAAAAATAATTGAGATAGATGAAGAATTATGTGATGGTTGTGGCCTGTGCGTGCCGGATTGCGCAGAGGGTTCACTGAAGATAATAGACGGCAAGGCAAAACTGGTCGCCGACAAGTTATGTGATGGACTCGGTGCATGTCTCGGCGCCTGTCCCACAGGTGCACTGAAAATAATTGAACGTTACTCGGATGAGTTTGATGAGGAAGCTGTAGAAGTATACCTCGAAGAAGAGAAGAAGAAAACTGAAGCGAAAGCTCCGGAGACCATGGATTGCGGTTGTGCATCCACCCATATTCAATCCTTTAAGCCCGCGTCTTCAGGGTCACCAACAGCGTGCCAGACAGCCAACATCCCGGTCAATATCCCTGCAGCCGGCTCGTCGGCTTCCATGCTTACCCACTGGCCGGTACAGATCCGTCTCGTTCCGGCACATGCCCCCTTCCTGAAGAACAGTGACCTGCTGGTAGCAGCAGACTGTACAGCAGTAACAGTAAGAGATTTCCAACAAAATTATCTTGACGGGAAAACGGTGCTGATGGGGTGTCCTAAATTCGACGACGCCGAAAGCTATGTGGCGCGCTTTGCCGAGATAATCCAGACCTGTGACCTTAAGAGCCTCACCGTATTAATCATGGAGGTTCCCTGCTGTTCCGCCATGAACGTAATCATCAAAAAGGCGATAGAAAAAGCAGGAGTAT
Source organism: Desulfobulbaceae bacterium S3730MH12 (assembly GCA_001750925.1). Taxonomy (GTDB): domain Bacteria; phylum Desulfobacterota; class Desulfobulbia; order Desulfobulbales; family Desulfocapsaceae; genus Desulfomarina. Next base: position 2,411 of record MAXH01000093.1, read on the forward strand.
CTGTTCCGGTTGAACAGATTACAATCTCAACACGTGGTGAAGAGCTGGAAAGAAAAACCTGGTAAATTCAGGGAGATAGGCTGAAAGGCCGCAGGCTGTTAGAGAATCTTTTGCTGACAGTCTGTAAAGCGCATTTCAGCCTACCATCTAAGAGTTATTCCCGACGGTGATTCACTAATTGTGGCACCCAGGGGCTGAAGAAGCTGAAACAACGGCCTGCCGAAATAAAAGAGTTCATCGCTGAGGGTTAAATTTAAATCCCGTATCACCCGTGTTCGAAAACGCAAATCATCTCTCACCAGCCTTTCCAGTTCTTTTTCCAGCTGACCAGGAAGTCGATGACAGTTATCCCTGATATATATAAAATCGGGCACGGGGCAGATTCGTTCATGTTCTCTTATCACAGGAATCAGCGGATCGTCAGGAGCGAGTATATCAAAACGACTTAGAGTTTCCTTCTCCACAATACTCAGAATATCTTTCGTATCCCAGCATTTCAGGAGTACACACGCCTGGGGCCGATTGTCATAAATTGTGCACCCTTTCTTCTCGTCATAATAGCAACAATCCCACTGTCGTCCCGTACCGACTATTTTTACCAGTTCAACCCCGACAGGTTGTATCCCCCCCGCCACCGGATTTTCCGTCAGCTCCCCTTTCTTGATAGTGATGAGATTCCCTATAGGAATTTTCCCTTCACGAACCAGATTGAGATCTTTCTTATGGAGTGCAGGACCACCCTGTCGGCAGCAGTTGCCACATCGGTTACAACTATTCTGAGAATTAAGCTCCAGGGTGTCAGGAGGCGGAAAAGAGTTTTTCATTAAAGCATGCTTACGGGGTAAGCAGATTAAAACCGTTTTTAGCCAGAAGTTTGAATATCTGATTAGGTTTCCGGCTATTTACTCTCATATAGATTTCTCCACCCTCCTCTTTTTGACCCAGACGAATGAGACGGGTAAGAGGGATATCATTATTTTCCAGCAGGGTGACTATTGCGCTCATGATATTTGCCTGGCCATCATCTTCTATTCCCACCAGCAGAGATCCTTTTTCCCCCACACCAAACAGCTTTCTGTATGCCGCAGTAAGATCACGCATAGAGAAAATACCCACGACAACCATTTCTTCACTCACAACAGGAATACCGCCGACTTTATCCCGGTCAAAAATCAACAGAGCATCATCAAGAGTTGCATGCAGTCCAAGGGTGGAACATGACGTTGTCATAATATCGGCAACTTTTGTCTTTTCCACCTGGCTATAGATCAACATACGTTCACTCTTGTTGGCCACAGAGGAAGGAAATGCCGAGCGAAGATCTCTATCGGTAAGAATTCCCACAAGCTTTCTATTTCCGTCGACAACAGGAAGGTGTCGAAAATAATTTTCATTGAGTATCAGCCGGGCTTCGGGCAATAATATTTCTGCAGATATTGTAATCGGGTCGGGAGTCATGTGTTCGCTGATATACATATTGTCACCATCACCTGGTCATTTTTATATACTTTTGCACACTTTCATCGTCAGATTATATTATATCATACACAACTGGTTAAACAGCAATTTTCTATTCATTATTTTAGCGTTTTTCCAAGCTATAATTTCTTTTTTTTATTATTTTTGATCAGCAGTGTCCGGTTTAGATCCTGCAGGGGGATTCATGGGTAATTTTTGGGAGCGTCATCCAGTAAATTTCGTAATATTTTCTTAATATTTTCACATTTGATTTGTATCAGTCTTTGCGAGGAACTCGCATGATACAAATTGGATGTGAAAAATATTTGAAAATCAAGAAATCTACTGTAAAAGCGGACAAAAGTTTCCCATGAATCCGTTTTACAGGCTTCACAATTTTCTAACCGGACACTGCTGATTTTTCGTAGTGCTTAAGGAAACTCAGCTATCATCCTTCTGGACTCCCGCCCGTGCGGGAGTAACGCCGGGTTCATATAAAATGAAAGTAATTTTCTACCGTTCCAACCTCTGTCCAAGATGCTTTCTCGCCAAAAGATATCTGCTTGACATCACCGGGAATGACCCTGATATACAGATTGAAGAAGTGGATATTCTCGGGTCACCGCAACGCTGCCTCCAGAATGGTATACGAATGGTGCCTGCACTCGTGATTGGCAAAGACAAATTGAGTGGTGTTTTCTTGAGCAAAAAGGCGATAAAATCTTTTATCAACCGTCACCAGGCATAAAGCAACTATTGTGAAACAATTCCTTTTCGACACTATTGGCCACCTGGATCTTGTCATCTGGATTCTGGTTTTAGCCTTCTTCTGCGGCAGTGCCCTGCTTTTTGGCGGAGATATTAACCTGGCCTTTATCGGTGCGGCCGGTGTTATCTTTGAAATGGTTCTAATTGCTCTGGCCATTGAGATAATAATAGAATGCCTGAAAAAGACCAAAGGCATCGGTACAATCACCGGATTTATTACCAACGGCCCTGAAGCCGTCTGCCTGCTCGTCGGCCTGATAGCAGGAGATATTATATTTGCTGCATCCACCCCGCTCGGCTCAAATTTTATGAATCCGATTCTTCTTATTATCGCAGCCCTTATCTGCCGCCAGTTCCTGCTGACCTTCTCTACCAGCAGACTTTATACAATAATAACCCTGGTTACTACGGCATTCATGGCCGCCGGTTTTTTTCTTCTCCCCCGGACACTGTATCCGATATGGCTCCTTGTGGTTTCGGTTGTCTCTATTCTTCTCTTCTTTTTCCGGCCAAAAGAACAGGACCAGGGTGAGGATGAGGACTACTCATTCAATCCGACATTCTGGCTGCTGCCGGCAATAATTACCCTCATGATCACAGGGTATTTTCTCGACCCTGTAGTCACTTTTGCAGCGACTCACTCCCATGCTCCCAAGGGTGTGATCGGTTTTGTTGTTCTCGCCACATTGACGAGTTGGCCTGAATTTAAATCGTGTATTGTTCTGCTGGGGCGCGGAAACCGGTTAGCCGCAATATTGAACATTACTGTATCCAATATCACAAACATATGGCTGGCCGGCATCGGTATTGCGGCCTACCTGGTGTCAGGAGCAAAGTACTGATATGGCAAGGCAAAATAAGAGAAAAAAATTCTTTATCAAAAAGAACCTCCAGGGGAAATTGATAATTGGGTTTTTTCTTTTCGTCACCGGAGGATCTCTCTTTTTCCTCGTACTTCTGGGGGCTTTCTCGGCAGATACCCTGACTATTTCCTACATTAATCAAGAAGTACAATCTGGCCAGAATCCTTTCATATTACTTAAAAATATTCTTGCAGCACACTGGATTTTTATTCTTTCCGGCACCATATTTATCTGTATTGCCGCCCTGTTGCTCAGCCATCGAATTGCGGGGCCAATGTTTCGCTTTGAGCTGGTATTAGATAACATGCTGGACAAGGATTTAAGCGATACCATATATCTCAGAAGTCAAGATGAAGGGAAAGAACTGGCAACAAAAATAAACGCTTTTAATCAGGAGACCTCGACGACCTTCAAGAACATCAACTCGCATTCCAGTGCAATTGCATCACTGCTTGAACGTGCCGAGTCCACATCTGCCAACATCCCCGAAAAACAGCTGCAGGAGTTGAAATCCATATACTGGAACCTTAAAGAAAACAATAAAAAAATCGGAGCAGTCACCAGCTCTTACACTCTCATGGATGAGTAAAATTCTATG
>MAXH01000094.1 GCA_001750925.1 Desulfobulbaceae bacterium S3730MH12
AGAAAATCATTTCTAAGGTATTAATTTTTGCGCTGCTAGTTGTTCTACGGTCAAAAAAATAGCATATTACGATCACCTGAACCTAAGAAAAGAGGATGATAATGACAGAAGTTACGATAGACCCTTATAGCGAGCTGCAGACAATTGAATTGAGCCATCCCTGGGGACATGGAGTACCCTCCTATCCCGGGCAGGATGATGTAAAAATGTTCCGCGCCGTTAAATTCGCACAACATGGGGTGATGGCTCACCGGATCAATACGGTAATGCATACTGGAACGCATATGAATGCACCTCTGCACCTGATCCAGAAGGCAGCAGATCTGGCATCCATTTCCGTTGATCGATTTTTCGGCAATGGCATTGTCCTTGATATCCCCAAAAAGAGCTATGAAGTAATCACTGCTGAAGATCTTAAAACAGCAGGATCTGCTGTTCAGCAGGGTGATATCGTTGTTATCAACTCGGGCTGGCATCATAAGTATTCGGATGCTATAGAATATTATGGAGAGTCTCCCGGCCTGTCTAAAGATGCGGCTGAATGGCTGGTAAAAAAAGATTGCAAACTGGTGGCGGTAGATATGCCCCAGGTGGATCATCCTCTTGCTACATCTTTAGGCCCTCATCGTGGAGGGCCCACGATGAACCGTCTGGTGCAGGCCTATGAGCAGGCCACTGGTCTGGATCCTGAAAAAGAACATCCTGACTGGAATGTTGCCCACAAGGTTCTTCTGGCTGCGGGAATTCCTACGATTGAACAGGTTGGTGGTGATGTCGACATACTGGCCGGCAAGCGGGCAACGTTTGCCGCAACACCCTGGAAGTTTGAATACGGCGATGCCTGTCCTATTCGTTTTATGGCGATGATAGATCCTGCCGGTACTTATAGGATTGATTCTGGAAAATTCAATAATTAACCTCAAAGGTAAAGGATAAAACAATGAGCCTTCAAATATATAATTTGAGTCATGCCTTTCATCATCATATGCCGGAATGGCCATCAACCCCCAGCGTCAACGTTACTGTGGATAAATTTCATGCCAAAGACGGTGTGCATCAGGTGAAGTGGGATGGTATTATGCATCGTTGCACCCATATGGATGCACCGACCCATGTAACTGAAAATACCGCGTGTATCAGCAGCTACCCCACTTGGCGTCTCTGTGGTACTGGGGTTGCTGTGTCAATCCCAAAGGAGAAATGGGGAGTAATTACACCTGAAGATCTGGAGAATGCCACCCCGGTAATCAAAGAAGGGGACATTGTCATGATCAACACAGGCTTCCACCATAAGTGGGCCGACAGTGATGAATACTTCGCCTATGGCTGCGGCATCTCCGGTGCTGGCGCTCAGTGGCTGGTTGATAAAAAAGTAAAATGTGTTGGCTATGGCTGCCAGGCAAACGATCACCCCCTTGCAACAAAGCTGGTGGATCATGGCCTTGGCCCCACTCAGACCCATTTAATAGAGGAATACAAAGAAGCCACCGGTCGCAATCCGAAAGAAGATTTCCCCGACTGGGAACCTGCCCATAAAACTCTAATGGTTAAAGGCGGCATCCCCGGCATTGAAAACGTAGGTGGGGATCTGGACAAGGTGACGGGTAAACGCTGCTTTTTTATGGCTTTTCCCTGGCGCTGGACTGGTGGTGACGGTTGTATTGTACGCATCCTTGCAGTGATTGACCCTGATCAGACATTCCGGTTTGAAACCGGGCAATAATCAGAATAATTGGTTTCAGTATGTCACTTGCAATATATCCAATGGTGGTAATTATTCAGGTAGATAAACAGCCAAGTAACCTGAACAGATACACTATAAGGAGAAACCAACTATGTTAAGACCGATTCAATCGATCCTGTTTGCTACAGATCTCTCTGAAAACTGCCAACCAGCCTATGACTTCACCTTATCTCTGGCAGTAAAATTTCAAGCTACTATCTATCTGCTGCATGTTATTGAACCGCTGCCGGATAATGTTGAAGGGCGTTTAAAAGACCTGCTTGGCAAGCATCAATGGGAAGATATGGTTAATTCTCAGCAAAACAATGTTCGTCGATCTCTTCTCGGAAAAACACCTGCCAATAGAGTTGTGAAAGATGCACTGAATAGCTTTTGTAATCAAAGCAGTATTAATGATGAAGCCTGCAATTTTAAATCCAGAGAAATTATCATCAGCGATGGCGACATTGAAGATGAAATTTTGCGGCATTCGGCAGAGAATGACTGTGATCTTATTGTTCTCGGGGGGCACAAAAACATCTTTTCCAAGACATCTGTCGGCAGTACTACAAAGACTGTGCTGAAAAAAGCAAAGATTCCTGTAACAGTAGTTCCACCAAATTCCTAACCCGGAAAAATTGGAATTTAAAACAACCTTTTCCAGTTTCTTGTTTTTCTTAGAGAAGTTCTGGAGTAAGGCACTAAAAAGCAGGGAAGCAAATGAAAATTGCAGAAAAGGGAAGCAGGGTAAAGATAGTTTTTGCCATCAGGCTTGATGATGGGAGTGTCGTGGGAGATTCAGCGGAGAAATCTGAGCTCGCGTTTATCATAGGGAAAGGACAGGTTATTAAAATCATTGAGGATAATGTGTCCGGTATGAGAGTGAATCAAAAGAAAGAGATAAAAATCTCGCCGGTAGAGGGGTATGGTGAGTATAACAAAGAACTGGTACTTAGACTTGACAGGGATGAATTTCCCCCGGATGTGGAATTAAAACCCGGCCGCACGGTCCAATACCAGAACAGGGATGGAGAGAGAGTGAATTTAGTTGTGAATGATTTAGATGAGAAAACCGTAACCGTTGACGCCAATCATCCCCTGGCTGGACTCAATTTGATCTATGAGGTGGAGTTGATAGCTGTTAATTGAGAATGGTGTCGTATCCTTCTGTAGTTGCCGGCTGAAAGAGGCGGTATCTGAAATTCTTCAGATACCGCCTCTTTTTACGACGCCATTACATTTCCATGGGAATATCGCCAAGCCCACGATCAATATCGGTCATGATGCCGGCAATAGTTTTGCTGGCACTATCTTTTTCCAGAGTCAGGGTATAGGTTCTGTCGTCCTCCAGTTCCTTAAACCAGAAATCACCAAAATTATTTGTCGCTTCCGTGAATATTGCTCCGGACTCATCATCTTTCATGGTGCATGTCGCGCCGATGATAACCTCTTTTGCAGCCGGATCATAAAGTGTACCTGCAACGAACTTTTTAGGCAGTGATTTATAATAAACCCGCGCCTTTGTACCTGCTTCAGGGTTAATAATTTCGGCTTCACTTATAAAATCTTTAAAATCTTCTTCTTCACCAAAACGAAGGGCCTCGGTGGGGCACTGGTCAACACAGCGGGGCACCGTCCACTCCGGGTCATTATCAAGGAGATGTGTACAGCCGGTACATTTCTGGGCGATGTTCAACTGCTCGTTAAAGAAGATTGAATTATGAGGGCATGTATCAGCACAAATCTTGCAACCAGTGCATTTTACAGGGTCAATGATCACTATGCCGTCATCTCTTTTATAAATCGCATCAACCTTACAATCTTCAATACAGGGTGCATCATCACAGTGATTACACATAAGGGGAGTATATGTAACTTTAACATGGGGCACATGGCCGCGTACCTCTTCAGTCAGTCCAATCCAGAATTGACCCGTATCCGGCTGAGGCTTGGCATAAGGAGTCCAGTCATTTGTCACATGCTCATCTTTGCATGCAATCTGGCAGCAGTAGCAGCCGTTACAAAGAGACAGGTCTACAGTAAATACTTTCATTATTTATCACCTCCATCAACAATCCAGGCATCGAAACGAAGACCTGCTGCCGCATCATATTTTCTTGCAAATGCTTCTGGAAAATCAGTTCTCCATTTATCCATCTCTTCTCCGCTTACCCTTTGTACTTCAACAAGATAACCGCCGCCTATCTGGCCGACGCAGTTATCTGAAGTGACTGCTCCGGGGGTAATGACGTTAATTGCACCGCCTCTCTCAATTTCACCTGTTTTGATCGGATCATGTCTGGCGCCATGGTCGACATAGGCAACTCCTGGACGCACACGCTCTGTGATATATGCTCCTGCCAGAACGATGCCACGTTCGTTGAAGACCTTGACAATATCTCCGGCTTTTATACCACGCTTTTCAGCCTCAGAAGGATGCAGCCAGCATGGTTCGTATTTATATCCATCAGGCCCGGTAACTTTCATGGTAGGAGTTTCCCGGGTCCAGGTAATATCATCACATTGTGCATGCACGCGCCAGCGGCCATGATTGGACATGATCAGCAGCGGAAACATCTTAGCCCGGTGACTGGAGAGCCGCTCATCATGATTATGGCTTTTCTCGATCCATTTAGGTATCGGGCCGCGTTCCTTATCATCAGGGTATGCCTTGGCAAGTGCCTCTGAATAGAACTCAAGTTTTCCTGTGGGGGTATTGAGTGGTTTTCCTTCAGGATCATTGTAAAACTCTCGAAATCCCGGGGGATCTTCTTCCCAGTCAGGGGCGGTTGGGTAAATCCAGTAACTTTTTTCCTTCAGCTGTTCCCAGGTGACAAGCTTTTCACCACCCATATAACCCCAAATGAGTTTCTGCAGATCCTCTGTGGTTTTTCCCTCAGTCATCTGCTCTTCCATGCCTTCAAATTTTTTGGCAACCTCGAGAACACACTCAGCATCACTTTTCGATTCGCCGATTGGCTCTATGGCTTTTTCGGTGATCATGATATTGGGCTGCATTGTGCCCTGACGAATGTTGGTTACAATATCGTCAACTTCCATATACGTATTTGCCGGCAGGATGATATCGGCGTAGAGGCAATCGTTTTCCAGCCAGGGATGCTGGGCAACGATGCATTCGACCTGTGAACTCTGCATGGCCAGCTGAGTTTCATGGCCGTAATTCCAGCAGGTAATTCTGCATGGGCTGTCGGTCCATATCATATGGATCTTGGACCCCTTTTCTTCCTTAGGTATAGGGAAGGTGTATTCGACAAATTGATCGTGAACCAGCGCATTCTGTGCTCCGGTTCCTCTAAATGTGATCGGTTCGTCAGAGAGAATCGCATTTTGAATAAGTGTTTTCGGAATAACCTGCTGTTGCCAGGCACTTACTGCACTGAGGACTGGCAGGGCAATGCGTTCCTCAATCTCAGGGTTCCAGAAGAAGGTGCCGCCCAGTCCTTCTGCACGGGGCAGGCCGAAATAGGTGAACTGGTGCTGATGAACACCGGGGCCGCCAAGACCCTGCATGCCCAGCAGAATACATTCGAGACGGGCAGGTTCATGAGCGAAAGGTCCTCGAATAAAACCGCCGCCAAAATAATGGGCGATGGAGGTAGTCTTTTCCGCAAATTCCCGGGCCAATGCCTTGATAGTCCATGGCGGCACACCGCATTTTTCGGATGCCCATTCAGGAGTTTTAGGAATATCATCTTCTTTGCCGAGTACATAGTCGGCAACTTTATCCATACCGACCGTATGGGTTTTAACATATTCTTTATCATAGGTGCCCTCGGTGATCCACATATAGATGATGGCAAGTTGCAGGGCAGCATCGGTATTGGGTAGTACAGGAATCCATTTGTCGGCATGGATGGCAGCACCGTAGTTGCAGTCAGGGCAGACATAAACCTGCTTGATACCGACTTCAGTGAAGTAGTAAGAGAGGCGGCTTGCAAACTGGCCGACAAAACCCCATGGAGTGGTTTCAGGATCACACCCCCAGAAGAGGACCATGTCGGCATTTTCAATGGTGTCTTTTACTATATTGGCAGCAGGATACATTATACCCTGAGCACCCTGGCCCCATACATGCTTTGCGCCCCAGTACCAGCCTTCCCAGCTATCGGGGTTTCTGACCTGCAGGGTGAATCCGCCAAGATATTCCAGCAGTACTCCGGGATGGCCGTGCGGAGTATTGATCGTTTTGCACTCGCCATGGCCGTCGCCCTGCATCAGGATGGCATTGTAGCCATATTCTTTATGGACGCGACGTATTTCACCGGCGATGAGGTCAGCAGCTTCATCCCAGGATACGCGGACATATTTGGACTTTCCGCGGTTTTGAGTGTTGCGCTCTCCATTTGGATCCCAGTCAACCCTTTTCATTGGGAACTGGATTCGGTTGGGGGAATAAACACGTTTCTTATATGCTAAAGAAAAAGGTCCCGGCAGAGATTTCCACGTAGGCTCGATGGTTTTACCATTTCGCTCCATCTTCCATTGGCGAATGTCCTCTTTTTTATATTTCCATCCATACTGCATCGGGCGGATACGGACAATCTTACCGTCTTTGACATCTACCATTCCTTCAGCACCGCCGCCGAAGTAACCGCCGAGGCCAAGGGCTCTCAAGACTGTCTTGTCTTTAGTTTTGATAGGTTTCATCGATACGTATCTCCTCTTGGTACTGGTTGTGGGGACCTGCTTTCAGAACGTCCAGTTAAATGATAAGCAACCGATGTATGGGAAATTACATGCAATGACAGTAATTACACACCACACCCTTTGCAACTAAGTAGCATAAACCGTAACTCATATTACATGAAATCTTTTTTTTTTCAATATTTATTCCGCATCATTCTTCTGGCTCTGATTCGCTGCCCGGTGGGGCATGGGTTTTCACAGGTGGCACAGACTCCTGAGCATGGTGTACCACCTCGGGTGCCGCAGCCATAACCACAGGTGCCACAGCCTAACGGTGGATGGATGCCCTTGCCGCTTAACCGGAAACTGAAACCGTCGCTGTCAATTCTGATGGGGCCGAATTTTTTCAGTAAAATGCGATCTATAATATAGGTAACTCCGGCAATTTCAAATATTTTATCGGGTGGTAAGGTGTCTTCAAGAACAATACCGAAAGAACGCATGCCACAGCCGCCCATTTTAAGAAAAATTCGCACTGTGCTTTTTTTTTCACCTTGCAGGTGTTCAACCATTGCTCTGGTTGCTTTTGGTGTGACTGTAATCAATGATAACCTCATATGCTCCATGTTTGGTGCTCATTTAGATACTGTATTGCATGTAATGTAGTTGTCAATATAGATGGTATATCAACAGGTGGAAAAATGGGTGGCAAATAATGGAGCAGGCTCCCAGGTAGTGTCAATTTTTGAATGACGTTGAACCAACTGTCATTCCCGCCTGCGCGGGAATGACAAAAATGTGACATTTCAGGGTTGGTATGACACCAAGTACAAAACTGCATATGTGAGGAACGTAGAATTTCCACTATTGCGGCGCCATCCTGGTTGACATACTATTTATTATGTAATATTAACGAGAGTTGACAGTTACTCTAACTTCTTGAAAAGATGTAGATTGAACACCACTGGCTACATTAAACTACAGAATTCTGAAGAGAGGATTTTTTTTTGCAATCATAACAGGGGTAAATTACATTAAATGTGATGGTCTTTTTGCATCATCAGACCATATCAATTTGCGTTGAAAGTACGCATTGAATAAAAAACCGGGAAAGAAAATATTGAAGAAATACAGCAATCTCACACTTAAAGTGTACCAACAGATTATAGAGTTGATGCTTCACTATGAAATTGTTCCCGGACAGAGGTTAGTTTTTATTGACCTCGCAAAGCAACTTGGTGTGAGCAGGACACCTGTAAATAATGCCCTTTCGATTCTGGCACAGGAGGGGTATCTGGATTTTGTGCCAAATCAGGGGTACTCTGTCCACAGGTTGACTCTCGAGGAGGCGGAGAATCTTTTTGAGATAAGGGAGATACTTGAGGTTGGTTTCCTTGGCAAAGCTATCCGGGAAATGACCGATAAAAAAATTGAGAACGTAAAAAAGCGAAAACTTGACTACGAAAAAACTATTTCAGGTCATGTCGACCGGAAGCTGTTTATACTCGATACCAAATTTCATGCAGCAATTATAGATATGGCAGAAAATGAAATTTTGTCAGTACAGTATCGAGATATATGCCAGAAGATATTTCTGCGATTTCGCACTGAGGATTTGCGCATGAATCGTATTCTGGAAATCAAAGAAGAACATAATGATCTCTATGAAGCAATCCGTATTAAAGATGTGGAACGTTCAAAAGAGCTTGTTAAAATGCACCACAAGCATGCACAAAATAGTCTGTTCCCTATCATTTTCCCCTCTGAGTAGGCTATAACTAACACCCATGAAATGAATTTCACAACGATGACACCGCTTCGCTGTTATGAAAGCCATGTAACAGGGATTCAGAGGAGTGTTGCCAAACGTCCTCGCAGGCTGTGGATCGGAGTCTCGCAGGCTCGCTTACCTGTTGTGTCAACACTCCTCTGAATCCCTTTCGTCCCGAATAGTACAGGACTTTCATATAAACAGATCTGTACTTATTCCATTCATCGTGCTCTGAATTCTTTGAATTAGTTCAGTGTTTCCCCAGGGTCTAACAACAGAGATAGAGTGTAATTCAGCGATTATTTGACATCTGCAAAGGTTGTCTTAGTTTTCTCAACAAGATAT
>MAXH01000095.1 GCA_001750925.1 Desulfobulbaceae bacterium S3730MH12
GGTTAAGCTCTATGGCTTTGTTAAAAGCGCTTCTTGCCTCAGTTGTTTTGATCTGGGTAAGGTTGGCAAACGCAAGAACAGTTTGTGTCCTTGACAGCTTGGGTTCAATTGCTGCAGCCTTTTTAGCGGTTGCAAGCGCCTTATCCAGCTCACCAAAGGATGAGTAGATCTCAGCCAGCCGTGCCTGGGCAAGCGCATTGTTTGGTTCCAGCTCAACAGCTTTTTCAAGACTTTGGCGAGCCCCTGCCAGATCGAAGCTTGCCTGCTGGGCATAAGACAGCGCTATTCTGGGGGTAGAGGATTCAGGGTCTGCGGCAATAGCTTGATCAGCTAAATTACGTGCTTTCTCCTTATTGTTCTCTACAACCGCTATGATAGACAGCAGCGAAAGAGCATTGCTGTTTTGAGGAGTTTGTTGTATTAAGGCTTTCGCCTCGTCCACCCTGCCAACTGCAAGAAGTTGTGCTGCCTGGTTAATCGATACATTGGGGTCAGAACCATAAATTACTGGAGGATAATAGAGCGCCCAGCGTACAGCATCACGCGGACTCACCACCGTTTGCAATACAGGGGCCTTGCCTTTTTCTGTTACAGCAGACTGACCGCTGGTAAGGCCAAGTTGACCAGCACTGTTAGCAGCCAGAACCTTTCCTTCAAATACTGTTATCGAGGTTTTGGTATCGTCAACTGCGATTAGGAATTCGGTGCCTTCAACACCAGCGTTTACAAATCCGGTACGCACTTCAAGATTCCTGGGGAGGCGGCTGAAAAAATGGGCTACTCCTTTGATAAGGTCAAGACTGGCGGCTCCTTTGAGCATACCGGTAAGGCCGGAACTTTCCTCCTTTATCTCTCCTAGGGTAATTGTTGAATTTTGATCCAACCGTAACAACGGCTGATTAGCAAAGGCAAGGCCAGCGCGACTGTTCTCCAGGACCCGGATCATGTCACCGGCGCAGAAGGTCTCATTGAGACTCACCTGCTGCCACCGGGTTTCTCCAGTCCGCCTGCTTTCTACCACACCCTCTGCAGAAATAACCTCGGCCACCCATTGATCACATGACGCTGCGTATGTGTTAGTGGGCAATAGTGCTAAAAATAGTACAAATAAAAACGAGAAGGTACGAGTTGAACTCTGAATAATGCTGAACTGCAGTTTTTTAAAATTCAAGTTTTTTTTTCTTGCCATAACTTATTATCCCCCCAAGAATACAATAAATGGCATCTTTTCGTTTGACAAAAAATAACAAATCAGAATAACAATGACCTTGTCATTGACATTTTTTATTTATATAATATTCCTTGAAAAAGTCCATCAGGTTTAGATATATATTCTAACATTCTGTGTAGTTAAAACAAAAATTTATTAGATTGCGATATCATCTGAATCTAAGATCAATTAATAATTGATCTATATATACGTGATTAGAAAATTGAATTTTAAAACATCCCTATAAATGAACAGCTTGTGATTTATTGCTAGGTAATTTAAAGCTGAAACATGATTTTCTGGTGATTCCAATTATCTGTAAAATCACCTGTGAGTCTAGCTCAACTAGCTTTGCATGTGACAAGTCCAAGTCACACTTTTTTCCCGCGCGAGCCAAGGAAGAAACTGCTTGATATGTTGATATGAAAACAATTGAATCAACAACTCCATCACTCTTTTATGCAAAATAAGTGCCTGTTTTATGGCAATACTATCGCTCCAGCAATGTCTAATAAATTGCAATAATTTTTCTTTAATTCTTGCGTGCAACATGCAATCACTAATTGATTTACCTGAAACATATATCCATATTTCTGGAATATTTTTCCGGAAATCAGTAAAAACTGTTACAACCCACTGTTTTTCAATATAATGTTTGATTTTTTACTATTTTATTGGTGTGTTTTTATGTGATTTCAACTAATTACATAAATGGACAAAGATTATGAGTTCAAATTTCATTTCTGCAAATAGAGAGCAACAGTACCTCTTCCCACCATCCATACAAGACTGGTTGCCAGAAGATCATCTGGCTCGTTTTGTCAGTCTCCAAATACTCTTGTAAGTCAGGCGTACAGATCTACAAGCCCTTATTTTCTGATTGAAAACTAATTTTTCTATGTATTGTGATGTAAAGAACATTTGAAGTAGTTTATGCTCTGCGCTTACACTTTATGTTATATTATAAATTACTTACAGGTAGTGAAGACTTGCCGGTTTTTTATTTGTCAATGCAGTCGAAAATAAAAGCCTTCGGGTTGTGGACAATCCCCTTGTCGGGATCCCTCGACGTGAACATTATGTTATCTTGCAAGTATTGGCAATGGGTAAAAAACATGTAGATAACAACTAGGAAATCTAGTTGTTATGAGGTGGTTGCGAGGGCCATTTGAAGATTTGTTTTTTTATTAGTCAAGAAAAGTCTTCTTCTAATCTCTTGTCGATGGCAGGCAATAGTTGCAGGAGAGAGATTTAAAAGAGATGCGATCTCCTTTGTCGTCTGACCTTGCTTGATTAAGTTGGCAATTTGAACCTGAGCAGGGGTGAGGTTTGAAAGATAGTTTTTATGATTAGGTGCAAAGGAAGAAGTAATTTCGTCAAGATTTGATTGTATGCTTTTCAGGAAAATTTGTTGAGATTCTTCGTTGCATTTCATTTTTAACTTTTCCAGGAATGGGTAAATTAAATTTCCAACATTAAACATTACATTCTCTTCAAGTTCTCTTTTATCTTCCTCCCGCTTTTCCAATAAAATTTTGAGAGCGACATTTGTCTCCCTGAGTCGTCCAGTCTTTTGGTCAAGCTGAGCAGTACGATCAACAATCCGTTGTTCTAATTCGTCATGGGCATTTTGCAGTGCTTCCTCAGCATTTTTTCGTCTGGTGATATTTTCAACAGTGCCAATGGCAGCGACTGTTGATCCGTCAATTAAAGAAATTGGAGAAAAAACACCACGAAGGTGAACTTTCTCAGTCTTTGTAACAGGCAAGTAACTCCCTTCGTAAGAAACTATTTCCCCAGAAAGTACTGTGGTAGTGGCTGCTTTTACTTTCTCATCTTTCGCATATTGTAATAAATCAACACCTATAATTCTCTTTACGTTGGTGCCAAGAATTTCTGCTAATTTATCATTACTCGCTGTAATGATACCTTTTTTATTTATATGCAAAATTCCCAAAGGTGAATGTTCAAAAATACCCCGATATTTCTCTTCAGTTTCTTTTAATTCAGCTTCTGCCTTCTTGCGAGTGGTAATATCTGTGCAAATACCACCAATGGCATACACCTTATCCTCACTGTCAAAAAGTGGAAATTTGACTGTCATAAATGTTTGCATCCCATCGGGCAGGAGAATGGACTCCTCGAATTCCACCAGAGAACGACGCCTGACAACCTCCTCATCTTGCGAGCGAAAAAGCTGCGCAATTGGTTTCGGGAAGATGGAAAAATCATCCTTGCCCTGCATTTGGTCGTAAGACATGTGGGCAAGGTGCCCGAACTGACGATTGATAAAAATGTAGTTGTAATCGGCATTTTTCAGGTAGATAGGCATGCTAACATTGTTAAGAATACCTTCTATGTATTGCCGAGTTAATTTGTCGGAATCGCTGCGGCTTTTCTGAACGGCAAGCTCCTTCTCAAGGGTCTGTATCCGTTGTTCAAGCTCTTCGTATGTTGATTTTATTGCCATTTTGTACCCCACTGTGCAATGTCTTCAACCAGGTTGTGCTATTGGCCTACCCGATGACTCCAGTTCGTACATACATAAGGATAGGCCTGTCAATCAGCTTTCACGATTGTCCTTTGATTGGCCAAAGGCTTTCAACTTCGATAGTCCAGGCTCGTTAGTCTTTTCTCCTATCCTGCAACCACTTTTTTCAAAACGACAAGCGTTATGTCATCGAACTGATCCTGTTCATTTGCAAAATCTTCCACATG
Organism: Desulfobulbaceae bacterium S3730MH12; assembly: GCA_001750925.1. GTDB lineage: Bacteria > Desulfobacterota > Desulfobulbia > Desulfobulbales > Desulfocapsaceae > Desulfomarina. The sequence continues at coordinate 3,929 of MAXH01000095.1, forward strand.
GGTCTTAATGGTCTCAGCAATTATATTAGCAGATTGACCTTTTGATCCAGCAATCGCCTGGATCAGTCTCCTACCGCCAAACTCTTCACTTTCACTGTTGATCGCTTCAGTAACTCCATCAGTATAGAAAACGACAATATCTCCTTCTTCAAGATCAAACTCCTTTTCTTCCAGAAATATTTCATCAAACACGCCTAAAGCGGTTCCTTGACCTCTTAAGGTAAGAAAATAATTCTTGTTTTTTTTGTAAAGAAATGGATAATTATGTCCAGCCCTAACATATCGCAATTTATTGGTAGCCGGATCATAAATTGCGTAAAACAAGGTAACAAACAAATCAGCATTGCTGCATTCTTGAATCAGTATGTTTGTTTGGCAAACTGCCTTTGTCAAATTTGTTGGTTCATGGGCCGAACATGCCCTAATAAGAGCTCGCGACAAGGCCATGTAAAGCGCGGCAGGGATACCTTTGCCGACAACATCGGCAATTACTATTCCCAGTTTATTTTCAGGCAATTCAATAAAGTCGTAAAAATCCCCACCAACTTCTTTTGCCGGCAGAAAAACTGCTGCAAGGTCGAGGCCTTGAACAGCAGCAACTTTAGAAGGGAGAAACGAAAGCTGGATATCGGTGGCGATCTCAAGTTCCTTAAGCACTCTTTCCTGGGCCAACTGTCGTTGCTGAAGGCTAGTATTCTCAATAGATACAGCCCCTTGGTTAATCAAGGTACGAAGCAACTCAAAATCATCAATGGTGTATGAGTCTCCCAACAACTTGGGACCAAGGACAAAACCACCTATCACCTTCTTTTTTAACTTCAGTGGACTGAATAGGGCAAACCCCTTTGCTGCAAAGAAATTTAGAAGTTCATTGCCCCCCTCTTTCACGCTTTCATCATTCAAGAGTATGCCGTGATCAATCTCAATAACCAATTTGTCGCATTCACATTCAATCAGTTGCGCTAAACTGTGTTCAACACTTTCGTCGAGCCCACGTTCACTAAAGACATCAATCGCGGTTCGTTCATCATTTAAAAGAAATGCAACTCCCTGCATGGAGCCATAGGTCCCCATAATCATAAGTAAAAGACTGGGAACAATTTCTTTAGCATTTTCTAAAAAAACTATCTCCCGACTGACATCATTTAATGTCTTGAGATGAAAAATTCGCTTCTCAAGTTCGTTTGTTGACTGCTCCATAAATCAATAAACCCTGAGATGGAGTAAGGAAACAATAGACAACATGGTGGCGAGTATATTAACTTAATATAAGCCCAGAAAGGAAAGAAGGAGGGAATTTCATAACGATGCGCTCAGCCCCTTGCACATCTTCACGATTATGAGCTTCTTCAACAGAAGAGCTGGTGACAGCAGTAACATCACCTGAAATGTTTATGATTGCTGCCTGCCCTTCCATACTTACAGAAAGCTCAATATCTTTACCCAGAAAATATCACCCGCCGATAATCTGGAGAACTGTGCACCAGTATAAACTATAAACTATTTTTTCCCCTTATGTTTTTTTTTTGGTGAATAGCCATTTTCTCTCACCACAGAGGACACGGAGAGCACAGAGAAGGCAAAAAAATCTATTTGCCAAATCGGTGAGCAGAAGTCTTTTCCGCCTGAGCCTGTACCGCAGTAATAGCCACAGTATTTACAATATCCGGGACAAGGCAGCCACGGCTTAAGTCATTGACCGGTTTTTTCAGGCCCTGGAGAATCGGTCCGATAACCACAGCCCCTGCAGATCGCTGTACCGCTTTATAGGTATTATTTCCAGTGTTCAGGTCGGGAAAAATAAAGACGGTTGCCCGGCCGGCAACCCTGCTCTCCGGCATCTTTGTTCTGGCCACTATCGGATCAATAGCTGCATCGTACTGGATAGGGCCTTCAATCTCCAGGCCGGGATAGAGGGTGAGTGCTTTCTGCCGTGCAAATTCAGTTGCCTCTCTCACCTTTTCCACCTGTCGTCCTTTGCCGGATCTGCCGGAGGAATAAGAAAGCATAGCCACCCTGGAAGTGATACCGAACAACTCTGCAGTCCGAGCCGAACTGAGTGCTATTTCGGCAAGTTCTTCAGCGGTGGGATCCGGATTCACTGCACAATCACCATAGGCCAGAACCCTGTCTTCAAGGCACATGAGCATAACACTGGAAACTATGGAACAACCCGGAGTGGTCTTGATAAACTGAAAAGCCGGGCGAATGGTATCGGCTGTTGTATGGATAGCACCGGACACCATGCCGTCAGCATGCCCTTTATAGATCATCATTGTGCCATAGTAATTACAGTCATCCATAATATCCCTGGATTTGTCCGGGGTGATTCCCCTACTCTTCCTCAGTTCATAATAGGTGTGCACATACTCTTCAAAAAGAGATGATTTCCTCGGCTCAATAATAGTCACATTCTCCAGATGCAGACTGAGACTCTTTATACGATCCCTCACCTTATTTTCATCACCGAGCAGAGTTACATCGACAACCTCACGGCGTAACAGTATTTCCGCTGCCCGTAATATCCGACCGTCTTCTCCTTCAGGAAGTACAATATGCTGTTTATCCGTCTTTGCCCGCTGCAGGAGCTGAGACTCGAACATCTTCGGTGTAACTGTGGTGGTTTTGGTCTTAATGATCTTATCACTCAACTCTTCTGTATCGATATGTCTTTCAAAAACCGCAAGTGCCTGGGTTATTTTCCGGGTGTTGTCAGGTGTAATCGAGGCATGAATTTTCTCCACCCTGATTGCTGCCTGATAGGTATTTTCATTAACAGCAATAATCGGAACAGTATCATGAAACCCTTCAATAACCCTTTGTATAGGGGCCTCTGGCACCAGTCCACCGGTTAACATGATTCCGGATATGTTTGGCATTGTCATCGACTGTACTGCTGCCAGGCAGGCAAGGATAACATCGGAACGATCTCCGGGAGTAATGATAAGACTCCCGTAATCAATTCGTTCCAGTAAATTTCTCAACTGCATCGCGGCAATCGTAAAACTTCTCACATGGCGGGTCAGATTCTCTTCTCCATAGAGAATTTCTGCGTTTAACAGGCGTCCAACTTCACCGACGGAAGGATTTCCGAGATTATCATCATTGGGAATCACATAGATAAGCTCTCCCTCCACCACCTTTCTTTCAGACAATTTCTCTTCAAGTATCTCCAGATAACCTGGAGCAACCCGATTAACTACAGTGGCGACAACATGGCATTTTCGATCTACCAGTGATTCATGGTATACCTTGATCGATCGTACCATCTCCTCGGGGCTCTTCATTTTCCCCCCCGCAACAAGAATCACGGGACAGCCCAGATTAGTAATTATTTCAACATTGATATCAAAATCAAAGGAGGCGGACACCCCCTCAAGCTCGAATCCTTCACAAAGGACAAAATCCGACTTTTCAACCAGCAGATTATACTTTGCCATTATGCCGTCGAGAAATTCAGTATGCCTTCCCATGGCCAGCAGTTGGTTGGCCTCTGTCACGGTATAGCCGTACATTTCTTCATAATCGGTGGTGAGATTGTACTGGTGCCTGATCAGATTAATTGTATTGTCACGTTCACTGCGAGTATGATTAACACCAATAAGCGGCCTGAAAAAAGCGACGTTTTTGATGTTTCGTGTAAGAAGCTCCATCAATCCGAGAACAATCGCCGATTTACCACTGCGCGGCTCAGTTGCGGCCACATATAACTTGTTTGCCATGATTTTATCTCTGATGGCATCGTAAAAACTCTTCATCGGCTTCGTTGTTGCAACAAAATAGATGAAGTTTTACTTAGCCCCTTTTATATAATATTTACAGGTCACCCCTGCTGCCTGGCCTGACCAAGATAAACACCTGCCATCACCACTGCCGCCGCCATACATTGACCCAAAGTAAATGTTTCATCAAGAATCATCCAACTCATAATAGCGGTAAAAACAGGTATAAGGTTGACATATAAAGTTGCCTGACTGGCCGGAACAAGTTTGATTGCATAATTGTACAAGCCATAGGCACCAAGTGTAACAACAGCCCCGAGATAGAGTACCGCAAGAGCTGACATCATGTCAAACGTTGTTGGCAGGCTCGTTCCGGGCAAAAACATAAGGGGAAAATAGAATACACAGCCGACAATTGCCTGCACAGCGGTAAGCAGAAAGGGCGAATAACGATTGGTGAGATGTTTCAAGGCAATGACATATCCCGTTGCACAGACCATTGCCATAAACTCGTAGAAATTTCCCAATACCGGATTAGGCGCGTCTGCAGTCGGTGTAGATTCAAGAGTCAGCCAGCAGACCCCGAAAACAGCCATACCTCCACCAGCCCATGATTTCCATCCCACCTTTTCTTTCAACAGAATAGACGCAGCCGCCATAACAAGGATCGGCAGTACAGCCGTCATCATCCCGGCCTGGGCGGCGGTGGTATTTTTAATCGCCATTGCCTCAAAAATAAAATAGAGGCATGGCTCACAAAAAGCCATAAAGAGAATAAGTTTATAGTCCCCTGGTCTGTAGTCAAGGGAACGGTACAATCTCTTGCCGACCGCAAGAAAACAAAGAGTTGCCACAAGCATACGACCGAAGATCACCACCATGGGGTCATAAGCAACAAAGGCAATTTTCAAAGCTATAAAAGAACTCGCCCAGAGAACCATTGCCAGTAACAATGCGACTACAGGTAGGTAGCAATGAGTCTCAGTATTAAAGTTCTTGACGATATCCATTTTCCAGTGTACATAATTTCATCAACCAGGTAATAAGCAGCGAAAGTGTACTCCAGAATGTATATGACCACAACTATATACGTTGTAGAAAAAACATAGAGATTACCACTAAGTTACTAACCCCCGATAGACGGGATAAGTGCCTTCACGAAATTCTTCCTGAAACACAGAATGAGAATTTTTAAGGTACTAACAAGAAAAGAGGAAGAAGAATGAAAAGAGTTAAATTATTGTTTATCTGTTTACTGTTTTTCACTTTGCTTTGCGGCTCACGGGTGATGGCAATTGATCTTTACGGTTTCGGCAGTTATTGGGAACAAAAAGATACCGATGGAACATGGGGCGGCGGGGTTGGCCTGAGTTTACCGTTTATTACTGAAATGTTACGAATCGATGGAAGAGCTTATTTTTTTGAAAGTGCCGACCTGGGGCGTGACGGGAACCTTGATCTTATACCATTCGATTTAGGTTTACAGGTACACCTTATGCCGAATGGGACACTTGATCCATATTTTCTTGGTGGAATATCGTATATCTATGCTGATGGCGACCATATTGACGTGGATTCTAACTTCGGTGCCTATCTGGGCCTCGGTCTTGACTGGGCTATAGGAAGTCCACTTATTAAAATATTTGGTGAGTTTCTTTATCGAGCCAGCGAGCTGGACAATGCTTTTGGTGACGATGTCGATATCAGTGGATTTACCGGTAATATTGGTCTTAAGATCCACCTGTAAATGATATGTTTATATGAAAGTCATGTGCTATCAGGAAGAAAAGGGGTTGGGAGGGGGTGTTAGTGACAGGTGATCTACACCTGTCACTAAATCTTCTACTTCTTTCTTTCAATCTCTGCGGCAACAGGCCTGATCATATATTCCTGTAATTTTCTGTA
>MAXH01000096.1 GCA_001750925.1 Desulfobulbaceae bacterium S3730MH12
AGCGTTGCAGTCGGCCCATCAAACATCTTGTTGCCATCCTGAAGGCCGATAATCTTGTTACAAAATTCCTTTGCCAGCTGCACATCGTGAATGTTGCACAGGACCGGCACCTTTAGTTCCGTAGCGATAGTGCGTATCAATTCCATCACTTCCCGAGAAATTTTTGGATCAAGCGCGGAGGTTGGTTCATCAAGCAACAGCAGATTCGGTTCCTGCATCAGGGCGCGGGCAATGCCGACACGTTGACGCTGTCCACCGGAAAGCTGATCGGCCCGCTTGTCAACAAATTCCTGTAGACCAACCCGTTCCAGCAACTCCAGTGCACGCTGAATGTCCTTGTTCGTAAACATTCTGAAAATACTTCGAAACGCTCCGACATATCCAAGACGACCGGATAAGACGTTATCCATAACCGTCATCCGATCAATCAGATTAAACTCCTGAAAGATCATACCTATATGACGACGCGTCAATCGCAGTTCTTTCTGGCTGAGACTGAGCACATCTATGCCGTGCAGACGAATAGTACCTGAAGTCGGCTCAACCAGTCGATTGATACAGCGAATCAAAGTCGATTTACCCGAACCACTGGCGCCAATAATGGCGAAAAAATCATCTTCTTCAACCTCAAAACTTATACCTTTCAGGATCTCAGGGCCACTGGAGATATACCTTGCCCTTAGTTCATTGACCTCAAGAATCGCCATTCTGTCCTTGCCTTTGTATAATAATAATGGGTTAACTTATCTGATAACTGCACATCCATGTGAGATACACTGCGGCCCAAAAATGGCAAACTGCAGAGCGACCTCACAGGGAGAATGTTGTCAGTTATTTTTTCTTCTTGCGTGCATCCTTTGCCTTTTTCAGATCACGAATAACATCATAATCTGCAGAAGACATGGCAACGAATGTATTCGATTTGACGTTATCCAGGAATGCTTTTGCTCCAGGCACATCCTTCAGACCAAGGAACGTCTCACGGATATTGGCTTTAATGTCCTCGCAAAGCGGGCTTCGGTAGACAAAAGGGTCTTGCGGAATAGGTGGTGAAGACCAGAGGATATTGAAGTCCTCAAGTTTGACCTCACCCTTGGCAACAACATTGTCAAAACGGTGTGACGCAACAAAAGCGGCATCGACTTTTCCCTGGTATACGGCAACGGTCGACAATTCATGTGATCCTGTATAAACACTCTTCTTAAAATACTTGTCTATATCCATATCAACAACTTTTGAGAAAACAACCCGTGGTACAAGGTTACCGGAGGTGCTGCCCGGATCAGTCAGGCCGATAAGTTTGCCCTTCAAGCTTTCAATTGTCTTCAGACCAGATCCTTTCTTTGTTATCAGGACACCTTTATAACCCGGTCCCTCTTCCTGAAGATATCCCTTCTTCTTGGCATACGTCGCAAATACCTCAATTTCTTTATCTTTATCACTGGCGATCACATATGTGTAAGGACCAAGCACGGCAACATCGACAAAATGGCTGAGTAAGCCCTCAACAACGGATGCATAAGACGTCGGCATAAAGAATGAAATTTTCTTACCGGTCAACTCTGCCATACGGTCGGTAATCGGCTTATATAGCTCAAGCTCGGCCACTGTCTCTTCCGTCGGAATGATTGCAAAAGTCAGGCTGTCCGGATTTTCACACGATGCTGCCAGAGCACTGGTGCTGAAGGATAACCCCATGACCATCGTTGCAGCAGCAGCCGTTACAAGTTGTGGTATTTTCCATTTCTTAGTTTGCATAATGTCTCCTCTGTTAAATTAACACTGGTTATATGGTTACCCCAATTATACGTCAGTACCAGTGCTGAAAATGTGTATATACACTAATAAAACCGGAAACAAATATCCATTCGGTATATTACGTATTTTTAGGGTAGTATAAAAGCGTATCGCATACGGGCGGATATGCGCAACTATCAATAAGTAGATTTACGCCCTTTGATACGTACATCTACCCATAGAATGAGCAGAGGAACCAGAACCCATCCTGATTGGGACAAAGTGAGGAGTATTTCAGAAACAGAACTCAAAATCCGATACAGCTTCAAATATCAAGCGTGATGTATTTTTTATTGATCGCATATTTCACAATATCGGCGGTGGATTCAAGCTTTAATTTTCCCATAATCTGGGACCGATGTTTTTCTACCGTACGCGTACTAATAAACAAAATCGATGCGATCTCCTTGGCGGTTTTTCCTTCAGCAATCAGCGTTACCACTTCCCGCTGTCTTATAGTAAGAGGATCAATTCCGGGTGTGATTTCGCCACGACAACCTTTAATGAATTCATCTCTTAACTGCAGTGAAAAACTCGGAGATATATAAATCCCGTCCGATCGTATGCTATCAATAGCAGCAAACAATTCAGTCCCGGCATCTTGTTTCAACACGTATCCTTCCGCACCGACAGACATGGCATGTTGCAGGTACTCTATCTTGTTATGCATGGTCAGGATCAGTACTTTTATGTGGGGGCTTGTCACCTTAATTTCTCGAGTTGCTTCGATTCCGCTGATTTTAGGCATGGAGATATCAAGAATAACCATTTGTGGCGATACC
>MAXH01000097.1 GCA_001750925.1 Desulfobulbaceae bacterium S3730MH12
CCTGCTTCTGGATCTGTCCATGGGTAAGTTTCCAGAGCTCTTTTTTATTATCCCAGTCGGCAAATTTTGCAGTGACCAGGGTCTGTATGTTGTATTTATCATCCCACCGAGAGTACGAAATATCTTTAAAAATGAAACGGGAAGGGTCAGGCCATCCGAAGGAGTAGAATCCGTCCTGTCCTTTATAGTAATAACGATTGTTGCGAAGAATCCCCAGGAGCACTTTTCCCTTGAGTTGTTCGAACCAGATATTGTTTGTAGTTGCAATGGTGACCGGCAGCAGGAATTCCGCTGCTGTAATAAAGAGCATTGTAAAAACAACAGAACCGATCAGAAAAGGGCGTACAATTGCCCTGAGTGGAACTCCGCCGGCTTTTAGTGCTGTCAGTTCGTTTGTGTGGTTCAGAATCCCAAGACTGATTACACCTGAGAGAAGGATAAGTACAGGACCCAGCTGATCCACAATATAAGGGATGGTCATGATGAAATATTTGAGAGACAGACTTAGTGGTTTGCCTGCGTTGCTGAAGTCATCAAATTTTTCAAAAAAGTCGACAAGCAGATATATGGAAACAAAAGCTGCGTTGACGGTAAAAAAATATTTTACAAATTGACCTAGTAAGTATCGGTTGAGCAGATTCAAAAGAACCTCGAAATAACTATTTAGTTGCTACGCTAACCCGAACAAATTGGAGCTTTCAGAATGCTTGGATTCAGTTCAGTACCCGCTCTTGAGGGGTGTAAGTCTCTTGTCTTTTATTACATCTTTTAATGAATAAAGCACTAAAAGCGAAAAAAACGGTGACAGAGGTAGAAGCCCAGAATGACCATACCAAGCCCCAGAATGTTACTCATAAAAAGATAACTCAAAGCCTGTATAGGTTCACCCACTTTAAACAATTGAACACTCTCCCTGGCAAAGGTTGAAAATGTAGTAAATCCGCCTAGAAAACCGGTGAAAAGAAACAGTCTGAACTCATGACTGATATGGACTTTGTCAAAATAACACCAGAAGATGCCGATAAGCAATGAGCCCAGCAGGTTGGCAATAAGTGTTCCCAGCGGAAAATTTTCATGTACCAGTTTTTCAGCACCAAGGGTTATAGCGTATCGGCTGATAGAGCCCAGTCCCCCTCCAATGGCAATGGCAACGAGTGTTTTCATCATAATATACTGTCTTCAAGGCGGTGGTTCTTTATTTGGTGAGATGTTCTGGTGTAGGTACCATTAACATTCACTTGCGTCAAGTTCAGCATTGTTCATATATTTGCTGAGAATAGAAAAATTCTGTGAATTGTAATGTATCATATCATCCTCCACTTTATCAAAGCCTTGCATTTAAAATAACCAGTATGGTATAGTTAAAGCTTGTCGCAGTGTTGTTGTTGTCCGTAACTGTCTGTTATGGTTGGTTTTTTATGAAAACATATGGTTGCTGATGGATCGATTTCCCAGTAATACTGAACTGTCCTGTTTGTTTGGTTTTCAGAAACCGTGCGGGACTGAATTCTATAGGAGGTGGCTGACATTTTGACGCAATTGACGCTCGACGTTAGTCGTACAGACTAAAGGAGAGATGGAGTCGATAGCAACTGAAATAAATAGATTATGGCTGCATATTTATTTCGACGAAATGTCACTGTTACCATTTATGGCTCAGAAACGAAAACTATTAAATTGTTTCCAGGAAAGGCAAAATTACAAAAATACAGCCAGGGATCGACTGCATGCCTTCTGGGATGTATTCGAGAAAGAAGATGAAGTTCTGGTTGTAATTAACGCAGATCCCGACGCCCTGGCTTTTGCTATGGCTGTCAAAAAGCTTCTTCGTTACAAGGTAGCAAGTGTTACAATTACACACCCCAATGAAATCAGGCGTCTTAATAATGTCGCAATGGTTGAGCGGCTGAAGATTCCTCTGGTGCGTTTAAAAGAAATAAAAACTGCTGATTACAGCAGGGTTGTGATGGTTGATTCTCAACCGGATCACCTGCCTTGTTTTGAAAAAATCAAGGTGGATGTTATTATTGATCATCACCCGGTGAGTGGTGACTGGGATGCAGATTTCATCGATATCCGCCCCGAATATGGTGCAACCTCTACCATGGCTGTTGAATATCTGCGTGCGGCAGGGATGAAACCATCGGTTGCCCTGGCAACAGCGCTGTTTTACGGAATTAAGGTTGATACACAGGACTTTGAGCAGAAATCAGTGCTTGCCGATGGTATTGCTTTTCGATATCTCTTTAATATAGCCAATAGAGATCTGGTCAGAAAGTTTGAACTCACTGATCTCAGGCGTTCAGAGCTGAAGTATTTCAATATTGCCCTGTCCGAACTGAAATATTCAAAAAGAAGATATTACAGCCATATCGGAAGAGTCAGGAGCCCTGACGTTCTCGTTATTGTAGCCGATTTTCTCAACCACGTGGGTGAGATTGACTGGGTGTTTGTTTCCGGTATACATGGAGAAAAGCTGGTAGTTATTTTTCGATGTGACGGATATAGGAAAAGCGCCGGAAAACTCGCCAATCGGATATTCGGTTCTTTGGGATCGGCCGGCGGACATAAAGGAGCCGCCAGGGCCGAGGTACCTCTGAAAAACCTTGATCTGGGGAATAAGGAATTTTCTTCCGAGGTCTTGAAAGGTCTGATTATGCGCCATATATAATCCGCATATCGCCTCGTATATCGAACTTCTCGAAGTCTACGCTTATCGGACTCAACCATCTGGAACTTCGAATAACTATTTTATGAGTTTATCACCATTACGATGGACAAAAAATCAGTTTATTTCCTGTAGCATAATAAAATGGAGTTGGTTATATAATAGAAAGAGTTATTAATATTAGTACTTTTACCATTTCCTGTCGATTCATTCCCAAAAGGTGACTACATGCTGAAACCTACTACACTGGCAATTATTTTGGCGGGTGGCCGGGTGGATGAGCTTAATGTCCTAACATACTTTCGCCCTAAGTCGGCGGTTCCTTTCGGGGGATTTGGCCGGGTAATTGATTTTTCACTGAGTAACCTGATGAATTCGGGAATAGAGCAGGTGGCCCTCCTCAGTCAATATCGCAGTTTTTCTCTTATAAATCATATCGGAACCGGGGCTGCCTGGGATATGGTCGGTCGTTACCGTCATGTATCCATACTGCCGCCTTTTATCGGCAATGATGCAGCGGACTGGTACAGGGGTTCTGCTGATGCTGTCTATAAAAACCTTGATTTTGTTAAGTATCATAAGTCGGAAGAAATACTTATCATCTCCGGGGATCACATTTATAAGATGGATTACCTGGATCTGATTGAATACCATTATGAGAAGGGGGCTGACTTGACGATAGCCTTCACCAAAGTCCCGCAGGATGAGGCGCACAGGTTTGGACTTGCTTCCCTTGATGATGAGGATGGAACCAGGGGAGGGCGGGTTACAGACTATCAGGAGAAACCCCAGAACCCTCAATCCAACTGGGCCTCAATGACGGTTATGTGTTTTAAGCCCGAGGTTCTTTATCGGGCTCTTGAAGAAAACCAGGCGGGTGAGTCGTTTCATTTCGGTAAGGATATTATCCCCATGCTGCTTGAGGGGCAATATAAAGTGTACGGCTATAAGTTTGATGGATACTGGGGGTACACAAGGACTATAAACGAATATTGGCAGTCCAGTATGGATTTGCTTGGTTCAGAGCCTCTTATTGATCTGGACAAATGGGTATTCAGAACCAATCTGGATCATCGACAGATTCGTGACAATGAGCCTTTACTGGTGGGAGATAGTGCTGTTGTAACAAACAGTCTCATCTATAATGGGTGTAAGGTTGGCGGGACTGTAAAAAATTCGATCCTTTTTCCCGGAGTCCATGTAAAAAGTGGTGCAACCGTTGAAAATTCCGTGCTCTTTTTTAAAAACATTGTTGGAGAGGGCAGTCATCTTAACAAGGTTGTCAGTGATGTAAATAACAGCTTTGGCTCTGGTTCTGTTGTTGGAACTGAAGTACCTGATGAAAGAGCGAATGTTACGGTGCTGGGTGCGAATAACCAGATACCAGAAAAGACACATATTGGTGTTGGGGCTACTGTATATCCGGAGATAACAGATAAGAGATGGCCTGAACGTGTTGATGCCGGGGAGGTCTTGAAATGAGAAAGGCAAAGGAAGCCCTGGTTCTTCTTCTGGCGGGTGGGGTAGGCAGTCGATTAAATATTCTGGTGCAGAAAAGGGCAAAACCGGCAGTACCTTTTGGCGGAATCTACAGGATTATTGATTTCAGTCTCAGTAATGTGATGAATTCCGGATTACAAAAAGTCGGTGTTCTCACCCAGTATAAACCTCTTTCACTGATGGATCATTTAAGTACCGGAGAGGCATGGGATTTTACCGGGAGGAATCGGGGCATACAGATATTACCGCCCCGAACCGGTGATTCCGATTCGGACTGGTACAAAGGGACAGCAGATGCTGTCCGTAGAAATCTAGATTATATCAAGTCCAACCCTGCCGATGAGGTGGTGATTCTTTCCGGAGATCATATATATCATATGGATTTTGATGCCATGATTGAATTTCACAGCTCGAAAAAGGCTGATGTAACCATTGCAATGATGGTGGTACCTAAAAGTGAAATTCATCAGTTTGGCGCTGGGATTACTGATCAATTTGATAGAATTATTGACTGGGAGGAAAAACCGGAAGAACCGAAGACAAATCTGGCCTCCATGGGAATCTATGTTTTCGACTACAACTACCTCATTGATACCCTGTCAAAGGATAAGGAGGAAGTTGATTTTGGTATGCATATATTGCAGCGGGCAATCAGGAATGACAATGTGTTTGCCTATCCCTTCTACGGTTATTGGCGTGATGTGGGTACCATTCAATCCTATTGGGAAGCCAATATGGATGTGATTAGAAAAGACAGTGGGATTTCTCCTCAGGGTTGGAATATCCGCACAAATATTGAAACCATGGGTAGGTTTGCTGATAGGCCTCCTGCCCGCTTTGGTTTCAATGCTCGGGTGAAATCGTCTCTAATTTCGGCGGGAAGCAATATTCAGGGTGAGGTGATAAACTCCGTGCTGGCCCCCGGAGTAACAGTTGAAGAAGGTGCCATTGTCAAGGACTCTGTTCTTTTTGCCGACTGTGTTGTGAAAAAAGGTGCAGTTGTCGACTATTCAATTCTGGATAAAGGCGGGCATATCGGTGCAGGTGCCGTGGTTGGTGCAGGTGATAATCACTCTACAGTTAACAAACTCAATCCCAGCCATCTTTACACCGGGATTACATTGATAGGTAAGGGGAGTGAGGTTCCGGCCGAGCAGAAGATCGGCAGAAATTGTGTAATTAATTCAAATGTAAAGGAAGAAGATTACCCGGGAAAGAATGTTGAAGATGGCGAATCCCTGTCTCTCTGTTCGGAAACTCCTTAAGGAAAAAGATCTCTAGAATTCAACCGAAATTGCGTTTTATCTCAGTGTAGACTAACCCGAATAAATCGGAATTTTAAACGACCTTCCTCGATTTTTTGTTTTTTCTTACAAAAGTTTTGCAGTAAGGCACTAAAATCCATTGCGCTTTGAAAAAACTTGGGTATTATCCTGCTTTACATTTTTTTAATTGCCCTCGTAGCTCAGGGGATAGAGCACAGGATTCCTAAACCGAAAAGTGAAAGTCCATAAAAATCCATTGTTTGCAACATGTTAGTATGACAGTAGTTTTTATTTTTGCTTTTGGTTTCATTTGGTTTCGTTTGTAACAATTTGACTCTGACG
>MAXH01000098.1 GCA_001750925.1 Desulfobulbaceae bacterium S3730MH12
ACATATGAGGGAAAAACCTCTGTCGTAAATAGTCTTTAACAGCCATATTATACTCCCCTCCCCTGGATAACCCGAAAGTATGTCTTTATATCTGAAGGCGTTATCAGTTTGCCGTCGATGCGATTACCGAGAAAAACTCGGCCCGGCTTCCTTACTGCAGCCTTCACCTGGGCAAGTACTTGTCCCATATTCATTTCAACAACCAGAACAGCTTTAGCATCTGCACATTTCTCTCTCACCAGTTCCCTTGGAAAGGGCCAGAGAGACTGCAGTTCAAGAACACCCATCTTCTCACCTTTTTCCCTTCTCGCTTTTGCCAGGTGAATGGCTGACCTGGCGGACGAACCGTAGGTGATCATAATATACTCCGCCCCTTCGAGATAATGTTCTTTATACCTGGTTATCGAGTGGACATTGTTCTCTATCTTGTCAACAAGATGCCTCAGCAATCCGCTGATCACCTTGGGATTGGCGGATGGAAACCCCCACATATCATGAAAGAGTCCCGTCACATTAAACCTGTGTTCACCACCAAAATCAGACATGGGCAGACGACCATCTTCCCTCGGCAGATACGGGTGGTAGTCCACATCCCTGCCGAGAGATGTCCGTAACCGATTGATGACCTCAAGCTCCCCTTCCTCCGGGATAATAAGTTTTTCCCGCATATGTCCCACGGCTTCATCAAGAAGAAGGATAACCGGTGTTCTGTAAGTCTCTGCCAGGTTGAAGGCGTCAACGGTAATTTGAAACACATCCTGATGATTTGAAGCGGTCAGGGCGATGATGCTGTGATCACCATGGGTTCCCCACCGTGCCTGATTAATATCTCCCTGGCTGACATGGGTCGGATTGCCAGTGGATGGCCCTCCCCTCTGCACATTGGCAATAACGCAGGGAACTTCAGTCATGCAGGCATAGCCGATAGCCTCCTGTTTAAGAGAAAACCCGGGACCGCTGGTGGCGGTCATTGCCTTTCTGCCGGTAAGGGATGCACCGACAACGGCACACATGGAAGCAATTTCATCCTCCATCTGAATAAATCTGCCACCACTCTCCGGCAGCCTTGTGGCAAGATGTTCCATTATTTCAGTGGAAGGGGTTATCGGGTAGCCGGCAAAAAAATCAATACCTGCATACATCGCCCCCTCAACACATGCCTCGTTGCCCTGGACAAATCTTATTTTATTCTTCATTATCCTCACCCTGTTCTGTTAGTACCTCGATTGCGAGATCCGGGCACCGTAATTCACACATCTTACAACAGATACAGTCCTCCGGCCTGACCGCCACTGATTTCTCTTTGGTGTCAAGCTCCAAAACCTTTGTGGGACAAAAGTGAACACAGATTCCACACCCTTTGCACCATTCCCGGTTTATCACAATTTCCTTGAGTTTCTGCCTGGCCATACAATCCTCTTAAATATAGATTATCCGACGCTTCGTCCCCAAATCATAACTACTTTTGCTCCCACACAAATATATGTTTGTGGGAAAATGAATTCTTTTCCTACTCTCTATACCAAACTCACCTTCTGTCAAGTATCAAATGCAGGTGAATCACTTTTTTCACCCTATTCTTCGTTGCCTCATCCCTTTTTAAACAGAGCTTTTATAACCACACCCGCCATTTTGGGATTCTCTTTCAACCTTCTGGTGGAATAGCCGAACCACTGTTTTCCAAATGGTACATAAACACGCATGCGATGCCCCCGGTCAAGGATCGATTGCCGCAGGGCGGGAGTAACACCAAAGAGCATCTGGAATTCATACTTTTCCTTTGGCACCTCATATTTTTGCAGAAGTTTATAAGCGCCTTCCACAAGAGGAGTATCATGGGTTGCAATAGCAGGATACATCTCCTCCTTAAACATCAACTCAAGATCGGCAAGAAAATGTTCATTCACTTCCTCATATTTCTGATAGGCAATTTCTTCCGGTTCAATATAGATCCCCTTGCAGAGACGTAAATTTACAGGCGCATCTTCACTGTTCAAATCTCTTAAATCTTTGATATCCTGATGTGTACGCTTCAGGTATGACTGAATTACCAGACCAACATTTTCAGGAAACTCCTCTTTTAATTTTCTGTACATATCTAACTCCATATCCGTACAGGGAGAGTCTTCCATATCGACTCTGACAAAATTATTAAAAGATGCCGCTTTGACCACCACCTCACGAATATGCTCGTAAGCTATTCTCTCGTCAAGAAGCAGTCCAAAAGAGGTTGGTTTAAGGGAGTAATTGCCCTCCACTCCGGCTTTTTCCGCTGCATCGATCACTTCAAGGTACTCCTGCTTATTAGCCTCTGCCTCTTCAAGTGTTGTAATGAACTCCCCTAGTATATCGATTGTGGTCAAAATGCCTTCTTTATTTAATTTTTTAGCATTTGCAATTGCCTCTTCAACAGTCTCACCCGCGATATATTGCTTTGAAAATACCCACACTAACTTTTTGGGCATATGGGGAAGAATCCCAGCGAAAAACTTATTTATCATCACAGCACCTTTTAATATTTTTTCAGTGTTTCTTACGACGCCATCACAGCTGTGATTCATCAAACTTCTGTAATGTTTCCTCAGATGGTTTAGCTGTCATCAAACTCACTACTATAATGGCTATGAAGGCTAAAATAAAGCCCGGCAGAAGCTCATAGAAATACTCACCTTCAATTTTTATATAGTTCTTCACGACAAAAATCGTGACCGCGCCGACAATCATTCCAGCGAGTGCACCATATTTAGTTGTGCCTCGCCAAGTTAATGAGAGAATGACCAAGGGCCCGAAAGCAGCACCGAATCCTCCCCAGGCATACCCAACCATCGCCAGGATGGTACCACCACTAGTAGCTGTAATCAGAACTGCAATCAACGCAAAACCAACAACACCAAATCTGCTTATCCAGGCTTTCTGTCTGTCATCAAACTTATTGAAGAATGGCAGATCTTCTGTTAGCGCTGAAGTTAAAACCAATAGCTGTGAATCAGCTGTAGACATAACTGCTGCTAATACTGCGGCCAGAATAAAACCCGCAAAAATCGGATGGAACAAAGCACTAACCATCGCCAGGAAAATTCTCTCCTTATTGCCATCAGGACCCGAAACACCCGCCATGGGAGCAATTTCATTATAACCGATACCCATAAGTCCAATTGAAACCGATAAAAGAAGGCAGACAATCATCCAGGTCATTCCGACTCGTCTTGCCTTGGGTACCGCTTCAACGCTGTTGATACCGATAAACCTGGCCAGGATATGGGGCTGTCCGAAATAACCAAAACCCCAGGCCATGAGTGACGCGCCAGTGAGCCATGTTGTGGTGTATTGAAATGCCTTCGGGTTTACTGCTGCAATATCAACGCCTGATCCTGATATGGCAAAATATGCCATAAGTGAGCAAAAGACCAATGCGGTCAACATCAGTAGGCCCTGAATTAAATCTGTCCAGCAAACAGCCATATAACCGCCTAAAAACGTATAGGAAACTACCACCACTGTGGTTACTATCAGGGATGTCTGTTCTGTAACCCCGAAGCTGTGCGCAAAAAGCAGCGTCCCACCCTTGAGACCGGAGGCAACATAGAGGGTAAAAAAGAAAAGAATCACCACCGCTGATACAGTCTTGAGTACATTTGAGTCATCATCAAACCGGTTGGAAAGATAAGTCGGCAGGGTAACAGCATGCAGTTTTTCGGTTAATGCTCTCAGCCTCGGAGCAACAATATACCAGTTGCCGTAAGCACCTAGGATCAGACCAAGAGAAATCCAGACCCCATCAACCAGACCGCCAGCGAAAACAGCTCCAGGCAAACCCAAGAGCAACCAACCACTCATATCGGATGCTCCGGCGCTGATGGCCGATGTGACCGGGCCCAGGGAACGGCCACCAATAATAAAATCCTCATTATTTTTGGTTTTTCTCATGGAGTAGTAACCAATACCCAGCATTACCACCAGATAAAGACCAAACTGTATCGACATACCCATACTGTATCCTCCTGTTCCTTTGTGGGTCAATGCAATGAACATCGACTTGTTTATCCAACTAACCAAAACAATTAGCAGGCTTTGATAGATCAAAAATTGGCAGGGCTCATGTTCGAGTCGCAGCAAAAATGGTGCCAAAACACCTTGATGGCTGCTTTTTATAGAGATAATTGGGTGACAGAGGCAAAAAAAATAGACTTAACAAGCAGAGATTGAATAAGATTTTCAGTAGCTGAAGATAGCAAAAGATAATAGCAGTGGTCTTTGATATTTGGAGGTATAATAAGGAAAAAGATAATTCTACTGAACGTAGACAGGGGGTGACTGTATCGGGTTGAAGGATAGTTTATTCATAGTTGAATAAACTATTCAAATCAGAATAATGTGTTCCGGTCAGTGTATTCCTTCATAGCACCCAGAGGAGGTGGTATGAAGGAATACACTTTGCAGCATGCGTCATTTCAAGCCTGACAAGGCATCAACAACTCATCTGCTTAAATCCTTGTTGAGTAATCAGTGAATAATCAACCTCCATACTGCACTCGATAATCCCCATTCCCCTCATGCCCCATAAGAGTTGCTTGGTTTCGGCAAGACTGATATTGAGTTTATCTGCTATATCAACCGATTTCATAAGATCAGGCCTTATGGAATCAACTGCATTTTTTGCCAGAATTTTCAACACATGCTGCATATTATCAGAACGACACATCACATCCTCCTCTTAAACAACTCCCTGATCTATCATTGCATCGACGACTTTAACAAAACCGGCGATATTGGCACCAACTACATAGTTTCCGGATGCACCATACTGATCAGCGGTTTCCATGCACATCTTATGGATATTTTTCATAATATCCTTTAGCCGCTTATCCACCTCTTCTCTTGGCCAGTTGAGGCGCATTGAATTCTGGGACATTTCCAGTCCGGAGACGGAAACACCACCAGCATTAGCAGCTTTACCAGGTCCATACAGAACCTTGTTTTCCAGGAAGATATCTACACCCTCAGGATTGGTTGGCATATTGGCACCTTCAGAAACAACGTAAACACCGTTAGTAACAAGATTCTGAGCATCAATTTCATTGATCTCATTCTGAGTGGCACTTGGAAAAGCACAATCACCTTTATGATCTTTCCACATTGGATTATGATCGAGTTCCTGATCAACAGGGACGTAAACTGCCTCAGGGTAGTTTTCCACATACTCGCTCACCCTGCCCCGCTGGACGTTTTTCAGATACATTAAGTGATCAAGTTTTTCTCTATCTATGCCGACCTCATCATAGATATACCCCGAGGAATCAGAAAAACTAATCGGTGTGGCTCCCAAATGGAGAAGCTTTTCCATGGTATACTGAGAGACGTTACCGGAACCGGAGACCAGGCAACGCTTGCCTTCAAGGGTCTCATTTCTGGTGGTCAACATTTCTGCGGCAAAATAGACACTGCCATAGCCGGTGGCTTCAGGGCGAATCAGGCTGCCACCCCAGTTAAGTGCTTTTCCGGTAAGCACACCAGTAAACTCATTGGCAAGTTTTTTGTACATTCCAAAAAGGTAACCGATCTCCCGTCCACCTACGCCAATATCACCAGCAGGTACATCGGTGTTGGGACCTATATGACGAAACAATTCAGACATAAAGCTCTGACAAAAGCGCATGATCTCCATATCAGATTTACCCTTGGGATCAAAGTCGGAACCACCTTTACCTCCGCCCATGGGCAGTGAGGTGAGAGCATTTTTAAACACCTGCTCAAAAGCCAAAAACTTCAAGATACTCAAATTAACTGAAGGGTGAAAACGTAACCCGCCTTTATAGGGGCCGATGGCGCTGTTCATCTCAATTCTAAAACCTCGATTAACATGAACCTGCTTCTGATCATCCACCCAGGGAATCCTGAACAGGATGACACGCTCAGGCTCTACAACTCTCTCCATGATTCTCTCATTTCGATAGAGCGGATTCTGTTCCAGAACAGGCCGTACTGATTCAATAACTTCGGCTACAGCCTGGTGAAACTCCTTCTCATAAGGATCTCTCTCGGTTACAAAGTTGATATTGTCCACTGCTCTTTTCTCCCTGATATAAATTAATAAAGAAAGATGTAATTACCTTTCCATCGATTGTTCTTTATGTGACAGCAAAAATAGTGCCAAAACACCTCTCGATTACGTATGAAACCCAACCGGAAGCACAACTTACAGACAACACGTTTAAACAACAACGCTTTGTAGGAGCCCAGTCTTCTGGTGTAGCTGGATTTCGTACGTAATCAGAAAACATTATAGTGTTTCAAGAGCTACTTCTCATAACACCGCAGAATTGGTGTTACGAGTGCACAATTGAAATCAACGGGAAGGTTGGAAAATGACACAAAGAGAAAAATAAGGAAGTTAGGGAGAGGAGTACCGATGATTTACCGGAGATTTACTGACCATTATTCACAACTGAATAATCATTTATCAATATATTCCTTCAATCGACTGTCTACTCTATATCATATTGTTTTAGCCGTCTGGCAATGGTCGGCTGACTCACACCCAACACCGCTGCAACCTTAGACTGGTTTTTATGTTTTTCAAATGTTCGCAGCATGACTTGTCGCTCTACGCTTTGAAGGATCTGTTTCAACGTCATCTCCTCAGGCCACTCGGCAGCAGTACCGGGGAGTTCCGAAGTGCGTCGAGCAACATCCCTGGGCAAATCCAGCAGATCGACAACTTCGGTCTCAGACATGACTGTTGCATGTTCGCATATGTTCATGAGTTCGCGAACGTTTCCCGGATAGGGATAAGCCAACAGAGCATCCAGGGTAGACCTGCTTACCCGTTTACGGGTGCCGACTATATCAGCAAAATAATCAACGTAATATCGTATGAGGGGGGAGATGCACTCTTTACGCTCTCGCAATGAAGGTATATACAGAGGAATAACGTTCAGACGGTAATAAAGATCCTGTCGAAATGTTCCCTTTGCTACCATATCTTTCAGGTCACGATGAGTAGCAACCATGATACGCGCGTCTATGGTAAGAAGTTTTGTCCCTCCGAGCCTTGTAAGGCGTCCGTTTTCCAAAAACCTCAGTAATTTTACCTGGGCGGATAGCGGCAGTTCAGCAATTTCATCGAGGAACAGGCTGCCATCATTGGCCAGTTCCAGGGAACCCGGCTTGCCACCGGTTTTGGCTCCGGTAAAGGCCCCAGCTTCGTAACCAAAGAGTTCTGACTCAATGAGAGTTTCCGGTATTGCACCACAGTTGATTCTTATCAACGGTTTTTCGGCCCGGCTGGAATTTTTATGGATTAGATTAGCTATAAGCCCTTTGCCAACTCCCGATTCTCCTGTTATAAAAACCGTTGAATTCACAGAGCTCACCTTTAGGGCCCTTTCCAATGCCTTAACCATGCAGGGGCTTCGTGCGATAATTTTATTTGTCTTCAATTCAGCCAACTGCATTTCAAGCAATTGATACTGTAACTGATCTTTCAGTGAACCCTGCTCTTCCAGCTCGCGCTGTAAATTATCGATTTCAGTTGTATCCCGTTCACTGACGACCACCCGAATAAGATTTCCATCATCATCAAAGACCGGGGTTCCTATAGAGATTATCTTGCGGTTGTCTTTATTTTGCAGCAAGCTTACAGTCGCCTTATCCTGAATGGCTTGCAAGGCCGCTGATTGATCGATAAACCCCTGTTCAATCAAATCCACCATGTTTTTTCCAATCAACTCTTTTGCTTTGATTTTGTGAATACGTTCTGATGCCGGATTAACATGGATGACATTAGCCTCAGCATCACAGACAAACAGGCCGTCAGAAGATGAGTCGATAATCGCCTCCAGTTCCCGGGTCGTATGCTGGAAAAAACGCATTTTCCTGGCAACTTTCTCAAACTCAGTACTCTCTTCCAACATGCAGATGACCCCAATTAATTCATCTTCCAGTTTTATTGGGCTAACACTGACTCGATATTCTTTGGATTCGACCTGCATGGCATTTGCTGTCCGGCGGTTGCCCTCAACGATCGTTTTGTCAAATATATTCACCAGTTCAGGTATTACGTCTTGAAGCGGTCTCCTTATAGCAGCGCCAAATTCTTCGTATGCAATACTGTTGGCCAGAAATATTATCCCGTGGCGGTCAACTGCCAACAGACAATTCCTTGAAGCATTGACAATTGCACGACTGAGTACCCGCCAGTGTCGTGGTGGATTGCAGATCAGATCTTCAATTTTTTTCGATAAGCCAATGGCTTTTTTCATTGTCTTTCCTCTTTGTGCAACGTATAGCAGTTAACTGGGAACCTGTCCATATCAAGAAAATCACAATTATGTATTATACAAAAATGAATAAATTATTCAAATCAGAATAGTTTCTGGTTGGTGCCTTCCCCAGAGCGGGGTGTCATGCCCCAACGCACCAGCTCACAACGCTGAGCCGGAAAAGAGAGCGGTGGTCGTTGTGTACAATACTGGAACACAAGAAAACAACGAAACAAGGTGTATACATTTATTCAGTGCAATTGAGATGATATTTATCCTGAAGCCTGGTATGCTTATCAACATTTACATGAAAGCTATACATTCTGCGAGGGCAAAGGGAACCGGGAGAGGATGATAATGGAGCCATCAAGAACTAACTCGGAAGATTCCGTCTACCGGAAACTTAAAAGTGCCATAAGAAAAAGATATATTAGACAGGGGAGTCAACTTGTCGAAATCGCCTTGGCCCAACAGCTGGGTGTCAGCAGAACTCCGGTAAGAAGTGCCATAAAGCGTCTTGAGTCAGAGGGGTTGGTCAACAGCATCCCTAACAAAGGTGCATTCGTTATCACTCCCACACTGAGAGAGATAAAGGAAACTTTTCTGGTTAGGGCCCAGCTTGAGAAGATGGCAGCGCGACTCACTGCTAAAAAAATAACCAAAAGTCAATTAGGTGTATTGCAGGAACTGATTGACACTGAATCCCAGGTCTTTGACAAGAGCAATCTCGACAACTATTTCGCAATCAACGACACTCTGCACCTGAAGATCGCTGAATTCTCCGGAAACAAGGTGTTAAGCAGTTATGTGCAGGAACTGCTGGACAAGACGCGAATCTATCTGATTCTCTACGATCCATTTTTAAAACTTGAGTACAGCCCGACAGCAGAACATCAGAAAATTGTTGACGCATTGAAAAACCGTACCCCGAAAGGGGCTGGTAAAGCAGTGGAAAAACATATCAAAAGTTCTATCGGAGGCCTTGGAGCTACAAAAATATTGCCGGAGGATTATCTCTCCATCTGACAGGGAGGCTCAAACCAGTTCAGCCATAATTCTATTTGCCAAAGGGAACCCCTTCTCTGTTATGTGCAACCGATCCCCTTTAAGTCGTAACAGGAAAAGACCAATCAAACGGCTCAGAGTGTCCCCGTAGTGCTCTTTCAAGTCAATAGCATAGCGATCATACAACTCCCTGAGTGAAACGCCCTGAGTCATCCTCAAGCCCATAACGACAGTTTCCCGAAAGGCTGCCTCTCGAGACAGCTCCTCACTTTCAGCAATCACACTTCCACCCTTGCCGACAAGGTCTATATATTGTGCAGAGTCTGCAACACGTTTTGCTCGTAACCCCTTTAGATAACTCACACTGCCTGCTCCGGCTGCAAGGTATTCCTCATTCCGCCAATAATTCACATTATGAAGGCACTCGAAGCCTTCTTCAGCATAATTGGAAATCTCATACCGTCTCATTCCTGCTTCCTGGCAGAACTGCTTCGTCACTGTATCCATTTGAAGAATCCCATCCTCATCCGGTAAAGACAGTTTACCCGTGTCAATATAGTCCTCAAGGGGGGTTGCAGGTTCTACAGTCAATTGATACAGGGAGAGATGTTTGGGAGTAAGAGAAATAGCCGTGTCAAGGGATTGCTGCCAGGAATCACAATCCTGTCCAGGTAAACCATACATAAGGTCCAGATTGATATTCTTAAAACCCGCCCGGTGAGCAGCCCTTACTGCCTGTTCTGCCTCCCTGCGGGTATGACACCGCCCCAGAGTACGAAGTTCACAGTCATTAAAGGACTGCACCCCAAAAGAGAGCCTGTTCACTCCGCCCTCTCTCAACGCTATTAAATCGCCTTCGCTGACAGTGCCGGGATTAGCTTCCAGGGAAATCTCTATATCCCCTGTAAAACCAAATAAACCCTCTACCTGTTTAATGAGATGTACCAGCTGAGTCGGGGTAAGTACTGTCGGCGTTCCCCCGCCGATAAAGAGTGTTGCCAGGGCATCCCGGTTTCTCCCCATAGCCATTCCTGCAATTTCTCTCTCCAGTGCGGCAAGATACGGTTCATACAATGCTTCCTTTGCCGCACTGGAATTAAAATCACAATAACAGCACTTTGTTTTACAAAAAGGAATATGGAGATAAAGGGAAGTCATCAGCTGCTGATAGTCTGCATAACAGACAGACAATCTTTGCTGATTGACTGCATCAGCCCATTGTCAGCAAAACTATAGGAACCATCACCGATAATGAGGTGATCCAGAAGCTGCATCTGCATGTAGTTGCAGACCAACCAGAGCGTTTTAGTCAGTTTGAGATCCTGCGGCGACGGCTGCAGGGAACCGGAGGGATGATTGTGGGCTATAATCAGGGCAGCGGCATGAAACAACAAGGCTTTTGATACGATTTCCCGGGGGTAAACAGTATTAACATTCAAGGTCCCTTCTGCCACGACCTCAGAATCAATGATGGCATGGGATGAATCGAGATAAATTACCGTAAAAACTTCTTTTTTTAGACCCCTCATTGAATGAACAAGGTGTTCTGCAACCTCTGCAGAGGAGTGAAGGTAACGTTTGCCCTGTAAGCGCTCCTTGAGATAATGGCTTGCAACACCATGTACAAAATGAAGGGCAAAGCTATTCTTGGGCCCCACACCTTTTACATCCTGCAGAGCAACAAGTGGTGCTTCAAGGACTTTGGAAAAAGAACCGAATTTTTTAAGAAGTTGCCTGGCCGGCTCCTTACAGTCTGTACGTGGAGTACCAAAAGAAAGCAGAAGTTCAAGGATATCCGTATCACTAAATCCGCCAAGTCCCTGCTCAAGGTAGCGATCCCGCAAACGACCTCTATGACCGGCGCCTTTTTCCTGCCACTGTTTTTTATCCACCTTTACAGCATCATCCTTTCAGTTCTTTGGCAAAAAGTTCATTTGCAAGTTTAGGGTTTGCCTTACCCTTTGTTTTCTGCATCAACTGCCCGACAAAATAGCCCATAAGCTTTTCCCTTCCGCCTTTGAACTCTTCAGCCTGACCAGGGTTAGCGGCAACAATTTCTTTTACCAAAGCAAGCAGTTCACCTTCATCTGAGACCTGAAGAAGATTCTTATTTTTGACTATCTCTTGCGGACCTTTGCCACTTTCCATCATATCGATAAAAACAGTTTTGGCAATCTTGCCGCTGATAGTTCCCTTGTCAACCATAAGCAGGAGTTCACCCAGATGATCTGGAGTTACCTTGCTGTTCCTTATTGCATCACCTTTCAGCTCTCTAAGCAACTCTGTCATCATCCAGTTAGAGACCTTTTTGGCTGGTGCTCCCCTGCTTGCTGCGGTCTCAAAAAAATCGGCTAATTCACGGTCTCCGGTTAAAATTGCCGAGTCATATTCAGGCAACCCGTACTGTTCAACAAACCGTGCCTTACGCTGATCAGGAAGTTCAGGCAGTGACGCCCGAATCTCTTCTATCCACTCCTGGCTGATCTCAATAGGAACAAGATCAGGACAGGGGAAATACCTGTAATCATGGGCATCTTCTTTTCCCCGCATGGACTCTGTGCAGTTTTTGTCCGGGTTCCACAGCAGTGTTTCCTGCACAACATTTCCTCCATCAAGCAGGATATCCCGTTGTCTGCGAACCTCATATTCCAGTGCATTTTGAACATTCCGAAAGGAGTTCATATTTTTAAGCTCAGTACGAATGCCCAGTTTTTCCTGCCCGACAGGACGCAATGAAATATTGGCATCACAGCGGAAACTACCCTCCTGCATATTGCCATCACAGATATCAAGATAGCGAAGAATTGAATGGATCTTTTTCAAGTAACTGTAGGCCTCCCCAGGAGACCTCATATCAGGTTCCGACACAATCTCGAGGAGGGGCGTTCCTGTGCGATTGAGATCCACATAGGAGACAGGTTCCACTTCATCGTGGATGAGTTTTCCTGCGTCCTCCTCCATATGCATCCTGGTAATACCAATGAGTTTTTTTTCTCCATCCACCTCTACCTCCACCACTCCCGGCCCGATGATCGGCAGATCAAACTGAGATGTCTGATATCCCTTTGGTAAATCAGGATAAAAATAGTTTTTCCGGGCAAATGTGTTAAATCGATTCACAACCGAATCGGTAGCAAGGCCCATTTTAATTGCAAACTTAACTACCTTTTTATTCAATACGGGGAGAACGCCGGGCATACCAAGGCAAATAGGGCATGTCTGGGTGTTGGGCGGCGCACCAAACGTCGTCGAGCAGCCACAGAATATCTTCGATTCCGTTTTCAACTGAGCATGTATTTCAAGCCCTATTACTGTTTCAAACTTCATAATTTCAAAATACACTCCTTTGTTTCTTGTTATTTATTACAGCTTTTATGGAGTAAGGCACTAAATACATGTTTACGTTGTTACCTTCCTACAGCTGCTTTATTGACCCAGTCCCGGACTTTGGGCAGTTCGTCATGCCATTCATTACCCACCCGTACCTGCAAAAACATCAGGAAAAGTTTGTTCACCATCCGAATTAATTCCTCAAAGAGAAAGATGCGCTCAAGAATCATACCCTCAACTTCTTCCGGGTTCTCACTCTTATCGCTTTCCGTCGTCTCTGTTTTCGGCAACCGTACACTCCTGAACTCCATCAATGCTGCAGCCAGAGTAAAACTGAATTCATAATTATTATAGTCCAGTCGAATTCTAGCCTGCTCAAGCTTTTTCCCCATCTGCAGCCCTGTCCTTGCCTCTTGTAATTCTGCCTGCAGACCAGAACATATAATCTTCTCACTCGACTCACCCTCACCGAACTCCAGAAGCATATGTTTTTCAAAAACCAAAGTAACATCCCCCACTTCTGGTACCTCGACAGTTCCTCCACGTTCCTCACTCTTCCACCAGAGCCAGGTAAGGAATTCCTGTCCTAAAAACCGTTTTTCTGCTATGAGATCAACTAAATCCATGATTACTTTGATACCTTGATAATATATTAACCCCAACAAAAACTGACTTTTCAATACTCCCTGGAGGAGCAAAAAAACAAGGGGAATTTGTAAAGCACCGCACCAGCATTTGGCTGTTAAACCAGAATTTGTGGGGTCAATTGGGACAGTAGCGACTGACTCTCTTCATCAAGCAGGTGTTCTGCTATAATGTAGGGAATTTGTTGGCGAATCAAAAGGCCAAAACTTTCTTTAAAAAAATCCTCTAAAATTGCGTGAGATTTCTGGTTTGTTGAGAAAAACAAGAGTGTCGACTCAGTAAGATTCCAAGCCAATTCATATGTCGAGGGAACGGGAATCGCTTTCCTCATAAGCTCCACCTTGATTCGCTCTTTTATATCAACCTTCATGGTTCGACTTAATTTTGGGATCTGACGTTCTTTTTTGATCCGCTCTTCTTCTTTCTGGACAATTTTTTTCAAAATTGCCGGAGAAACCCTCCTCTCATCCACCCTCAGGGTCAGAGTGATATAATCCCCGGCAATATGTGATGCAAAATCAAACTCAGAATCAAACATATTAAGAATAGACACCCAACCAATTGAATACTCATCATAGGTGTCGTCGATATCCTGAAATGAAAATAGAGCAATCCTTTCCGCTATATAGTCCAGTGGGTTTTCAGGCAATTCACCTTCCACAGTAAACCGAACAAAACTCGCAGAACCTTTTAACAATCCCATACAAATCCTTTTTTATTTTACTGCAGCAAACAGACATGGGCCTGCGCTTATCTTGATTTTTCCTCGATCAATGGCGTAATATTTATCTCAGTCTTAAGTGCCTTACGCCTATCTACCCTCATTCCTCGCTTTTATATATCACTCCTTCGACCCCTCCACAACTTTTTTCGCCTATTTCAGTTTAACACGATGTCACCCGTTGTTATTCAACAGCTCTGGCAAACCTCCTTCTAGGAGCCTTTCCGAGAATACATTTTGTCCAAACTCTTCGTTATTTAAAAAAATAATGCTCACAATATCATGTATATGGCTGTGCTTATTTTTTGTAAAACCTCGATTTTGAACAAAATGCTTATTCTCGGATTAGCTCCTAAGTAAACTTTCCCAAGAGATGCAAGAATTCAATGGGTGTGCATAACCCTTCAACACTAAAGCTGACAAGCTTTTCGACAAATCAATCTGATTGAATCTATATTTATAACCATTACCCTTGACATGGATTCAACAAATGGTAAAAATGAGGGACAAGATAAATTTGGTGTTGACACAATCTCGATGAACTTGTATATAGCCATCACTTTGGGGGTCGTTAACTCAGCTGGTAGAGTATCTGACTTTTAATCAGAGAGTCGCGCGTTCGAGCCGCGCACGACCCACCATCGACCTGTCCCCATCGTCTAGTCAGGTCCAGGACATCGGCCTTTCACGCCGACAACACCGGTTCGAATCCGGTTGGGGACGCCAGA
>MAXH01000099.1 GCA_001750925.1 Desulfobulbaceae bacterium S3730MH12
ACAACCAAAGAAAAACGCCTTTGCTAACATCCTACAAGCTACAATTTCTCAAATAATCCTGCTGCCCCCATACCACCGCCAATACACATGGAAACCAATCCATACTTAAGATCACGTCGCCCCATCTCATGGAGCAGACTTGTGGTCAGTTTCGCACCCGTACATCCAAGGGGATGGCCAAGAGCAATTGCGCCGCCATTGACGTTAATGATATCTTTATTGAGGCCAAGGGTCTTGATTACTGCCAGGGCCTGGGCTGCAAAAGCTTCATTGAGTTCGATAAGATCGATATCCTGCTGCTGAAGTCCAGCCAGTTTGAGTGCTGCTGGAATAGCCTCAATGGGACCGATCCCCATAAGCTCAGGAGCTACACCTTTTACGGCAAAGGCGAGGAACCTGGCGAAAGGGTCTTTACCGATCTTTTTCAGATACTCTTCTGAGACCACCATGGCAACAGCAGCCCCGTCAGTCAGTTGAGAGGAGTTTCCAGCGGTTACCGGACCACCGATTTTAAAGGCGGGACGAAGTTTTGCAAGTCCCTCCGGAGTTGTTCCGGCTCTAACCCCGTCATCCACGGTGACCAGCTCTTTTTCTTTTTTGATTTTGCCGTCTACCAGAACATCTTTTTCAATCTCCACGGGAATAATCTCGTCAGCAAATCTCCCGGCTTCAATCGCTGCTGCAGCTTTGGTATTGCTTGCTGCTGCAAAGATGTCCATCATGGTACGGTCGATACCATATTTCTCAGCAACCAGTTCAGCCGTAACCCCCATGGAGGCAAAAGCTTCAGGCCAGTCAGCCATAATAGAGGGATTAGCACTGTATTTCAATCCGCCCAGGGGTACACAAGACATCGATTCAACACCGCCTGCAACGATACAGTCAGCAAAACCGGCCATCACACGTTCCGCCGCTGTTGCTATAGTCTGCAGTCCCGAAGAGCAGAACCTGTTGATTGTCTGACCTGGAACGTCTACCGGCAGTCCAGCCTTCATGGAGGCAACCCTGCCCACATTCATGCCCTGTTCAGCTTCCGGAAAAGCACAGCCCATATATACATCTTCGATGGATGCTGGATCTACTTCCGTACGTTCAACCAGTCCCTTAATAGCTAAGGCCGCCAGATCATCCGGCCGCATATCTTTAAATTTTCCCTTATTGGCCCGGCAACCAGGGGTTCGATAACTTGCCAGAATATATGCTTTTTTCATATCATTCCTCCCAAGAGGCTATTTTTTATTGTAATTATTCAGTATCCGGCCAACAGTTAGTTGCGCAACGGTTTGCCTCTTTTCAGCATATGCTGTATACGCTCTGCTGTTTTCTTATTTCCTGCAAGTTTAAGGAAGTTTTCTCTTTCAAGCTTCAGCAGGTAATCCTCTGTAATTAGAGTTCCGGGATTCACATCTCCACCACACATAACCTGGGCAATGATCGTTCCCATCTCCATCTCGTACTCAGTTATAAAATTACCCATCTTCATGTTCCAGAGCTGGCTCTTGATTGCAGATGCAATGCCTCGGCCGGGAGCAGGAAGATTTTCGGCTCGCAGTTTTGGTCGATAATTAACAGCCAGGGCCAGAACTTTCTGCTTGGCATCGGTTATCAACTGATCGATATCCATGGTGATCGAATCACCATTTCTCATATAACCCATAGGGGCCAGTTCTGCTGCGCCCATGGAGACTTTGGCCATTGCTATCTGCTCAAAATTCTTCACAATAAATGGCTGCACATCGGTTTTATACTGCTGTGCCAGTTTAATGGCACGCATACTCATCTCCTTGGTTCCACCACCGCCGGGCAGGAGACCGACACCAATCTCCACAAGGCCCATATAGGTCTCAGAATACGCATTAATTGAATCGGCATGGAGGCAGAACTCAGCACCGCCACCAAGGGTCATGTTAAAAGGAGCAGTAACCACGGGAACCTTTGCATATTTCACTGCCATGGTAGCCTTCTGAAAAGCCCGAAGTACCATATTAATATCATCATACGCACCCTCTGCCATGGCCACAGCCATCATCATAAGGTTGGCACCGACCGAGAAATTCGCACCACGGTTGCCAATCACCAGGCCGACACCCTCATTCTCCGCACGTTTGACAGCCTTATGAGTCATTGCCAGAATGTCACCGCTGATGGCGTTCATCTTTGAATGAAATTCAAAACCGAAGACACCGTCTCCAAGGTCTATTACCGAGCAGTTACCATTTTTTTCAACAACCCTGCCGCTTTTCTTCAGGATCTCCAGCTGAATCTGCCCTTCTTTCACCGGCACAGCTGCATACTCACCCTTCAGCAGATCGTAATACTCTTTCGTGCCGTCTTCATTGAAGCGGTAGAAAGATTCTACTGATTTCAAGCTCTCCGGCACTGCGACGCCATCCTTTTCGGCCCGCTTGACAAAATTCTGAACACCGATGGCATCGAACATTTCAAAGGGACCGATTTCCCAGTTAAATCCCCAGCGCATTGCATTATCAACATTAACCACATCATCGGCAATCTCAGGAATCCTGTTCACCGCATAAATCAGGGTATCACGGATCGACTTCCAGGCGAACTCTGCACCTTTATCATTGCCGGAAACAACCATTTTCACTTTCTGCCCGGGGTCATCAACCTGCTTGACCGCCACTATTGACGGGAACTTCGGCTTTGCAAGAGGAACATATTCGCCACTGTTATAGTCAAGATAGAAGATCTGCCGCTTACCATCCACCATCTCTTTTTTGTAGAATCCCTGCCTGGTCTTATTCCCCAACTGGCCGTTATCTATCATGGTTTTTATAAATCCGGGCAGCTTGAATACATCCCGCTCCTCATCATCCGGTAGAAGATCATGAGAGTTTGCAGCAACATGGGCCAGGGTATCCAGACCTACAAGGTCGGCAGTACGAAAAGCTGCACTCTTTGGCCGGGCTGTTGCGGGACCTGCAACCGCATCCACTTCCTCCACACTCAGGCCCAGATCAGTCATATGCTGGATACCTTTAAAAATCGCATATGTACCGATTCGATTTGCAATAAAGTTTGTGGTATCCTTTGCATAGACAATCCCTTTGCCAAGCCGACGGGCAATAAAGTCCGCCAATCCCTGCATAACCCCGGGATCAGTATCTGTACATGGAACAATCTCCATCAGACGCATATAACGGGGCGGATTGAAAAAATGGGTTGCAAGAAAATTCTTTCTTACTTCAGCCGGAAGAACCTCTGCCATCTCATTTACCGACAGACCACTGGTATTTGTGGTGAGAATTGCTCCCGGTGCCAGATGAGGCACGAGCTTTTTCAAAAGATCAAGTTTGATTGGCATATATTCAACAACAACCTCAATTATCCAGTCACACTCTTTCAGTTTTCCAAGATCATCTTCAAGGTTACCTACCTCTACCTGTCCTGCAAAGTCAGTGAGGTAAAATGGCGCGGGTTTCATTTTCAACAACCCTCTCAAACCGCTTTCAGCAATACGGTTGCGTACAGCAGGGCTGTCCAGGGTTAACCCCTTAGCTTCTTCATTTTTGTCCAGTTCCTTCGGTACAATGTCAAGCAAAAGGATTTCCAAGCCCGCATTGGCCAGATGAGCCGCTATAGTTGCGCCCATAACCCCGGCGCCCAGTACGGCTACGCGATTAATCTGGTTCATATTTTTCCTCCGTTGTTTTTGTTCTGCGGGTCTATAACCCCGTTGCCACTGGTGAGATAAAGATCATCAACCAGTTGTTTGTATTTTTCATAAATAATCTTACGCTTCATCTTCAGGGTAGGAGTAAGTTCACCCCCTTCAATTGAAAAATCCACGGGTACGATGCCGAAATATTTAATTGTCTCATACGATGGGAGATCTCTATTCATACGCTCTATACGATCTGCATAGAGTTCTTTTATCCTGGAGTGTTTCACCAATTCTTCAATATCGATATAATCCAGCTTCTCATCACGGGCTAAATCAATCACTCGTTCAATATTGGGTGTCAGCAGCGCCACCAGATATGGTTTACGATCTCCGAACACAATGGCCTGGGAAATATATTTATCCAGTTTGAGTCTATTTTCTAACGGCTGCGGTGCAATATTTTTACCACCGGCTGTAACGATGATCTCCTTCTTCCTGTCAATAATATAGACAAAACCCTCATCATCTATCCTGGCAATATCACCGGTCTTAAACCACCCGTCTTCAAGAACCTCACTGGTGGCTTCGTCATCCTTATAGTACCCCTTCATAACCTGAGGCCCTCTAACCACAAGTTCACCATCACTTTCAAATCTGATCTCAGTCTCTTTAAAGACTTTACCCACCGAATCAAAACGAACTTCTCCGGCACGGCTAAGAGTTATTCCGGGGCTTGTCTCGGTCAAACCGTAACCATTATAAACGGGAAGACCGATAATCCACATGAACTCATTGATGGTCTTATCAAGGGGTGCGCCCCCGCAAAGGAAATATTTCAGCCTGCCGCCAAAGCGATCGCGGATTTTTTTAAATACCAGCTTGTCAAAAAATTTATATTTCAACTCAAGGGATCCCAGTGGTTCCTTAGTCACATATTTTTTATTCACGTACTCACGACCTATTTCCACTGCTTTATGAAAGAGTCTTTTTTTCAAAGGGCTCGCCTGGTGGACATTTTCATAAATTCTTGAATAGATCTTCTCAAACAGCCGCGGCACACTGACCATGTTGGTTGGTCGAATCTCCACCATGTTCTCCAATACCTTTGCTGCCTCTTCTGCAAAGGCGAGATGATTACCGTTCAGGAGTGTTACATAATAACCCGCAGTCCGTTCAAGCACGTGACTCAAGGGAAGAAAACTGAGGGTTGTCTGCTCTTGTTGTGGAATACCCAGCTGGTTCAGACCATGCTCGGCATTAATCATTATATTGTGCTGAGTCAGCAGCACACCTTTAGGCACCCCCGTTGTTCCAGAGGTGTAGATTACAGTGATCAGGTCATCGTGGGTGATCTCTTCAATCTGCTGTTCTATCTGGTCCTGTTCCTCTTGTGAAAGCGGTGCTGAAACCTCTGAAAGCTGATACTGCGTATAGACAGGAAACAGACGATCACCCATAAATCGCTCGTAGGATATGACAAGCTCTACTCCGGGAATTTCATCTCTGATAGAGAGCAGTTTTTCATACTGTCCCCTGGTTGAAACAAAAACAATTTTTGCACCACAGTGGTTTATAATATAGGCAGCCTGCTTTCCTGTATTTGTTGCATAGATGGGGACAGTGACCCCGCCTGCACACTGGATACCAAAATCGGAAATGGCCCAGCCCAGACGATTCTCAGAAAAAATGACAACCCTATCTCCCCGTTTCACCCCCGCCTTACCGAGTCCCCTGGCAAGCAAAAGAACCCGTTCATAAAACTCCTCGTAGGTAAGAGACAAAAATATGCCGCGTTTTTTATAGCTGATAGCGGTTTTCTTACTGTACTTGTCAGCATTGTCTTTCAGTATGGCCGGGATTGATTTGTATGACATGACATCCATAATTTCTCCTCTCTGAAAAATTTATTTATCCTGACAATATCATAATGACGTTTACGTTAGATACAAATGATCCATATCGATTATATGATTTTGCTTGATCATTCAAGTGTCACGTATGTGATTATACCTTACCTTAACGTTTAAGTCAATATCAAAAACAAATGTTTCATGCGCCCAGATAATCTGTTATAGTGGGCGGCAAATTTCACTTATAAATCCAAAGGAGAGCAAAATTATGAAGGAAGTTGTGATAGTTAGTGGCTCCAGAACGGCGGTTGGCACATTTGGTGGTTCTTTGAAGAATGTCTCCGCCATCGACCTTGGCTCCGTTGTGATGAAAGATGTTTTACGTAAGGTAGCACTTCGTCCCGCAACAAACGACAATATTACCGCCCTGGCACCGGAGAAATTACAGGATCAGGGTATGACTGAAATCGAAACAGCGGCCTATGACTGGGATGACACCCTGCAGCCAATTGTCATCGATGAAGTTATAATGGGCAATGTCCTGCAAGCAGGACAGGGCCAGAATCCTGCCAGACAAGCCATGATCCGTGCAGGCTATCTGAAAGAAACCCCGGCTTATACAATCAACAAGATATGCGGCTCCGGCCTGAAAGCCATAGCTCTCGGTGCGACCTCAATCATGACAGGAGAGGCAGAGGTTGTTGTTGCCGGAGGACAGGAATCCATGAGCAACGCCCCAATGGCACTACCTAAAGCAAGATGGGGCTACAGAATGGAACTCACCGGAGTTGGTGAAGTCCGCGATCTGATGGTTTATGACGGATTATATGAGATCTTTTATGGATATCATATGGGTGTCACCGCAGAAAACATTGTAGCGAAATATGGTATCAGCCGCAAGGAGCAGGATGAACTCGCTGTGCTCAGCCATAACCGTGCATTTGCAGCTGTACAGAATGGTACTTTTAAAGATGAAATCGTTGACGTGCTGATAAAAAACCGGAGAGGCGACATAATTGTCAACACCGATGAACGGCCAATGGAAACGGATATGGAAAAGATGTCTAAATTACGCCCTGTCTTCAAAAAAGACGGCTCCGTAACTGCCGGCAATGCCTCAGGTATCAACGATGGCGGCGCAGCAGTCCTGATGATGAGTCGGGAAAAAGCTGATGAACTCGGCCTGACTCCGATTGTTGCCATCGAATCATTTGGTGCCGGCGGTCTGGATCCTGCGTACATGGGCCTTGGCCCCGTACCGGCGATCAAAAAAGTGCTTAGTAAAACCGGTTTAACCATCAATGATATTGAGATGATTGAGCTTAACGAAGCCTTTGCCGCCCAGGCTATCGGCTGCATGAGGGAACTGGGCATCGCAACAGATAGACCCAATGAACTCGGCAGCGGCATCTCACTTGGCCACCCGATCGGCTGCACCGGTGCACGCCAGATGGTTACAGGCATGTACCAGATGGAGAGGAAAAACTATGGCACGGGCCTCATCTCCATGTGTATAGGCGGCGGCATGGGTATGGCAATGGTTATAAAACGGTAACGATCCTAACTACTTTCAAGAGAAATATCAGGCCTGAAACCCTGATATTTCTCGCATCAAATGTTCTTCTTATTCAATTTCCAGTCATATTTAAGAAAATCAATCTTAATCCCGCCGGCTCTCACTTTCTCCGCCGTCTTTTCATCAAGACCAAGGGCCTGATCGTAACTCGCTAAAAACTGGCCCAGGGATTGGAACCCAAGCCATCCCTTCTCAAAATCCTGTCGATACCATTTAAAGAGTGAGGAAACCTCAAGAACCTGGTTATTCAGCCGATTTCTTTCTCTATCTGCAAGGAAAAACTCACTCGCCTCGGCCAACTGGTTCTGCAGTTTTTCTCCTGTATAGGCCTCTGATCGTAGTGATGGACAACCGATACTTGCGCAATTGACAGCAAAATGAATTCGGGGATCATTGTATCTGCCGGAACCTCTGATCAAATTATGCTCGATATCATCAAGTGATCTCTTTTCCCCTAATAGAGGAAGAAATTGCTTTTTCCATGGCGACTGAAAAAGATTCCCCAGGTCTTTGATAGACTCAAGATCGGGGTATCCGGTTAAAATCAACTCTACGGTCCAACCGTTATATGCATTGATCAAAAAGGCCAGCTGATGATCCAAAGAATAGCCATCAAATGTATCCCTGTCGACTTCTGCCAAACTATTCAGATACTCCTTCAGACGGTCCCTGTCATCCAGGAAACCATCATAATCAACCTGGGTAACCTTGCCGCCTGACAGAACAATTACATGTTTTTGCAACAAACTATCCCATTGAGCATGATCAAAGACAGCCGCCTCCACCTGGACAGCAACGAGAACAGTTATAAAGAGCCAGAGAATTCGTGCCATGGGTTACCCCCTCTTCCAGTTATGATAACGTTCAATCCAGACCAGCAGTTTCTCAGGTGTATGAGCTCTTTTCCACTCTCCCGCCACATACTTGTTCGACTCTGCAAGTGTCGGATAGGTATGAATGGTTCCAAGAATCTTATTCAAGCCGAGACCATGCTTCATCGCCAGCACAAACTCAGCGAGCAGATCGCCCCCATGCTCACCGACTATGGTGACTCCGAGGATTTTATCTTTGCCCGGTTTGGTAAGAACCTTGATAAATCCACGGTCAGCGCCATCGGCAATGGCCCTGTCGAGCTCACCTATATCAAAGCGGGTTATCTCATAGTCAACACCCTTTTCTCCTGCCTCCTGTTCATTCAGGCCGACTCTTGCCACCTCAGGATCTATAAAGGTTGTCCACGGGATAACGGAATAATCGACCTTGAATTTTTTCCACTCACCGAACAGCGAATTTACTGCGGCATACCAGGCCTGGTGGCCGGCAACATGAGTAAACTGGTACGGTCCGGCAATATCGCCTGCGGCGAATATGTTAGGATAGAGTGTTTCCAGATAGTCGTTTGTGACAACGGTTCTTTCCGTCGGTATCCCCAGTTTTTCAAGACCATACCCTTTGAGCCGTGCAGACCTGCCCACAGCACAGATCAAGACATCATATGTTAATTTTTTTTCCTTGCCTTCATGCTCAACGACAATGAATTTTTCTTCCCCGTCACGCTCGCAGCGAAGAGCGCTATGGCCTGTCAACACCCGGACTCCATCCTGCTCCAGAGATGCTTTTGCAAAAGCCGAGACATCTTCATCTTCACGGCCCATGATCCTGCTCCCT
Source organism: Desulfobulbaceae bacterium S3730MH12 (assembly GCA_001750925.1). Lineage (GTDB taxonomy): Bacteria > Desulfobacterota > Desulfobulbia > Desulfobulbales > Desulfocapsaceae > Desulfomarina. The sequence continues at coordinate 8,720 of MAXH01000099.1, forward strand.
CTTTCGATCTGAAAAACTGCACTGCCAAGCCGTGCAAAACTCTGCGAAAGCTCGCAACCAATGGGGCCGCCACCAAGAATGACAAGCTTTTTCGGAGGTTCTTCGTAATCGGCAAGCTCATCCCAAAGGGTGTCGCTTGTCAAAAAACCGGAATCTTCAATTCCCGGCAACGGCGGCACAAAAGGCTCAGCACCTGCTGCAATGATTATTGCCCGACTTGTCAGTTTTATCTTATCACCATCATTGAGCTGAATTTCCACCGTCCACGGGTCGATCAGTGTTGCATATCCCTGCAACACTTCAACCCCAAGACCAGTATATCTCTCAACACTATCGTGGGGTTCCACTGTAGCAATAACCTTATGGATACGTGCCATCACTTTACTGAATCTGAATTTGGCTTCGGCTCCTTCGAGCCCATAATGTTCACCGTTTCTCAAATGGTGGACAAGTTTGGCACTCTTAATAAAGGCCTTGCTTGGAACACAACCGTAGTTGAGACAATCTCCCCCCATTTTATGGGCTTCCACCAGGGTAACCTTTGCCTTCACAGCAGCCGCAATATATGAACTGACAAGTCCGGCTGCACCCGCACCAATGACAATCAGGTTACGATCAAAACTTTTCGGCTTCTGCCAGGCTGCATACACCTTTCTCTTTTTTAGCCACTCTGTAATTTTCTTTGCCAGAAGCGGGAATATGCCAAGAAGAGCAAAAGAAAAAAGCAGAGGTAAGGATACAATATCCCCCAGACTTTCAATATTGCCAAGCTGGGTGCCTGCGTTAGTGTAAACTACAGTGCCCGCTAACATACCTACCTGGCTGACCCAATAGTAGGTGAATGTGCGGATAGGGGTAAGGCCCATCAGAATATTAATCAAAAAGAAGGGAAATATCGGCACCAGGCGAAGGGTAAACAGATAGAAGGCTCCTTCAGACTTTACTCCTTCATTAATGGCAGCCAGCCTGTCCCCGAAACGATTCTGTACACTCTCTTTAAACAGATACCTGGAAACAAGAAATGCCAGGGTTGCACCAATTGTAGAGGCAAAAGAGACCAGCACCAATCCCCATGCCAGCCCAAACAATGCTCCTGCTGCAAGGGTCATCAGGACCGCTCCAGGTAGAGACAGTGCAGTGACGACCACATAAAATGCAAAAAAGATAAAACTGACCATAACAGGAGAATCCGCCTTCAACTGCTCAAACTCAGCCTGGCTGGATTTGATATTGTCAAGAGTGAGCAGCTGATCAATGTCAAATGCAAAAAAACTGACAGCCACCGCTATTATAATCAAGACTAGAATGAGTTTTTTCATTTTCCTTATCCTGGTTTCAGATGTGCGTGTCTCTCAACCCAAACTACAGTACTTGTGTTTAAAGAGAGAAGCCGCAATAGGTTTATTCTCTTTTTCTACAAAATAAAACTTCCATGACAATTGAAGTCACAGCAGGTAAGATATATAAGTAGGGGAATCTCCTGCCCTAACTGAATAGTTACGATATATGTAACAAACTTTTGCCATGAAAGATTATTACAAAATACTCGAGGTAACAAAATCTTCAACAGAAGATGAAATCCGCAAAAACTACCGTAAACTTGCGATGCAGTACCACCCCGACCGAAATCCTGACTCACCGGAGGCGGAGGAGAAATTCAAAGAGGTTGCAGAAGCTTACGGAGTACTTACAGATCCGGTTAAAAAGCGCCAATACAACAGGTGGAGAGCAAGCGGCAAAGGTGATTTTTCCAGTTCGAACGGCACCGATGGATTTTCTTACAGTCAAGAGGATATTCTTCGCGATCTTTTCAGAGATCCTCGTTTCCAGCGGATGTTTCGGGGCCTCCTGCATGAATTTCAAAGATCCGGTTTTCGCTCAAGTTCCAATTTTGTGAGAAAAAGCTTTTTTAACGGCAAAGGAGGTATCTTCTTCGGCGGTATCTTCCTGTTTGGATCCCTGGCCGGCCCCATGATCTCCAAAGCGACCAGAAAAACTCTCTCCGGCAACTCTCCTCTCCTCAAATCAGTGAGCACCGCTGTCGGATCCATACTGAAATCAGGACAACAGGAAAGCAGACCAGAAAAGGCCCAAAACTCCGGCAGGAGTAAACAGCTTAAACATTACGATACAACCTACCATACTCCTTTGACTCCAGAGGAGTTGAAACGGGGTAAAACGATACAGGTTGTTGTTTATGGAGATACCGGAGAACAAACCCTGAGGATCAAAATTCCTCCGGGCAGCACCGTCGGCGGAAAACTCCGCATAAAAGGCAAAGGCCGCCCTGGCCCCTACGGGCGTGGTGATCTCTATCTGAGCCTGGTTCACCAGAACACCAGTTAGTGTCTGTCCATAAATGGCCTTTTTACCCTAACTATTCGTTGCTCTCAAAATTTAATCCTCGACATATCACATATATGCCTGCGGTTAAATTTCTCGAGCGCCTCTATTTAGAATAAAAAATCTCATCTATGGACAGACACTAGTTAAACTCCATCAGCCATGATCCTCCACTTTAATACGGCTGGAAACGCAGGCGTAGCAAGAACCTGAACGAACCCGGGCAGCATCAGAGAGTGACAATACGCCCACAATGTTACTCATTTCACCCTCGTGGACAAACAACCTGTGAATATCAATCATGGTCATCTTTTTTATGGCTTCCTCCAGCAGTGAATCAACATCACAGGTAGAAACAGGCCCACTCATCACCGTATGAGCCGCTACCCCGGGGTCCACGCCATGCTTATAATTGAGAGCCAGATCAGTTTTTGATATGACACCACGGGGACAGCCGTTTTCATCAGTGACCAACATGGCGCCGAATCGAAAAGCAGAGAGGGTTTCCATTACCGTATTCAATGTTTCACCGGCTCCAATACTTTTGACACTCGGCGTCATAACCTCCCGAACATTGAAACGGCGAACAGAATCATCCTGATGTGATTCTCTCGAAGTCTTCAAATGGCTGTATTCGCATTGGTGGCAATATTGATACAGCAGGCCGACGATATCGGGATAGGCCAGAGCACCAACGAGATCTCCAGGTTCATTATCGGTAACATACAAACGATATACCCCACTGGTGCGCATCTGCTCCAGGGCTGTTTCAAGGGAATCTCCCGACCGGCAAAAGAGTGGAGGAGAAACCATTATGTACTCCAGGGGAGACTCAACGGGCAGTCCGGCATAATAAGCCCCCATGACATCCGTCTTGGATACCACACCAACAGGCTTTCCCTGAGAATCAACGGTAAGAAGTGCGTTTACCTTATATTTTATGAGAACATTAATGCCGAGGTCAATGGTTTTAGCCTGATCGAGCTGGATAATCTGTCGACGCATGGCATCATTGACAGTGAGATTACGAAGAGTACTTTTCCGGTTGAATTGCACCATTATTACTCCAAGACTATCTGAAGTTCTGATTTATTTTTTTAATTTGTGTCTCCAGGACCCAAGACTCAGTCACTGATTCGCTCCAGCAGCTGACTGAAAAGGTCTGATATATAAACAATGCCTATGATGCGCTGTTCCTCCACTACCGGCAACCGGCGGACGTGTTTTTTAATCATGGTATCGAGAACCATCATCAAATTAGCATTGGGACCGACAGTGACTACATCCGGCGTCATGATATCTCCCACCAGAATAGATTTGATCCGGCTGCCTGCAGCGTCAATTACCCCGGCAATTTCGAGATCCTCCATCGAACCCCATACGTGAATATGCTTGGGCCGCAGATAGAGTAGAATATCGTACATGGAGAGCATCCCGACCAAATGCTGCTCCTCATCAGAGACAATCATACCGAAGAGTCGCCGACCTTGTTTATTAAAAGATCCCTGAAATATCCTAATCGCATCTATGACCGGCGTTTGAGGAAGCAGGGTAGAAAAATTGGTGGTCATGATGTCCGCAGCTGTGGTTTTCATTCATTGACTCCATAGCAAAAATGTTTGCCAAACTGACTCACTTCTCAAAATGCTGGATTATAAACATTGAGGTCAGTACAATCGCAACACCTGGCAGAACTGAAAATGATGGTAATCCATGCCCCAGAGCCAGTTCAATCAATAGCACCAGTCCCGGGTAGAGATAGGAATAGGCCATCACCCGCGTAGGTCCAAGAAACAGGGTGGCATACTGGGTCAGAAAAAAAGTGATTACTGTTGTAAAAATTGCGAGATAACAGATACCGGCCCAGACATTTACAGGAATATAACTCCACTCGACATCCAGCAGCTTATAACCACTGAAAAAGAGCAGCCAGCAACTACCGGTAACCAGAACCCAGAAAGTCATCACCGCCATAGGTTCATCTCTGTGCAACAACTTCACAAGGGGGGTATAAAGTCCCAGAACAAAACCTCCTGCCAGAAAAATAAGATCACCTTTATTCCACTTCATCGCCAGAAAAGCAGAAAAATCACCCCTGAAAATCACCCACATAGCTCCAATCATTCCACAGACGAGAGCGATGAGTTGCCATCGTTTTAATCTTTCTCCCACAAGAAAAAAAGCGTACACCCAGGAAATAGGTGGGATCAAGGTAAAAATAACACTGGTGTTCAATGCTGTAGTGTATCTGAGAGAGAGAAACATGCTCCAGAAAAAAATGACCAGACTCCCACTTATTACACCGCAGCGCAAAAATAGAGTCAGGCTGAAAGTTGCACCGTATTTATAGCGAATCCATGGTGCAAAAAAAAATGATGCGATGACAAAACGAACCAACGTTAAAACCGCCGGATCCAGCTCATCAGTAATTGCAGCCCCTACGATAAACGAGGTGGAAACAAGAGTAGCACATACAACCATCAACAGATGGATAAAGAACAAAGAGTGACTGCGGGAAGACATCATCCACCGAAACGGATCTCCGGTTCGTCTTTGGCCTGCCCCCCCTTCTTTTTCACATGCTCAAGAGTTGCCATAGCTGAAGCAACCATGCCACTTATATCGGTGAGATTTCCCGGGATAATCATAGTATTGCTCTCTTTCGCCAGTTTACCAAATGCACCGATATACTGTTTAGCAACTTCCAGGTTGGCTGCTTCCCTGCCCCCCGGGGATGACAGAGCTGCGGCCACCGCCTCTATTCCCTTTGCGGTCGCGTCCGCCACCATAAGAATCTCCTGAGCCTTACCGTCTGCCTCATTGATCCGCTTCATCTTCTCACCTTCAGAGAGAGAGATGGCCTCTCCACGATCACCCTCCGCCCGGTTAAGAATAGCCTGCTTCTCTCCTTCTGAGCGGGCGATTTCCGCACGCTTCTCCCTTTCCGCCTTCATCTGTTTTTCCATGGCCTCAAGTACGGTTCGCGGCGGTTGAATATCTTTTATTTCATAGCGAAGAACCTTGATCCCCCAGTTGGTGGCTGCCTCATCAAGGGCCATAACAACCTGGCCATTCAGAGTTTCCCGCGCCTCAAAGGTATTATCAAGAGAAATCTTACCAATCGCTGAACGCAGACTTGTCTGGGCAAGCTGACTGGCTGCAAAGTGATAGTTATCAATACCGTATGCAGACATTTTTGAGTTTACAACCTGGAGATAAAGGATACCGTCAACCTCAAGGGTGACATTATCAGCCGTGATACAGGTCTGGGCACTTATATCAACTGGTTCTTCTTTCAGGCTTCGCTTATACGCAATCTTGTCTAAAAACGGGAGCAGGATGTGAAAGCCTGCCGTCAGGGTGGTTCTGTACTTTCCCAACCGTTCCACCACATACTCCGAACGCTGAGGCACAACTACAGCTGACTTGAGCAGAACAACAACAACCAGCACTACTATCAATCCAAGAGCAATTAAATTTTGTTCCATATTATTCCCCTCTCCTTATTAAAGTGTTACAGCGGCTACACCTTTTCAACATGTATGACGAGGCCTTTTTGAGATACTATGGAAATGATTTCTCCCTCATCAATTCTTTCATCAGCGGTTGCCTTCCAGAATGTCCCCGAATATTTTATCCTCCCTCCTGCAGGCGGCACAATTATACTGCTGACAACACCTCTTTCCCCAAGGGTAACAAGCTGGGCATCCTCATCTTCCTCCCCTGGTGAAGAGGGTTGCAGAAATCTCTTTTGAATTATATTTCGCAATGAGAACAACGAGGCCAGTGAGGCTATGATAAAAAGTACCAGCTGCCAGCTGAGACTCAAATGAAAGAGATATGCCCCTAGAGAAGTGAGCAGTGCCCCCACACCAAAAAAGAAGAGTATAAAGCCGGGAACCGCAAGTTCGAGAAAAAGCAGCATTACTCCTATAGTGAGCCAAAACAACGGCGCTGTCACAATTCCCATGTTACCCCCTGTAAGCAAAAACAAAAAAAGAATGAATTACGTTTTTTCTGCACCAGACAACCGGTGATACATTACACCCACCAGAATTATAACCATCGGTACTGTCCAGATAAGACCGATCCCAAAAGGGACAGCAGAGACAAACTGGATCAGGCCCATAAGAACAAATGTCCCTGCCACTTTCCACCACACCTTGTGAATCGCCCTTCTGGAGGCTTCCATGGCCTCCCATGCGGACATCCCTCTGTCCATAATAATCGGCAGGGTCAGACTATAACCAACCATAAGGTATAATCCCGGCAAAACAAAAAGAAACAGGCCTACTGCCACAAATATCGACTGAAGCAGTGTTGCCAGAACAATCTGACCGGCAAAAGAAAACCCACTGAAGATCATCTTCCAGGAGATGCCTTCCCCAGCTACCTTTTTCACCCCTATGTAAAGCAGACCAGCTGTAAAAATAACAGCAACTGCACTGATGAACAGCTGGATAACACTATCAAATCCCTGACCAACAGCAGTCGTTCCCTCACCCCCCCGGGAAATCGTCAGAAAAGAGGCCGCCGCCTCTGCAAGAAGCATCACAAGGTACAGAACAGCAATTGCTGCCCAGATCGATGCCTTAGCCCCTTTTGTCTCTTCCCAGGTATCTTTAATTACACCGACTATGGGGAAACTGGGGCCAGCCAAGGAGGATTCGGGCTGAGTCGATTCATTTTCAGGTTCTTCCGTTTCATCTTTGTCTGAAGCTATCTCATCAAATCCGGGAACAGGATCAGATAAAACTGGTGGTTCTTCCTGTGTCTCAGACAATGTTGAGGATTCTACAGGAGAAATCTCCACATCTTCAGATACCAAATTTTTTCGCCAGGGAAAAACGCCAAAGCTGATTTCGCATTTGGAGCACTGTACCATTTTTTCTCTATACGAGTCATCCACAGTACGTTCCGCCCCGCAATGCGGACAGATCAATTTCATCGACAACCTCCAACCAGATTAATCCCGTTAAATGGGATGAGTTGACAATTTATCAAGTTATAAAAGAAATTGAACAAAATCTATAATTTTCGTATTATCAGATAAACAGATTAAATACATTCTTATTATTCTCCCCCGGAACTTACAATGGAAAAAATAGTTATCGCTGCAATGGCCAGCAATAGAATTATTGGTCGCGAAAACA